>DATLWF010000334.1:0-16239 GCA_035576605.1 Blastocatellia bacterium | reverse complement strand
AGGCACGGTCAGAACGCTCTCAGTCTCCGAGGTGCTTTCTGTCAGAGAGCCTTCGCGAACCACTCTTGCCAGCCCGAAGTCGAGCACCTTCACTTGCCCGCTCGACGTGAGCATTACATTTTGCGGCTTGACGTCGCGGTGGATGATTCGGTGTGAGTGAGCCTCGGCTAAAGCGTCGGCGATCTGCACGCCGATGTTGAGCGCTTCCCGAAGCTCGATGGGTTGGCGCCTAATGCGGCTCGCCAACGTTTCGCCTTCGACATACTGCATCACTATGAAGCTGTAACCGGCCTCTTCGCCAACTTCGTGAACCGCGCAGATATGAGGATGATCGAGCGCGGCTGCTGCTTTTGCCTCCCTGACGAGACGTTTTCTGCTTTGTTCACCCGCGACTGAATTCTCCGAAAGGAATTTGATTGCGACCTTGCGGCTGAGCGTGGTGTCCTGGGCAAGATAAACCTCACCCATCCCGCCGGCGCCAAGCTTGCGCAGGATGCTGTAATGACTGATCGTCCTTCCTTCCATTGAGTTACTTTCGGTTTGAGAGTCTGCTATCACCTCCGCGGCGTGCTTGAACGCAGGCTCTTCGAGGAACTTGCTCGCTTGCTGCTGGTAAGCAATCTGGGATTCAACTTCATGTCGCAGCGCATCATCGCCCGCACAGGCTGCATCGAGGAAAGCCGGGCGTTGATCGCCTCGGCGTTCGAGCGCGGACTGGGCAAGGTGATCTATCTGCTTCCATCGTTCAGGAGTCATTGCTCTCTCTTGGTGATTGCTTTCAGCAGCCAGCCTTTGGCGCTTCGCCATTCGCGCATTACTGTGACTGACGATACCCCGATCACCTCTGCCGTCTCTTCTACGCTGAGCCCGCCGAAGTACCTCAACTCAACTACCTGAGATTTGCGCGGGTCGAGTTCCGCCAGATCTTGCAGCGCATCGTCAAGTGCGATCAATTCCGCGCCGCGCTCTTCGGCGCCGATGACCGCTTCATCAAACGACACCTTGAGCGCCCCTCCTCCTCGCTTGGCATAGCCGCGGCTTCGAGCGTGATCTACCAGGATGCGCCGCATCGCCTGCGCGGCTACTGCGTAGAAGTGAGCTCGATTCTCCCATCGCATGTTCTTGTGATCGATGAGCCTCAGATATGCCTCATTGATCAACGCCGAGGTTTGGAGAGTATGGTGGGCGCGCTGGCGGCGCATGTAATAGCCGGCTAACCGGCGCAGCTCCCGATACACCAGAGGAACCAGTCTATCGAGCGCAGCCTTATCGCCATCCCGCCAATCTACCAACAGTCTGGTTATTGTTCCGGGTGAGGGAGACATAGTGCCCTCATTAGCAGTGAGAGATCAAATCCAGGCGACGTGAGTATACCACGTCCGCCCCCGCTATTTGGCATTCCTGAAAGAGTTGACTGGCGAATGATAGTTCTCAGACGCGCTTCCCGACCTAGTAGGCGAGGGCGGAAACACAGTGCCCTCCAGTTCAACGGAGCCACGGCCCAGCCGAGAGCTTCGAAAAGGGGATCGCCTTATGAAAACCAGTCACCGGCACTCGACAGGCTCTACCCTCCTACGTGTTTTTTTCGCGCTAACGTTCATCTGTCATTGCGTCTCCGCGCTCGCACAGACTAAGAACGGGTCTCACGGGGAAAAGACTGCCTTCATAATCTCAAAGATAGACGCCGCAGCAGCAAAGGTGTTTCAAGAAGCCTGGCACGTCTCCCGCAATGGCTCCGACGGGTTCGAGGGACTGGTTCTGGTGTACGCGACCACAGACGGTGGGATCATAGCCAGATCACAGGGTAAGAGTGCCGAGCAAAAACACTTCACTTTCGGTTGGACCTCGAACATCATAGCGGTGGTACACACTCACCCGAATGGCGTCGATCCAAAGCCTGCCGGAGACGACTTGCGGTTGGCCGACAGGTTTGCAGTTCCGGTCTTCACCATAACCCAGCGCGGAATGTATGTGTATGATCCCGACACAAAAAAGGTTAGCTTGGTAAAATCCGGGCTCGAATGGCTAGAGTCAGCGAAGTGGAGTTACGATCGGCCGGTCGTAGCCACCAAAGAATAGTCCGAACGTTGCAGAGCATTACGTTTCGGGACGTGCTTGCCAAGAACGCCCCGGCTGCGCTGCCCACACACTTCGAGGCCGTTGTTAGCTCTGCCACTTTGTGGAACGCCTTATCACCACCGTCGTACACTCGTTTATCGGGAGGTACAAACCGTGATCATCGGCAGAAGCGATCCAAGTCGGCATCACAACCCCCAAATAGACCTGGGCCCGATTGACATCAAGAATTCTGTCTCGCGAACTCACGCTGAGATATATGCCGATACGACAGGTTGGCTAATACAGGACAAGGGCAGCCTCAACGGAACTATGTTGAACGGCAAGAGACTGCGTGCGAATGAGCCTGTGCGGCTGCAACCTCTCGACCAGTGCGTTTTCGGTAGAGTCGGGTTTTCACTGGTCGATGGGAAGTTAAGACAAGTAAAGATCTGACTTGCATTGGTCCCGGATTGACTTTGATGCAGTGCTCGCGCGCCGGGGAGTTCCTTGTCATCGCCAGTATCACCGGCTGACACCGCGGTGATACTGGCTCGTAGAGGTCACAACGCGCTCCTTGGCCGCTCTGGAGTCTACGCCTGCGCACCGCCGGGCACCGGCGGAATGATCGGGTTCAGAACCGATGGTTTTGCTTCAGCCTTGGGCTTGTCCGTGCGTGTCGGCGCGGGATCATCGTCATCAAGAGGCAAGCCCGCAACAAGCCGACGAATCTGAATCGAGTCTAGCGACTCACGCTCCAGCAGGGCTTCCGCCAATCGAACCAATGCGTCCTTGTTCTCAAGAATGATCTGGCGTGCCCGATTGTACTGATCTGTTATCAAGCGCTGGACTTCTTGATCTATCTTGATTGCGGTGTCTTCGCTGTAGTCCTGATGCTGAGCGATCTCACGTCCAAGGAAGATCTGCTCCTCCTTCTTGCCGTAGGTTATCGGGCCGAGGCTCGACATTCCAAACTCGCATACCATCTTCCGCGCGAGCTCGGTCGCCTTCTCGATGTCGTTTGCCGCGCCGGTGGTCATATGATTCAGGAAAATCTCCTCGGCGATTCGGCCGCCCATCATTATTGCGATCTGGCCCTCGAGGTAATCGCGTGTGTGCGAGTAGCGGTCTGCCTCGGGCAATTGCATCGTCACGCCCAACGCCATGCCTCGCGGGATGATCGAAACCTTGTGAATTGGATCGGCGTTCGGAACTTTTATCCCAACCAACGTGTGACCACCTTCGTGATAAGCCGTGTTGCGCTTCTCTTCGTTGGACATTACGATCGAGCGCCGCTCCGAACCCATCAGCACCTTGTCCTTCGCCCACTCGAAGTCCTGCATCGAGACCGCTTTCTTGTTGTAGCGCGCAGCACTCAACGCAGCTTCGTTGACAAGGTTCGCCAGATCCGCGCCGGTGAAGCCCGGCGTGCTGCGAGCCACGACGTTTATGTCAACGTCGTCGCCCAGCGGGATCTTGCGGGTGTGGACTGCGAGTATGCCTTCGCGACCCTTCACGTCAGGCCGCTGGACAACGACTCGACGGTCGAAGCGGCCGGGACGAAGCAGCGCCGGGTCGAGCACGTCCGGTCTGTTCGTCGAAGCTATCAGGATGACTCCGTCGTTTGATTCGAAGCCGTCCATCTCAACAAGCAACTGGTTCAAGGTCTGTTCGCGCTCGTCGTGTCCGCCCCCGAGACCGGCCCCCCGATGCCGTCCGACGGCGTCGATCTCGTCGATGAAGATTATGCACGGAGCGTTCTTCTTACCCTGCTCAAACAGATCGCGCACGCGGCTTGCGCCGACGCCGACAAACATCTCGACGAAGTCAGACCCGGAGATTGAAAAGAACGGTACGTTAGCTTCGCCGGCGATTGCACGGGCGAGCAGCGTCTTGCCTGTACCGGGCGGGCCCATCATCAACACGCCCTTGGGGATTCGTCCGCCCAGCTTTTGAAACTTCTGCGGTTCTTTCAGGAACTCAATAATCTCTTGCAGCTCTTCCTTGGCTTCTTCGACGCCGGCGACGTCTTTGAAGGTCACCCGCTTCTGCTGATTGCTTAGGAGCTTCGCGCGAGATTTGCCGAATGAGAGCGCCTTGTTGCCGCCCGATTGCATCTGCCGCATCATGAAAATCCACAGGCCGATGAACACCAGCAGCGGCGCGTAGCTTATCAAGCCGAAAAGCCATTGGCTCGATGAGGTGCTCTTAAATGAGACCTCGGCCACGCCATTTTCTCTCAATGTCTTAGCTACATCAGCCTGGGCGAATTCGTTGGGAAGCTCGGTGGTGAAAACCTCGCCCGAGACCAACTCACCCTTGATTCCGTGCCCCTCTTCCAGTTGGGCCTTCTTGACCTGCGACGGCTTTTGCTGGGCCTTCTCCAGTAGTGCCGAGTAGCTCAGAGGCGTTTCCTTCGGGGTGTTCCTGCCCGAGAAGACCTGGTAGAGAAGAAACGCGCCACCGATGATAAGAACCCAAAAGACTATCTGCCTGACCGTAGAGTTCACTTGAAACCTCCAATCAAAACGAGCGACTGACCGCTGAAGAAATTCTAACTTACAGCATTATGATGCGCAATGACCGCCTCTTGATTGCCGATTGGCGATTTCCGATTGCCCGTCCCGTTCGTCATCCGCAATAAGAGATCGAAAATCGACAATCGGAAATCGGCAATCCGTTAATCCTCCATCACTGCTAGATACGGAAGCTGGCGATATTGGTTCTGGATTCCTAATCCATAGCCGAACACGAAGCAATCGTCTATCTGAAACGCAGCGAAGTCTGGCTTGACGCCCACGCGCCGCTCCCCCGGTTTATCTACGAGCACGCAGGTGCGAAGGGATTTCACCCCGCGCGTGGCCAGGTGCTCGCTTATGTAGTCGAGCGTCACGCCCGTCGCAGCGACCGCTTCGACCAGCAGGATGTCACGTCCGCGCGGATCAAACTCACTGGTGAAGATGACTTCGTTCTGACCGCCGTGCCTGTGACGCGTGACCTTCATGAAACAGCAATTTAGCTGGATGTCCAGCGCGCGAACCAGATCGGCCAGAAAGACGAAAGCGTCGTCGAGTATCCCGACGACCGTCAGCTCGCCAGCCGGAGCGGCGGCGCGGATTTCATCGGCAAGCTGGCTTATGCGCACTTGTATTTCTTCTTTTGATCGTACTACCCGGAGTGTCTTTTCCATTGTAGCTCCTCGGGCGCGGATTCCCCGGCGGAAATCAGATGGCTAAAGCGCGCAATATGGCGAGGCGTTGGCCAACATCTCGCGTCTCGTCACGCGCGGCGAACTCTAAGGCTGGGGGCAGACCCGGTGACCAGATGTATACGCCGTCCGGGGTGGTCACTAAAGGCCAGGTGGCTCGACGGCTTGATGGGATTCTATGGTCAATCATCAAGTTTTTCAACTTTATTGTTTTACGCTGCCCAAAGACGTGCGCTCGCTGGCCGCGGAGTCGCGGCCTGATGACCAGCTCCTCCGGCAACGCGCGATCGTCGAGCGCCACGGTCGTCCAGTCTCGCCCGGCTCGCTGCCTGGCCCGCCGTGTTTCTTCGATTACCGAATTGAGCATCTCGTTGGGCAGGTTTCGCTGGAGTGTGAACGCGAACCCGCCTGCTTGCGCATCCGGACACGCCGAGCTAATCGGCGATTGGTACGGCGCCTCTTTGAGCGCTCGCGCGACCGGCTTAAATACAAGGGCATCAAATTCCCGCCATACCTCCAGCGAACAAGGCAGAGTGATATGCTTGCCGCTTGCATTCGCGGCCAGCAGACCTTCGACCGCCGCAACGTGCGCGAAACTGACTTCGCCAGCGCCATATCGCTTCTCCCGAATTGCCGCGGCGCGCATCACCCGGATTGCTTCGATAATCATCCGCCGCCGCATGCCAGCGGGCTGTTCCAGCAGCGCCGCAACCGAGTAAGCCTCCGTCCCTCCATCAATACCTCGCCACGCATCGGATAAGAACCGGGCCTTTCTGAGCAACGACGATGCGAGGCCGTCCAGCGCGTCCTGATCGCCCGCTATGTTCTCCGCCGCCCTTGAGATCGATTCCGCGACTCGCGGATTGATCGCCCTGAGCGCTGGTAATACGTCGTTCCGTATCCGATTCCGGGTGTAGTGCAAGCTTAGATTGGTCGCGTCGGTTCGGAACTCGAGGCCGCGTTGGCGACAATATGCGTCAACTTCCTCGCGGGTGATGCACAGCAGCGGGCGGATGAGCAGAACAGAAGGCAGAAGGCAGAAGGCAGAAGGCAGAGATTCGTTGTCTGCCTTCTGCCTTCTGCCTTCTGCCTTCCCTTGGCGAAAAATGGGAACCTTTGAAACCGGGCGCATCGCCGCGAGCCCACGCAGCCCAGCGCCACGAATGAGCCGCATTAGAAAGGTTTCAGCTTGATCGGTCATCGTGTGTCCGACCGCGATGCGATCGCAACCTGCTTCATTAGCGACGCCCAGCAAGAAATCGTACCGAATCTCTCGCGCCATCTCCTCGATTCCTCGACCCGAAGCCTTTGCGGCCCCGCGAACATCGGCCGACCTAACGGTGACCTGGATCCCGAGCCGTCCGGCTAATGCGCGCACGAACTCGGCGTCGGCGGCGGACTCGCCGCCTCGCAGCATGTGATCCAGATGAGCAACATGAAGACGGGTGATGGGGAATGGGGGATGGGTGTTGGAGACAGGCTGGGGAGCAGAGGGGCAGAGGCGCAGAGGGGCTTTCGTGGTCCCCAGCTCCTCTACTGCTCCGCCTCTTTGCTCTTCTTTAACCCCCAACTCCCATTCCCTATCCCCGAATGAAAGGCGCACGAGCATATCGAGTAAGGCAACGGAGTCAGCACCGCCCGACACCGCAATCAGGACACCGCGTGTTCCACCGAGCATCGAGTGTCGCTCAATGAATTCGTTCACTCTTTGAGGAGGCGTTTTCACTGCTCAAGAGGTTGGCACGACACAGCGAGTGGAGCAAGGCTTGCGAGAAGAGATCCGATCTGGATATTGGCTAAGCGATCATATGTTCATTTCGCCACGGCGCTTCCAACACCCACATACTCCCAATGCCACGGCTCGTAGAAATAAGGTTGGAACCCGAAGCGAGCCGCGTTCTTCACCAGCCAGCGATACACCGCGCTCTGAGTTTGCAGCGCACGGTTCTGGTCTTTTGTGCTGACCGGCTCGCCGCCCACGTAGAGATCCAGCGCACGTCCCGTAGAGTGCGGGCTGTTGATCGCAAGCCCTGCGCTCCCGCTGTTGGGAGATTGCCGCCTTAGTTGCTGCTGATACGCGGGTGAGCGGAACGCCGAGATGATCTTTAGAAACTTCTCATTCGAAGCGAGCTGACCGTTGCCGCCCACTTGAAGCCCGAGTGATGAATCGGCTGCGGCGGCCGCGACCATTCGCTTGTAAGCAGCAAAAGTCTCGCGCTCGGCGCTCCGAAGCTCCTCGGCGCGCGTAGGGTCGTAACAGTCCGAGATAGGAATCGTGACCAGTTCGTTCAGAGCGGAAAAAGCCCGGCCAACATTTCTCCGGGATTGAAACTTCGCGACCATTTGCGACCACGTCTCGCCGTCCAGCATCCCAGACGGTTCAATGCCTTTCTCTCTCTGCCAGAGCGACAGCCGCATCGCAAACTCGCTACCGCCGGCATCGACGCCCGCGCCAATCAGATCATCGATCAAGGGAGTGTAAAGACTCCAGCCGCGCTGCACTTTGCCCCCAAAACTCCACTCGAGTGTCGTCTGAAGCAGCACGTTGCTGCTGGACGCCGCGTCAAACACCGCGAGGTTAGCGCCGTTGACACCGGCTCCGGAAGCGGGTTTCGCCGGAGCGGATAGCCTCACAACATCTCCGTTGGCGACGGTTTGTTGAACGCGCTCACTGGCCGATGTCCGCGCAGGTCTGTTCTGCGCGCGACTTCCGGCACCGCTTGACTTGAAAACAACGATCACGATCGTACATGCCAGCAGAAGAAGAACCCGTACGGACCCAGACCTGTAAGACATCCTCGTCACTCCATCATAAAAGGCGTGTTAGCATACTAACCCACCGGCGCAACGCTGTTCAACAATTAACACGAGCCCGGGCGATCTACCATTCACGAACCGGTGTATCAGCCGCGAACAACCCCTCTCGTACGTAAAGCGCGGAATAAGGCTGGGCCGATTGATCCGGCGTCAATAGACCAAGCTGTTCCAAAATCGGCGCCTGCACGCTCTGAACGCGAGCCAAGACAGCATCTAACCCAGGTTGTTCGACGTCAATTCGGAACATGCCGTTGCCAGCCCCCACATAGCCGACAAGCCTATGGGTTATGAAATGCGCCCCAACCTTCCCATCCAACTCCGTTTTCAGGTCGTCCTGGCCGGTCATCGCCTCGGCGCGAAGACCTGCTGATTTGACCGTGTAGCGCAGCGATCCGTTACCCCCCGGGGAGGTTGTTATGTCGATATCCTCATAGTGAACCGGCACGCTCATAAAACTGGTCATCGCCGTGACCATTCGAGAGTTGACCTTCATCCCCAGGAAGCAGACCGCCGGAACCTCACCCGCTCGCACATAGACCCGATAGTTCACCTGTTGGAAGCTCAGGCTCGGCAGCGGGAGGGCCCTCGACCTCACGTCATCAACCCGAAAACAAACGGCCGATACGAACGCGACCACGCGGCCGTTGGAGTCAATCTTCGTGTCGAGCTCCAGCCGATCATCGACCAGCTTGCGCACAACCTCAGGCTCGACCGCCCATGTGATGAAAAGCATATCCCGCATGACCATCTGTAATTGCTTGCTGGTTGTCATAGAAACGGAGTATGTACGTCGGGAGCGGCGTTCACAACCCCTCGGAGCTTTGTAGCCTGCTGGTTGTGTTGTAGGCTAGACGAATGAAATTAAGGCCGCTCGTTTTGAATCTGTTGTTTCTTGGTTTGGGCCTCGCGATGGAGTCAGCGTGCACTCCAGCTCCGCCGGCGAACACCAATCAGTCCAACATCAATACCAACGCCGCGCCGTCCAACTCCTCGCAGACCAAGCCGACTCAGCAATCGAATCAGAGCACGACTGGAACTATCGAAGTCAGCTCGGTTCCGCCGGGAGCACGCGTGCTGCTCATCTCTAACGATGAAGGAGGAGCGGGCGAGCCTCAAACGAAAGGGCTGACTCCCACCACGATCACCGATATCCAGCCAGGCAAATACACCGTTGATCTCGAAAGGCCGGGGTACAAGTTTTTTCAGAAAGAGATCGTTGTAAAGGGGGGCAAAACTACGAAGGTGAGCGGCACCCTTAAGAAGCAGTGAGCGACGATCGGCGACACATAACTCGTCGAGACGGAGATCTCCTCCATCGTCCAACTCCAACACCCGGGCGCTTATGTTACCAGGCAGCCAAAGATAAGCACCCAGCGACTTCAGCTTTTTCAGAACACACTGTCCACAGCATACTTTGTCCGCAGCATACTGCGTGTACTGTTGACACAGAAGGTTTCCACACCTAGAATCGATCTCGTGTCGAAGCGCTCTCCCGCGCTCTACCAGACACGAACTCAGATTGGTGACCCTCACGGTGCAAGATTCATATAACTCCGAGCTCAAGTGAGCCGCTGATAATTGGAGAAGGAGAGACTGGTTTATGAAGAGATTGATGACGAGCGCGTTTATCGTAGCAGGGTTGCTATTGCTAAGCGTACCCCATGTGAATTCGCAACAAGCAAACAACGGCGTTGACCAACATCCAGACAACCGCGATGTCCTAATCCCCGATTCGAGTATTGAGGGGCCCTCTGAGATTGGTCTGCGCGCACACACCAACCATGTGATAAAAACGGCCCCACCGGAGGGAGGACTTGGGCCAAATGGTGGCATGACGCCGGCACAACTTCGGTCCTTCTACAACATGCCTTCGACGGGCGGAGCAAACACAATCGTCATCGTTGACGCTTTCGACTATCCGACTGCGCTCAACGATTTTAATGTTTTCTCTGCTCAGTTCGGTTTGCCTCAGGAAACCTCTACAAACGCGCTTGCCTCGACAAACACTGTCTTTCAGGTTGTCTACGCCAGCGGCAGCAAGCCTCGCGGCAACTGTGGCTGGGCACAGGAGGCGGCCCTCGACATCGAATGGGCCCATGCGATGGCGCCGAGCGCAAAGATCGTACTAGTCGAAGCCGCCACCAACAGTTTCGCCAATCTTTTTAGTGCGGTGGATGTAGCCAGCGCAATCGCAGGCGCGAGGGAAGTCTCCATGAGTTGGGGCGGCAGTGAATTCTCTTCTGAAGCCTCTAACGATTTCCATTTCCCGTCGGGTAACGGCATCGTGTACTTCGCTTCAAGTGGCGATACGGGTGGAACCACTATCTATCCAAGCGCATCCCCCTTTGTGGTGGCCGCTGGAGGAACCCGCGTCAATACCAATTCGTCGGGCGCCTTCCTGAGTGAGACGGGCTGGAGCGGCAGTGGCGGTGGTCCAAGCAAGTATGAGCCTAAACCCGCGTATCAGATCAATGCAGTCGTCGGAAACGCGCGGGGCATCCCTGACGTATCATCCGACTCTGATCCGAATACAGGCGTCGCCGTCTACGACAGCACGCGCTGCCAGGGACTCAGCGGCTGGCTCGTTTTCGGCGGGACCAGTGTTGCTTCGCCCTGTCTGGCCGGAATGACCAACTTGTCGAACCATTTCTACACCGATAGCACGACCGAGTTGACTCACATCTACGGCAGACTAGGGACTACTAGTTTCCGAGATATCGTCAGTGGCTCGGCTGGCAGTTTTAGCTGCACAGTCGGGTGGGACTTCGTCACGGGCGTTGGTAGTCCTCAGGGGACAACCGGACTATAGCTCTCTGAACCTAAAAGATACCTTAGAAGGGCAGCACTGCAGATAGCCCGCTGTGCTGCCCTTCTGGCTTATTCTAAGCTGACTTCTCGAAACTCTTTGTCAGGCTTTTTGTGTGAGTCCGGCCCCGCTCGTATCCGCGCCGGAAAGACTCCTCGCCGTAAATCTTAGGGTAGCGAATCATCAAGTAATTGACGACTTCCGTGTAAGCCTTGCCACGAGTCTGGTGATGCAGGGCCGCCTCGAACCCGGTTCGATAGTTTGGTTCATCGCGCGCAAAGTCTCGTCCGCTCGCCGTGTAGTGTTCTTCTTCGGCGTCGCGCAGTCCAACCCACCAATTCTTGCGTGCCGAATCGATGTCTTCTGCTCCCGCCTGCTCAATGATTTTTCGAACGACTTCGGCCTGTCTGCCCTCGGATATAAACACAATGACGACCGAGCGTCCCTGTCTGAGCGCATCCTCATAAACGAACAGGTCGTCCTTTGGCAATCCTTCAACCAGCCCTTCGTCCAGTGCCTCGCCGAGCGCCGCGCCGCCCGCAGCGCCGCCCGTGCCGAGGAGGGCCGCTCCAAGAAGACCGATAGCGATCACCGGGCCGACCCCGGGGACAAAGAAGGTGGCAGCAGCAGCGCCGAGACTCATGCCGCTGGCGGCCCCTAAAGCTCCGCCGACAACGCCCCCAATCGCCGCGCCCACACCAGGCGCCTCCGTCTCTGTCGTGGGCACTGCCTGGAGTTCCCCCTTGGAAGCTCCGGGCATCAGAACGATCAGATGTTCCTCCGGGATTCCTGCCGATTTTAAATAATCTGCAGCACGACCTGCTTCAGCCTGTGTCTTGAAAATTCCAACAACGGTTTCCATAAGTTCTCCTTTGACTCTTCGAACAGCCACATGTGCGGACGTTCAACAAGGATCAGGCTGTCTTGTTGGAGGTCAATCACATTTCGAATCGTCTCGCTCAAGCGCGATGATAAGCGTTGGAATCTGGCAAGCGTCCTGAGAACATTATACACGCGTGAGTAGGCTCAAGCACGCTCACTGAGTTGGAGCCGCGGCGGGCAATGGCCTCTCATGAGCTTCGAACTGCGGTTGGTTGATGGTGGCTGCCTTTTGAGGGGGAAGGTGGCAACGTGCGCCAACAAGCCTGAGCCTGGCGGCATTCGTTCTCGTATGCTTCTTCCGGCCGCGGGTCGAGCTGAGCTGGAGACTCGGTAAGCGACTACGAACTTGCGGGCAACAAACTCTTCTGACTTGTGCTGTTTCTCATGCTCCTCATCGTTATCCCGGGACTATCGCGATTTTTCCGGGAGAAGATGCGGCGATCCTTGGACTGTCGATGACTGTACGCGGCAGCATAAGCGCCTACCTGATATATCACGAGCGCTAAACCAGTAACTTGATAGTCTCGCAAAAAGTATCTGCGCCTCATCTCAGTCTCGACAACTTGCGATTGACGGCTTCCAGATCAAATGCTTCGGATTCGAAGTGGCCGCCGATCCATGCCAGGTACTGCCTGTGCTCAGGGTGTCGGCGATTTTGAATCGCTTTCAAAAAAGATGCGTAGCCGCTTATGCCGCCAACGTCCTCTGGCGGGCAGGCCCGTGCGCCGTCAATGCAGGTCGGGTAACGAATGCCGGCCTCGTTGTCCACACCCTTCTCGACGGTCACTTTGTGCTGCCACCCGTCTCCGAAATCATAGATGTACTGGAACGTAAGCCTGCCGTTTGGCGCGATCTGGGTAAGCCTTACCTTACGCTCGTCGATAAAATCCAAGCCTAGTTCAGGCCCGGGCTCCCCGAAACTGAGATCCCCAATCCTGAACTCGTGAAGGTGGTAGTTGTGCCATCCCATCACGACCTGAAGAACTCTATGAAGTCTGAATAGAGTTGTTTCTGCCTTCACCTGGAAACGTCTCCAGATTGCCGGCTGACTTCCTTTTAGCTCCACCTTGAGCTGATATAACGGATAGTCCTTCAGTAGCCTGATCACTGGTTCCCTCTTCGATCCATCACACTCCGCATCCGACGGGGTTCGCGTCCGATCAGCACTGCCCGTCAGTCTTTGACGACTGTCGCTTTGGATGGTTTGTCTGAACCTTAGAAGCCGGGCTTCCAATGACTAATCCGCCGTAGCTTCAGCAAGCTCTTGCGCGCCTACCGAAAAATAGGTCGCGTCCGGGTGGTGAAACACTAACGCCGAGACGCTAGCTTCGGGTTCCATCATGAAGCCTTCGGTCAACTGAACGCCGATCTCCTCGGGGCGCAACAGGCGAAACAACTCGGCTTGCGAGTCGAGGTCAGGACACGCGGGGTAGCCGAATGAATATCGCTTGCCTCGGTAGCGAGCCTGGAACACCGCCTGGCGTGCAAGATCCGGCCGGTCCGGGAAGCCCCACGCGGCGCGAATCCGTGAGTGCAACCATTCGGCGGCGGCTTCGGCGGTTTCGAGGGCCAATGCCTGGAGCGCGTATGATCGCAAGTACTCGCCCGCCTGTTTAGCTTCCTCGGCGATTTCCCGGATGCCTTCGCCGGCGGTCGTCACGAACAGCGCGATGTGATCGCGGTGGCGGGTCGAGCCGTCGAGGCTCGCGGGCAAGACCAGATCGCTCAGGGCTAAACCGTCTTCTTTGCGTTGACGAGGAAAACGGAAGGTTGCGACTGGATTCTCAACCGCGGAGGACGCGGGGTCGAGCGGTGAAGAAGCGGACAGCCTAAACGCTGGACTCTGAGCGAGGACTGGACTCTGAACGTTAGTACTTTGACCGTTAGCACCCTGAACATCTGCGAACAGGTTAATAGAGTTGCCTGCAGGTTCCGCTTCGAAGAATTGCCACACAACCCGAACCCGCATCGCTCCCGCGCGGCATTCTTCCTTCACCCGGTCGATTGTTTCTTCAAGCTCGCGAGCTAGACGATCACCGGACGCGAGCAACTCGGTGAACTTACCGCGCAAACCCAAGTGCCGACCGTAAAGCATCTGCGGGTTGATGTAGCTCCACACTTCGTCGAGGTCTTTCACTTCGATCACGTGACGATTCAGATCGGGCACTGGCGGAATCGGAACGTCGAGCGAGATCTTCGAGCTGCGCTGTTCCGTCTCCGCAACGACGGGCTCCGAAACACGAGCGACAACGCCAAGGTCTCTTTCGAGAAGGTCCCCTTCGAGCTTCGCGAGCGACTTCGGGTCCATCAACCTGTTCAAGATGTCCAACCCGTTCATCGCGTCGTTTGCATACACAACAGTCCCGCCGTAAGCCGGAGCGATTTTCCCGCGCGTGAACCGATCAGACAGCGCCGCGCCTCCAACGAGCAAGGGCTGGTCGATGCCCGCGTCCTTTAAGTCTTCGGCCGTCAGCACCATCTGTTGAGCAGACTTCACCAATAAGCCTGACAATCCGATCGCGTCGGGTCTGTGTTCGCGCACAGCTTGAATCAAAATCTCAGGCGGGACCTTGATGCCGAGGTTCACCACCTGATAGCCGTTGTTCGAGAGGATGATGTCAACGAGGTTCTTGCCAATATCATGCACGTCGCCTTTAACTGTAGCGAGAATGATCCGGCCGCGAGAGCTGTCGGCGGTCTTCTCCATGAACTGTTCGAGATAAGAGACCGCGGCCTTCATCGCTTCGGCGCTTTGAAGCACCTCGGCGACGATCAGCTCGTTGTTGTTGAAGAGGCGGCCGACCTCTGACATACCGGCCATCAGCGGACCGTTGATGATGTCGAGCGGCGCCGCTTCTTTGAGCTTTACTTCGAGGTCCGCGATCAAGCCTTCTTTCGTGCCTTCGATGATGTAGTTCCCGATCCTCTCATCGAGGGGGAGATCGCTCGCCTTTTTCTTCTGTCTTGAAGTCGCGCTGCGGAAGTGCGCGGCGAAAGCGGCGATTGGATCCTCGCCGCGATTCCATAACAGGTCTTCGGAGAGACGGCGCTCCTCTTCCGGGATTGACGCGTAGCGTTCCAGCTTCTCTGAATTGACTATCGCAAGATCCAGCCCAGCCTTCGTGCAGTGATACAGAAAAACCGAGTTCAGCACTTCCCTTCCGGCCTCAGGAAGACCAAAGGACACGTTGCTGATTCCGAGGATCGTCTTTACATAAGGAATCTCCTGCTTGATCAACCGGACGCCTTCGATAGTCTCTACCGCACTGCCGACGTAGTTTGCGTCGCCGGTGGCGCAGGGAAACACCAGCGGGTCGATAATGATGTCTTCAGTGCGAATGCCGTAGTCTTCGTTGAGAAGTTTCACCGAGCGTTGCGCGATCGCCAGCTTGCGCTCGCGAGTGATGGCCTGGGCCTGCTCTTTGTCTTCGTCGATGCAGCCGACGATTAACGCCGCGCCGTACTTGCGCGCGAGCGGCGTCACGCGTTCGAATTTGTCGAGGCCGTCTTCTAGGTTGATCGAGTTGATGATCGACTTGCCCTGGCAATAAGTGAGCGCGCGCTCGATCGCGACTGGATCGGTGGTGTCGATCATTGTCGGCGCCTTGACCACGCGTATCATCTTCTCGTAGAAGCGATCGACGTCGTACAACTCTTCGCGGTCGGCGTTCTGGAGATTCACGTCGCAGATCTGCGCGCCGCCTTTCACCTGCTGCCGCGCGATCTCGGCAGCTTCCTCATATTTCTCTTCGGTGATCAGGCGCTTGAACTTTCGCGAGCCGACTTCGTTGGTGCGCTCGCCGACGATCAGCGGGCGCTGGTCGTCGCTTGCTTCGACAAAGTCGATTCCCGAAAACAGACTGCGATGATGCTTGACTGGAACGCGCGGGCGCTTGCCCTCTACCATTTGCGCGAGAGCAAGGATGTGAGGCGGAGTCGTGCCACAACAACCACCCACCAGGTTGATCCAGCCGTGATTGACAAAGCGCTCGAGCGTCGTCGCCATACTCTCGGGCGTCTCCAGGTAGATGCCGTCTTCGTTGGGCAGTCCCGCGTTAGGTATACACGACACGCGAGTCTCAGCCAGTTCGGCGAGGCTTCGAATGCGATCGGTCATGAACTCGGGCCCAGTCGCGCAGTTCAACCCGACAGACAACAGATCGGCGTGCATCAGCGAAGTCGAGAACGCCTCGACAGTCTGACCGGCGAGCATCGTGCCCATCGCTTCGATGGTGCCCGATACCATTACCGGGACTTTGAATCCGATGGCGTCAAACAATCGCCAGATGCCGATGAGCGCGGCTTTCACGTTGCGAGTGTCTTGCTGGGTTTCGACGATTAGAATGTCAGCGCCGCCGGCGACCAATCCGGCAGCTTGATCGTGGAAGCCGTTGATGAGTTGATCGAAGGTCACCCCACCGGTGACTGAGATGGCCTTCGTCGTCGGCCCCATCGAACCGGCGACGAACCG
>DATLWF010000333.1:0-2606 GCA_035576605.1 Blastocatellia bacterium | reverse complement strand
CAGACCGGTTGCGGTTTCGGCATCCCACGCCAGCAGGACCGCCAGTATGTCAAGCTCTTCGTAGACCCGGGCGACTTCGTCCATCTCGCGCACGGGCACTCTGCTTCGGAAGAATGCTTCTGCCGGCTCTTTGAATGGTTTGACCGCTCCGTCGAGAAAGCTCGCGGTCGGCAGGTGCACGTGCATATCAATCGCCCTGGGCATTGTGTATTCCCCTTTCCGATGCTCGACGAAATCGTATCAAACACACCGACCCACAGAAAGCCGTGAGGTCCGATGTTTTCACCAAACGCATCTGTGCTACTCTTTCAGTTAGTTATCCGCTGGACGTTTGAACATCAAATCAGCAGTCAACGCTTGCGCAACGCATCCGAGGTGAAGCGAAATGCCAATTGTCTCCATCAACCCTGCAACGGGCGAGACGATAAAAACCTTCGAAGCGTTTTCCGATTCCGAAGTCGAGGATAGACTCGAGCGGGCGGAAGAGACTTTTTACGTGAGTCGACGAACGACGTTTCCCGAGCGCGCCGCAAGAATGACGCAAGCTGCCCAAATTCTTGAAGAGAAGAAAAAGCTGTTTGGCGAGATTATGACGACCGAGATGGGCAAGCCCATCAAAGCCGCCATCGCCGAGGCTGAAAAGTGCGCGTGGGTTTGCCGCTACTATGCCGAGAACGCCGAGCGCTTCCTCGCTGACGAAATGGTGCCATCCGACGCCACACGCAGCTTCATCCGGTATCAGCCGCTCGGGCCGGTGCTGGCTGTGATGCCCTGGAATTTTCCCTTCTGGCAGGTCTTTCGCTTCGCCGCGCCCGCCTTGATGGCTGGAAACGTGGCGCTCCTCAAGCACGCTTCGAACGTCACGGCGTGCGCGCTGGCAATCGAAGACATTTTTCGCGATGCGGACTTTCCCGCCGGGGTTTTTCAAACGCTGTTGATTGGCTCGGATAAAGTTCAACAACTGATTGAAGACCCGCGAGTGAGGGCGGTGACGTTGACGGGAAGCGAGCCGGCGGGAAGCCAGGTCGCCAGCGTCGCAGGCAAGCTTATCAAGAAGACGGTGCTTGAGCTCGGAGGCAGCGATCCTTTTATCGTCATGCCGAGCGCCGATCTCAAGGAAGCTGTTAAGACAGCGGTGACCGCTCGCACAATCAACAACGGCCAATCTTGCATTGCCGCAAAACGCTTCATCGTTAAAGAAGAGATTGCCGGCGAGTTCGAGCAGCGCTTTGTCGAAAGCATGGAGTCACTCACGGTCGGCAATCCGATGGACGATACGGTTCAAGTGGGCCCGCTCGCCACTGCCCAGATACTTGCAGACCTCGAAGAACAGGTGCGCAAGACGGTTGAACTCGGCGCGCGTGTTCTGACGGGCGGCAAGCGTCTGGCGGACGGGGGCTATTACTACCCGCCTACGGTGCTCACCGACATACCGAAAGACTCACCTGCATATCGAGAAGAGTTATTCGGCCCGGTCGCTTCGCTGTTTCGCGCGAGCGATATCGACCATGCGATAAGCCTTGCAAATGACACGTCATTCGGACTGGGCGCAAGCGCGTGGACCAACGATACAGAAGAACAATCACAGTTCATCGACGGGATCGAAGCAGGCTGTGTATTCATCAACGGAATGGTGGCAAGCGATCCGCGCTTGCCGTTCGGTGGCGTCAAGCATTCGGGTTACGGACGCGAGCTGGGCGTCTACGGCATTCGCGAATTCGTTAACATCAAAACAGTGTGGGTGAAGTGATTGCCGATTGCCGATTGGCGATTGAGAACTGTGTGTCTCAATCGGAAATCGGCAATCGGCAATTCGTCCTACCGTCCCGTTCGAGCCACCGGCTGACCGGGTAGCGGTTTGCGCGGAAGTTTCTTGTCGCGCATTGCCGTGTTGTACACAAACGCAGCCATGATCGTAGCCGCCTGCTTCATGTCGTCTTCCTGTATCCGATCATACACGTCCATGTTCGAGTGATGAGTGCGAGTATCGTACTCGATCGGGTCTTGTATGAATTGGAAGCCCGGCAACCCAACCCCATCGAATGATTGATGGTCGGTTCCGCCGGTGTTCGAGATCGATAGCGTCGCAATCGGAAGGTCCCTCTGATTGCCGGCTTTCGGCTCGGGGCCAGCACCAATCATGTCTCTGAAGGGACTAAACCACGCTCTGAAGATCGGGCGGACTTCCTCATTGCCCTGCATGTAGATCCCACGAACCTTGCCCGTGCCGTTGTCGAGATTGAAGTAACCGGCGAACTTCTCGTGTTCTGCTCTGATCTCGAACTGCGGAGGCGTTTGCGGCTCGGGAGTCGCGCCCGCCGCCGGAGGACCACCGCCGAAGCGTGGATCCGGGCCCAACCGTTTTGCGAAGTGCTCAGACACATAGGCGCGCGAGCCGAGCAAGCCTTGCTCCTCGCCGCTCCACAAGCCGATTCGAATCGTGCGGCGCGGCTTCAACCCGAGCGTCTGAAGTATGCGAACCGCTTCCATGCACACCGCCGAA
Organism: Blastocatellia bacterium; assembly: GCA_035576605.1. Classification (GTDB taxonomy): domain Bacteria; phylum Acidobacteriota; class Blastocatellia; order UBA7656; family UBA7656; genus Onstottus_A. The sequence goes on along the minus strand of DATLWF010000333.1, from coordinate 103 downwards.
CCGGCTGCATTGTCGGTAGCTCCTGTTCCCGAGTGCCACGAATCGAAGTGCGCGCCCAGCATCACGATCTCATCCTTCAGATCGGTTCCTGGAATCTCCGCAA
>DATLWF010000332.1:0-6423 GCA_035576605.1 Blastocatellia bacterium | reverse complement strand
GAACCAGTAAAGAGTTGAGCCAAGACAACCGACAAGATAAGAACTGAAGCGGTCTTTTTCATTGATCTATGAGCCTCGTCATTGATGCCGAGCCGAGTTGAACGTGGTCAATCGGGAGACGCGATCGGGAGAGGGATTAGGAACTCGAAAAGTCGATCTTCAAGTAGATGTCAGCCATTCGAAGTGAGCACCGCACTACCTACAGCCTACTTCCGCCGCCAGTTGGGCCGCATCTGCGCGAACGACATCGCCGCCGCGTACGCGTAACCACACAGGTAAATCATCAAGAACGGCAGGGTGCCGAAAATCCCGCTGTCAATCGCAAACCAGATCGTAAACACAAAGTAGAGCGCGAACAGCAGCTCAAGCCAGGGCAATGAGATCCGGCGCGGCACGTAGTGCTTCTTCACCCAGGTCGTGTCGTGCGTGTCTTCGATCCTGTACTTCGGCGTGCGAACGAACGGCGTCTCTACTCCAAGCACCGCTTCGAGCACCGCTCGCGCGTTCGAGAAGGTCAGAGCAATCCCCATACTCATCACGAACGGAATGTACTTGATCGACTTTCTCCACGTGTCCGGATGCAGGTACCGCTGCGTCACGAGGTAGTAGACGATTACGGACACCGTCGAGAACGTGAGTACCGGCACGTCCAGCGCAAACAGGTGAAACAGTCCCTGGTTGTAACGCACGATCAGGATCGGCAGATTGATCAAAGCAAGCACGATCACCAGCGGCGCTGCGAGGTTCCCTGTCAGGCGGAAGAACTGCTCGATCTTCACTCGCTTCGGCAGCCGCGGGTCGTGCCACATGCGTCGAAACAACTTGATCCCCACTTGCACGACGCCCTTGGCCCATCGCCGTTGCTGCGCTTTGAAGGCGTTCATCTCGACCGGCAGCTCGGCGGGCACGTCGTCGTCGGCCAGATAGACAAAGTGCCAGCCCATCAGTTGCGCGCGATATGAAAGATCGGTGTCTTCGGCGAGCGTGTCATGCTGCCATCCACCCGACCACTCGATGGTTTCGCGCCGCCACATCCCGGCGGTGCCGTTGAAATTGAAGAACCCGCCGCACCGATTACGCGCAACCTGCTCGATTACGAAGTGCCCGTCGAGCATGATCGCCTGCACCCTGGTGAGCAGCGAGTAGTCGGCGTTGATGTGGCTCCATCGCATCTGCACCATTCCGACTCTCTCGTCGGTAAAGTAGTCAATCATCCGGCGAATACAATCCGGGCGCGGCACGAAGTCGGCGTCGAAGATCAGAACGAACTCGCCCGAAGATTTCTTGAGCCCCGCTTCCAGCGCGCCGGCTTTGAAGCCTTCGCGGTCTTCGCGATGATGATAGACGATGTCAAATCCCTGCTCGAAGTACTTGTTCACCGCAGCCGAAGCGATCTGCTGCGTATCATCGATCGAATCGTCCAGCACCTGAATCTCGAGCAGCTCGCGCGGGTAGTCCAGCTTGACCACCGCCTCGATCAGCCGCTCGGCCACATACATTTCATTGAACAGCGGCAATTGTACGGTCACCCGAGGCAGGCGGCCCGAAACGAATCGGGACTTAGGGTGCGGGCGATGCTTCTGGTAGCGAATGAACAAATAGACAAGGCGGTAACGATAGGCGCCATATACGGACAGTAGCCCGAGGATGGCGAAGTAGACCACCATAAAATAAATGTCCAGCGCGTCATTTACATTCAAGTAGCTGATGTTCCCCGCGGGATAACGGCCGCCTTGAGCCCCGGACGAAGCGACATACTTGTCGATCGCGACGTTGCCCGTTTCCGGCAGGGGTAGAGCAAGCAATTCGACTTGAGTGGTCTTGCCTCCTTCGACGGCTGCTGACCCGAGGATCCGATCCACTCCGGGACATTCAGAGGCGATCACATAGCGCCCCGGCTCTAGGTTATAGAAAGAGAAATCGGCATTCGCGTCGGTTATGACTCCAAGCTGGCGCAAGCTATCGAATCCATCACGCCTCTCGGCTGCCGAGCCGGCGCCCGGCCGGGAGGTCGCCTGATATTCCGTTCCAGTGGAGGCATTGCGCGCGGTTACGGTCAAGCCCGCCATCACATAGCCGCGCTTTTCAACTATCGTTCCCTGTATCGATGCTTTGTTTTCTGCGTGAGTCAGCCCTGCCAAAACTAACAAGAGCATCCCGAGCAGGGTCGGTCTGAGTAGCTTGATCATTGAATCCTTATGATGACGGCCTGACTACTAACCGTAACTGCCAAAAAACTTAAAGTGGAACCAAGCGCAAAGTATAGGGATGAGCCGCGCTCATTTCAAGACGAGCTTGGCGCGGCGAAAACCGTAGATGAACCAGGGCGATACCAGAACGAAAATAAGATCCGCTGTCGGAGGAGGGATGGAGCTTTGGCAAATGGAGAGAACGGCGGCATGAGACTCAGCTTTGCCGAGACGTTCACAAAGAGTCGGTAGCGGGACGGATGACCGGCGCCGGACGACAGCGGCGGCGCAAAGCTGCGCCGCCGCGTCAGGGCCCTCTCATTTGTTTACTGTGATGCTCGTGGAAGCGTTGTTCCCCGCTGCGTCATAAGCGATGGCCGTCAGGGTATGATTGCCCTTGGCAGCGGTGTTCGCTTTCCATTTCACGGTGTAAGGCGCCCGAGTCAAAGTAGTGAACAGCTGGTTATCTATGTACAACTCGACCCTGGTCACCGCAACGTTGTCGCTTGCTCCCATCGTGATTGTTTGATTTCCGCTGACGCGATCCGCGTTCACCGGATTGATGAACCAAACCTGCGGAGCGGTGGTATCGACGCTCGCCCCCACAGTGACCGTGATCGACACACTGGATGAGTTGCCCGCTTGATCTCCCGCTACGGCTCTCAGAGTGTGCTGTGAGCCTGCCGACAAGGAAGACGTGTTCCACGAGAAGGAGTAAGGCGCAGCCGTATCGCTACCAACCAGCGCTCCATCTGCATACAGGCTCACGGAAGCCACGCCGACGTTGTCCGAAGCGCTGACCGTGACTTGCTCGCCTTGGGAAATGCCAACAGTCCCTCCAGCCTGAGGTTGTTGAAACCCAACCAGGGGAGGCGTTGTATCACGACTGGCTCCCGCAGTGACCGTGGTCGAAACGGTTGTCGAGTTTCCCGCCTGATCTCCGGCGACCGCACTGAGGGTGTGTAGTGATCCCCTCGCAAACGATGACGTGTTCAACGTGAAGGTGTACGGCAACGAGGTGACCGTTCCCACGAGCGCCCCATCCGCGATCAAGCTCAGTGCCGTCACGCCCTGGTTGTCTGAAGCGCTCAGTTGCACAGTCTCGGCAGAGGAGATAGCTATCTGACCATTCGCTTGCGGCTGAACGAAGCCGACAGTTGGCGGCGTCGCGTCAAATCCGGCTCTCGCCGTCACCAGCGTTGAGATGCTTGTGGTGTTCCCGGCCTGGTCGCGCGCCACTGCTGTCAGTGTGTGCTGCGAGCCATCGGCAAACAAGGACGTATCGCAATAAAACGTGTACGGCGCAGAGCCGCTCGTTCCCAGCGGCGCGCCATCCGCGAACAAGCTAACATCGATCGGAGCCCTATCATCGAGAGCATTCACCTGAACAAGCTCGCTCCCTGATATTCCGATCAGCCCGTTTGTATCGCCGCCTATCGTGGGATTAAGGAAGCCGACAGCGGGCGGTGTCGTATCCGGAGCCCCGGCCACCATACCTTCAACGACGTTGATAGCGCGTCCAACGTTGAGTCGTCCCCATCCGTACCCTGGATCCCATCCCGCCGGGCCAAAATCATCCGCTGTCACTTTCAGGATCGTGTCTATCTGAGCAGGTGTGAGGTCCGGCTTGACCGACAGCATCAGGCCGATAGCTCCCGCCACCAGCGGAGTAGAGAATGAGGTGCCGCTCACCGCCTGATAGGAATTGCCCGGCGCGGTTGTCAGGATGCTTGTTCCTGGCGCGGACAGATCGACATAGGCTCCCGTTGTCGTGAAGCCCGCAAGCACGTCGCCTCCCGCAGTCGCGCTTACCACGATGATGTCTGGAGTATCGGGTGCGGAGTTGTAAGTACCGGTGTTTCCCGCCGCCATGACCAACACGCCGCCTCTGCTCTGAATGTAACGTCCCGCGTCCATCATCGTGCTGTTGGCCGCGCCCATGTAGCTCACGCTGGCGACGCGGGCGCCGTGATCCGCTGCCCACACCACCCCTGCTGCCAGGTCGCTCTGCATGGCCGCCCCACTTAAGAGCGACGACACACGAACGGGCATGATGCGACAATTCAAGGCCGGTGAGGCAACGCCTATCGAGTTGTTTCCAGTCGCCGCCGCGGTGCCTGCTGTCCACGTTCCGTGGGAAGCGACCGGGCTCGTGTCCGAATTATTGTCAACCACATTCCACCCCGGCACCAGCTTCGACGCGAGGTCCGGGTGAGTTGCTTCAACTCCGGTGTCACACAGTGCAATGGTGATCTGATCGCTGCCGGAGGTCATTCCCCAGGCCGTCGGGCATGAAATCGCCGGCAAATGCCACTGTGATGCATACATCGGATCGTCCGGTTCCATCGTGCTGACCGGATAACAAAGATAGTCGGGTTCGACAAACTCAACTTCCGGCTGCGCCCTCAAGGCCTGTACGGAGGTTTCGTCATCCGCACCGTATGCCAATTCCACAACGTGAACGCCAAGACCCGGTATCTCGCGGTCAGCACGCGCGCTAGCGACCATCATGAGGGTGTTCCGCCGGCTGGGAGAAACGCCGGCGCGATACTTGACCAACAGGCGTCCCGAAACTGCGATCGGTTTCATCCGCGCAGTCTCCGCCATTTCCTGCGGACCTGCTGCCTTTCCGGCGTCAGCATTAGTTACACGAATGACCTGCGACTGAGTGGCTAAGAGGAACGCCACGAGCCCTACTGCGAGTATTGTCTTGATCCGTCTGTTCATTTGCACTTCTCCAATATTCGAAATCGCGTCCGTCCCCGGGCAGAACCCGGCCCAGTACCTGCGCGAACTCGCGCTGGCATCGAAGAGCTTTCAAATTAACTCTTTGCAGGGACGCACCAGGGAGAAGTGCAACCACAAGACCATCCTCAATGGCGCGCCATCGTGCCATTCTCGAACGCGCAAAAGCGGAGGGATGGGTGACCCGTTCTGTCTAGGTCAGAGTCCTCAGCGGCGAGTTTTGGTCATCCTGCAAACTGCGACTCGTTCAGTGGAAAAAGCGACGAATGTGGATTTGTCGGACAAGTCAGAAGAAGGTTAGATGGGTTGGCGCGCCACGGGCCTATTTGGACTGCGCCGGCCGCGCCGCCGTCTGTGGCCGGGTCGTAGTCTGACTCGCTTAGCGATGGTCTTCCGAATCTTGGGGAAGGGCCTTCGTCAGAGTACCAAAGCGACGAGGCTACTACACTCGTTGATCGACGGCGGTGCGAACCAGTATCCTTGTACATGCACCGTCCCTCTTCGCCTCCCGGAATACCCAAATCGTTTAATCTAAGATTTGTTAACTCAGGCGCGCTCCAGTACTCAACAACGGAAATCTGCCAAAGGCATGCTTGGGGACTTGACGGATTCGGTGCGCGGCTCTCAACGCCATCTGTGAGTGTTGAGTTTTGTAGCGCATCGCGCCACGTAATGCCACGATAATGCAGCAACCTGAACGAAGCCGGTCAATCAATTTGGCGACATTCCCCTCATAACCCTCCAACATTCTTGAGAGATGTCTTTGCTTTGTTTGACTTAGCCTTGCGCATTCTACTGGAACGAACCTCGCCTAGTTACGTCGTGTTCGGAGGAGAGGGTTATTATGAAGAAAGCGACGGAGTTCAACAAATCACTCATAGTCGAATCGGGTCTGACCGCCAAGCCCGGAGCTGTTTTGACTGCCGGGCGCTCTTACGCCTGGTTGACCTTCGCGGCTGAAGCCAAAGAGTCGGTCCTCTGGATCGAGGAAATAGGCTTCGGCGGATATACCCCGTTTGTAGCTGCCGCCCTCAACCCATCCGTTAACCCGACCTCGAATCAAATGTTCGCCGATGTCGCCGAGAGTGAAGCAGGCGAGTCAATACAGGGGATGGAAGCGCTGTTTATCCCTGTTTCCGGGCTTGACACACGAGCATGCTGTGATAGTATCGCAAGGCTGAAATCCTAGCAGGATAAAGGATTTGAGAGCCCCCATCTTTTCGAAGCGGCTGCGCTGAAGAGATCACAAACAAAATCGCTGGAAAGAAACAAAATAATCTTGCCCGAGCCGAGCACGAACACTCAATCCGAGAGGGCTCGAGTAGCGAGAATAGACGTTCAGGTATCCGTTGGAGGAGTCATGAATCGAGTGAGAATTCTTTTAGAGAACAGAATCGTGAGTATGCTGGGCGCAAAGCCAGCACAGGTAACAGGGACTCGGGCCAATGCCCACACAAGGATGATTCGGCTCAGCGTAGTTGTGAGTCTC
>DATLWF010000331.1:0-2071 GCA_035576605.1 Blastocatellia bacterium | reverse complement strand
TATCGATAGGTCACCGCTACGCGGTTGCAACACACAACTGGAGTGTGTCAATGAAGATCACAGGTCTAGCGTCGAGAGTGCGCACGCTGTTGGCCAGCCTAGCGGCGTTGCTTGACCGCTTATCGAACGCGTCCGTAGAATCCAGTGAGTGAGATAAAGCGCGAATCGTCTCGACTTGGGAGACAAGCTGATAGTGAACGACATTCAACCTCTAAGCGACGACGAGACGCCAACTCCCCAAGGCAAAGGCCCGCATCGTAAGTATCCGTGGGCGATCCTTGTCGTCGTAGCCTTGTTCGTCGTCATTCCATTCATCTCCTGGTACGGAACCTGGTTTGGCAGGCCGCTTTCGGACGCCCGCATGAGCGAGTACCTGCACGATCAGAACAAGCCTCGGAACGTTCAACACGCGCTTGCGCAGTTGGGGAATCGGATCATCGACGGAGATCAGTCCGTGAAGCGCTTCTACCCGGACGTCATCGCCGCATCTCAGCATAATCAAGCCGAAGTTCGAATGACCGCCGCGTGGGTGATGGGTCAGGACAACGCTTATGAGGACTTTCACTCGGCGCTGCGTCCTCTGCTTCAAGACGCCAACGCCGGCGTCCGCCACAACGCAGCGCTCGGACTGGTGCGTTTCGGGGATTCATCGGGACGGCCCGAGTTGATCGCGATGCTCAAACCTTACGCCGTTCACGCCGAAAGCGCGGGCACTGTTGAGTTGATCGTCAAAGAGCCGGGTATCGCTGTTGCAGCCAATGCTCCGCTTATTCGAATAAAGCAGGAAGATGGAAACAAGATCGAGATTCACGCGCCCGTGGCAGGCCGAGTCGAGAGCGTACTAGTTGCCGACGGAGGCAGGGTCGAAGCGGGAGGTGAGGTCGTTACGCTCTCGCCAACGACCGAGCAGTTGTGGGAGGCCTTAAGAGCGCTGTATCTCGTCGGTCTACCTGAAGACATTCCTTACGTGCAGCGATACACTCGCCCGATTGCGACAATACCCGATAGCGTTTTGAAGCAAGCAGCTTCCACTTTGGAAGCTATTCGCGACAGGGCAGGGAAGAGTCAGTGAGGGCAGCGTAGACCGTCTAGTCTCCGCACCAGCCTCTCCAACGTGGAGTTTGCTTCCAGTATTTCGATATAACAAGCGCGCCGCAGACTGGACAGTCTACGCTACGCACTAAGGATTCAGGGTGAAACCGGTCCGGCCTTCCCACTCACTCGTGTCCATCATCGCGATTGCATCCCACGGGCATCCTTCGAGGAAAGTCCCGTCGGGTCCTTTGCTGGTGCAGAGCTTGCAGCCTATGCAAAGGTTCGGATCGACTTCGATGCGGCCGCTCGGATAGTAGTCGGCATCCGGGACCCAGAACATGCACGCGTCCACGGGGCAGTACTCAACGCACGCCGGCGAGCCCGCGCACCCGGTGCAGTTGTCCAGAATCACGGCAAGAATTTTTGGTTTCTTCTTCCTGAGGTCGGGCCGGCCGTGCGACATCGGCTCCATCTTCACAAACGGTTCAACCATCTCCGCAGCTTCAGCCATCGCGTCTCCTAAGAATGATTATGTCCGGGTACTGTCAGCTCGATTTCGTTAACGTGAATCTACCATAAAATAGCGATGCTTAAAAGCGCAGTGCACCGGCTGCGTGCGTACTCGTCAGACAGAACGTCCCTAGTCCGAGGCGATTTCGGGCTGCGCCGACAGCTGGCAACTCTTATCACTGTGTCTACTTGAATAGGCCGTGTGAGACGGCATAACATTCAGCCGGTCTCGTACAGGTCGCAACGTCTTGCCGTTCCCCGTGATCAGAGGCGCCTCCAGGAACCTGGCGCGGCCGGAACCCGAGATGCCGCCGTTCGACCAGGCGACGTTCGAGCTATCAATGGTTCCTGATCGCCTCCTTTCGAAAGGAGACTTGAGAGATGTCTGACGGATTACCCATCGTGTTGGCCCACGGTATAACCCGATTTGATATTCTGCGACAAATCTTTGTGGACAAGCTCGGTCTACCTGAGGAGCAGCTTGGCGACAGGTTTCACTATTTCAAAGGAATCAAGAGTCATCTTG
>DATLWF010000330.1:0-6698 GCA_035576605.1 Blastocatellia bacterium | reverse complement strand
ACGAACTGATTATGCAACTGGCGACGGGAGGCGTCGTCCACTGAAGACCAGCCAGGCAACAACCGATGTCCTTGAAGAACAGGCGCCGCTTGATGGCCGCAGCATCGCGCTTGAACGGTGGCGCAGAGCGCCGGCCAGGCTAATGCGGCGATTTGGACCACTGCTGGGACTGGTGGTGACGTCAACGATCCTGAGCTTCATGTCGCCGTATTTTTTGACCTTTGACAATCTCATAAATGTCTTTCGGCAGTCATCGGTGAACGCGCTCCTGGCGCTAGGACAATTGCTGGTGATCATCACCGCGGGTATCGATCTTTCAGTCGGCTCGATACTGGGATTGTCTTGTGTGTTGGTCGCGATGATGCTCAAAGCGGGCGTGCCCTGGCCTCTGTGTATTGCCGGGGCAGTTGCCATCGGAGCAGCGCTCGGTATGACAAATGGGTTGCTGCTCACAAAGTTGCGGCTCCCCCATCCGTTTATTCCGACCCTCGGGATGATGAACGTTGCGCGAGGACTCGCGTTCGTAATTTCCGGCGGCTTTCCTATCTCGGAGTTGCCCGACGGATTTCGTTTCTGGGGGGCCGGCACGATTGCTTACATCCCTGTGCCGGTCATTCTGGTCGTCGCGGTCTATGCGCTCTTTCATATTTTTCTGTCACGCACGACGCTGGGGCGCGACGTGTACGCAATCGGCGGCAACAAACAAGCGGCAATGTTTTCAGGTATTCCGGTAGACCGGCGGCTGACGATGGTCTACGCATTGAGCGGAGGGCTTGCGGCTCTGGGCGCGATCGTTCTCGCGGGCCGGCTAAACTCGGGGTTTCCTCTGGCCGGCGACGGCGCTGAACTCGACGCGATCGCGGCAGTGATTATTGGCGGAGCGAGTTTTTTCGGCGGTGTGGGAACCGTGTGGGGAACGCTCATTGGCGCGCTCATCATGGGTGTGCTGCGCAACGGATTGACTTTGCTGAACGTGTCGCCCAACTGGCAAAAGGTGGTGATCGGCGTGGTCATCGTAGCTGCCGTGTGGATCGATGTGCTGCGCCAGCGCACCAGGACCCGGCGACGGTTAGTCAGAAAATGAGGAGAGGATAAATGAGAAACAAAGCCTGGAGTCTGCGCGTCGTGATGATTGCCGTGATGCTGCTTCTCTCAGTAGGTGGTTGCAATCGATCGGATGCGGCGCGCAAGCGGATCGTGATAGTGACAAAGGCGCTCGACAGTGAGTTTTGGCAGACGCTGAAGAGCGGCGCCGAGGAAGCGGCGCGCCAGCACCCTGACATCGAACTATCGGTGCTGGCTCCCGAGCGTGAGATCAACATCGATCAGCAGGTTTCAATCCTCGAAGATCAGATCCTAAAAAAGGTCTCGGCTCTCGCGGTCGTGCCGGGCGGAATTGCCGAAGTGACCCCGGTGCTCGACAAAGCAAAAGCGGCAGGCATTCCCGTGCTGATTGTGGACAACGATACACCGTGGCCCGGTAAGCTTTGCTATATCGGCACTGACAACCGAGTAGGCGGAAAGCTCGCGGGCGATTACCTCGTGAAAGTCCTGGGAGGCCACGGCAAAGTGGCTATCATTCGCGGCGTTCTCGGCGTGGTTTCACACGACGACCGCGTCGCCGGGTTTCAAGACGCCATAGCCCAGGCGCCGGGGATTCAAGTCGTCACAATACAGCCTGCGAACAGCGAGCGCGCCCTGGGGCTTACCGTAATGGAAAACCTGCTAACTTCACATCCGGATTTGAACGCGGTGTTTGCCACAAACGATCAAATGGCGCTTGGAGCTATGGAGGGTGTGGCGGCTCAGCACTTGAGCGGAAAGATTCTCGTCGTCGGGTTCGACGCCGGCAAGGAAGCCGTGCGCGCCGTCGAGTCCGGAGCGATCAGCGCGGTGATCGCTCAGTATCCGGCAAACATGGGTAAGCAAGCCGTCGAGGCAGCGATAAAAGCAATCCGCGGCGAGCCCATACCTAAACTCATAGACACCGGAACGAAGCTTGTCACAAAAGAAAACGCTGATGAGTTCTTGAAATGAGTTCAGAGTACAAAATCAAGATCGGAACCGCGCCCGTTAGCTGGGGCATCATGGAAGCCGAAGGATGGAACGGGCATCAATCCTACGCCAGAGTGCTGGACGAAATGGCTGAAGCCGGCTACGACGGCACAGAGCTCGGGCCTTACGGGTATCTGCCCACTGAGCCGGAACGTTTGATCGCTGAATTATCATCTCGAGGGCTCAGGCTTGTTTCCGCCTTTGTGCCGATCCATCTGGCCGAGGCACGACGGCACGAAGCCGATTTCCACGAGGCGATCAAGGTCGCCAGGCTGTTGGCGCGAGCCGGCTCCCGGTTGATTGTGCTGGCGGACGAAATGGGCGGGGCTCGGATGTCGGTGGCCGGACGAGTGAACGAGGAACGGGACGGAATGAGCGCGAATCAGTGGGATGGTGCTGTTGAAATTATCAGTCGGATTGCAACAGCTTGCCGCGAGTTGGGTCTCGTGACAGCTTTTCATCATCACGCCGGAACGTTGGTGGAGACGCCCGCCGAAATCGAAAGGCTCTGCGCGAGCACCGACCCATCATTGATCGGTCTGTGCCTGGACACTGGCCACTATATGTATGGCGGAGGCGATCCAGTGGAGGCCGTGGAGAAGTACGGGTCCCGTATTTTACACTTGCACTTGAAAGATGTGCGACCCGAGGTCCTACAGTCAGTGCGGGGAGGCGGCGTTGGTTTTCTGGATGCGGTTCGGCGCGGAGTCTTCTGTGAGCTGGGCGAAGGAGCAGTGGACGTTCCCGCGATAGCGCAAGGACTGATGAACCGCGGCTACCAAGGCTGGGCGCTCGTCGAGCAAGATGTGGACGCTGACCAGCCCGGTGTGAACCCTTACGAAAGTGCAGTCCGGAGCCGGAAATATCTGAGGGACGTGATCGGGATTTAGTTCGTAGTCCGTAGTCCGTAGTCCGTGGCCGGAGATAATACTCTGTAGTCAGTAGCTACGGACTACGGACTAACTAGCAATTGATTTACTTCCTCAAGCGTCGGCAGCGCTGTTCGCGCTCCAATAGCACGGCACTTCAGACCCGCGACAGCGTTTGCGAATCTCAGAGTCTCTTCAACGGAAAGACCCGCGAGCAGACCGTACATAAAACCCCCGTGAAAGGCATCTCCCGCACCGGTAGTGTCCCGGCACTCAACAGTGAAAGCGGGCGAGTGGATGTACTCCCCTTGGAAGTATGCTAGGACTCCATCACGTCCCAGCGTCGCCGCGACAAACAGCGAACCGGTCATATCCTTGAGCTTTTTCAACGCGGCGCGAAGATCGGGTTCTTCGGTCATTCGTAGAGGAAAGCTTGTTGACGAAATCAGAAAATCAATCAACGGCAATAGCTCGTCTGAGCCCCCGTAAATGTTGTCAATGTCGAGCACGGTCGGAATGCCGGCAGCGCGAGCGAATCTTGCGGCCGCGATTGAGGCCGCAACATTGTGAGCATCGAGGAGAAGCGCTCTGCCCGAAGTGACTGCCGCCTCATCGACTTCATCCGCTTCGATCATCAACCGATCATCCCTATGCCAGATGACCGTTCGCTCGCCGCTTGGCTGATCCACCACGATGTATGCAATTTGACTGTCGGCGCCCTGGACTACCATCACGCCGGTTGAGTCGACCCCTTCAGACTCGAGCGACCGAATCTGCAAACGGCCAAAGTCGTCTGAACCTATCTTTCCGATGTAACAGGCGCGCATGCCAAGGCGAGCGAGGGTTACCATCGCAGTCGCGCATTGGCCTCCCGGCGCGAGCGTGTGTGAGATTAGCGGAACCTTGCTGTTGAATCCGGGATAGTGTGGGACGACGATGAGGTGATCTATGGCATTGAGTCCGAGAGCTACGGCGTCGAATGGTTTGCCGGTTGGTATCTCAATGCCGAAATCCATAGTCAGAAAGCAGAAGGCGGTAGGCAGAAGGCAGAAAGCAGAAGGCAGAAGGCGGTAGGCAGAAGGCAGTCCGCCGGAGAATATGCTCACTGCCTGCTGCTTTCTGCCTTCTGCCTTCTGCCTTCTGACCCTCAGTGCGCCTGGCTGACCGCGTTGTTGGTCAGCAACCGGACTTCGACGCGGCGGTTCTGCTCGCGGCCTTCCTTCGTTTCGTTGTCGGCGACCGGACGGCTCGTGCCGAAGCCGATTATAGACATCCGGAACAAAGGAACGTTGTGATGCTCGCCCATGTATCTTTTAACGGCTTCCGATCGCGCCTCACTCAAGCGCTCGTTCAGCTCGGGCTTGCCTTCGGCTGAGGCGAAGCCCTGGATCTCGAGCAGGAAACCATTGCGGTCTTTGATCTGACTCGCAAGCTCGTCCAGCGAGGCCATTGCTTCGGGAAGCAACTCCGATTTGGCGGCATTGAACCGAATGGTCACCGTCTTCTGCACGGTGAATTTGTCGAGGTTGCTGCGCAGATCCGAGACTGTTTGCTCAACGCCGGTTACCCGGGTGTTAGCTTGCTCGGCTGACGACGCGGCGCGATCGGCCTGTTGTTGCGCGCGATCCGTTCGCTGGCGCACGTCTTCGATGTCCTTACCCAGGCGGCCAATGTCCTGGGTGTTGCGCCGCGAGGTTTCTTCCAGCTCGCCGGTGCGGCTTTCAAGCGGGGTCGCCCGCTCGTTGACTCGATTCCGGACATACTTCTTGGTCGCGCAGGCGTTGCCAAACAGGACCGCAGCCACAATTCCTGCCGCAGTCATCGCCTTAAGCTTCATAGGGCCTCCTTACGTTGATGTGCCGTTCTTGTTTCGAGGCAAAAGCTAGCGCGATCAGCACGGGCTGAGGTTCGGTGCGCTAGAGATGATGACGTTTGCTGATATGTTCCCGGCTAACTTATACTTTTTTTGACCGACGTTTAGAGTTAATACACGAAAGACCTTTTGGGAGTCAAGAAGTCGATGAAACACCTTGCCGTCCTCTCGCTCGCCGTGATCGCGTTCGCCGCCACCAGCGCAGGCGCTCAGACCTGCAATGCGCCCGAGTTGATCTGCAAAGCCGCCGCCAATCAGGACCGGTCGCTTTACTTCCGGGATCACTGCCGCTACGAACAGAAGATTCACGTCGAGCGGTATAAGGTCAAAGGCGACAAAGAGGCTACCGAGGAATTGCGCGACACGACGGTCACCGTCGAGCCGGCAAAGAAGCCTGATAAGACCGGCCAGACGCCGGTAGTCGTGCGCGTCACCGCCGACACCGACAAGAAGGGGAACCCGAAGGACAGGATCAAGGAGGACGAACCGACGTTGCTTTCGTTTGGAGCTGTTTGGGACCTGGCGTTCTTCCCTCTTTTGCCTGAGCGGGTGCAGTACTACACCTTCCAGGAGGTGATCGCCGACCGCAAGAACGAGCGATGGTTCCGATTTGTGCCCAGGCCCGAGGTGACCAATGTCGCGCTGGCGTCGGGCGTGGCGCAGTTGGACCCTCAAACCGGAGAGGTGCTGACGATCAAGATCGAGGGACTTCATAACCTCGAGACGGTCGACAAAGAAGCTAGCAAGATGAAGTCGTTCGGCGCGACGATCGACTACAGTCAATTTGAAGGCACGCTGAGAATGCCGACGCTTGCTGGCGGCGCCGGGGTGTCAGGGATTCGGCGCTTTGAAGGCAATTTCAAATTCAGATTTGAAGAAGGCAAATACGTGCCGTTGTTTAAGCTTGAATGAAGAAGTCAGAAGTCAGAGGTCAGAGGTCAGAAAGGCTTGCCGTACTCCGTTCTTGCGTCTGACCTTCTGACCTTTCTGACTTCTGACCTCTGATCTCTGACTTCCGGCTGCACATTCCCAATGTCTCTCGAAGAAAAGCTCTCCAACCTCCCAAATCAGCCCGGCTGCTATCTCTTTCGCGACAAGAAAGCCAAGATCATCTACGTAGGCAAGGCGAAGAACCTGCGCAATCGCGTACGCCAGTACTTCCACTCCGATCGCGCAAATGTGTTCAGGACAAGCGATCTCATCGCGCGAATACACGACGTCGACCTTATGGTCACCGACAACGAGATCGAAGCGCTCGCGCTAGAATCAAATCTGATCAAGAAGCACAAGCCGATATTCAACGTTCTTCTAAAAGACGACAAGCAGTACCCGCACATCAAGATCACCAACGAACGGGCGCCGCGAGCAATGATCGCGCGAAAAATATTGAAAGACGGCGCGAGCTACTTCGGTCCCTTCCTGCCGATCTCGCTCGCGTGGAACACGCTCGATCTGATCAACAAGAATTTCCAGCTTCGCACGTGCACGATGGAGATCGACGGCAAAGCCGACCGGCCGTGTCTCGAATATCATATCAAACGCTGCCTGGGTCCGTGCGTCAGCCGCCTGTGCACGATCGAGCAGTACAACGAGGCTGTGCGAGACGTAGACCTGTTGCTGCAAGGCAAAACCGAGGATCTTGAAGGCGAGTTGAAACGCCGGATGCAGGAAGCTTCCGATGAGCAAAGGTTCGAAGCCGCCGCGCGCGCACGAGATCAGCTCAGGACGATTGTGAAGCTCGGCGAGCAACAAAAGATGATGGTCATCTCGCGCGAGGACATCGACATCTTCGGCTACTATCGCGAGGGCCCGTTGCTGGCGCTATCACTGTTCACGATGCGCGAAGGAAAAGTCGTCGGCAAGCGCGAGTTCTATTGGGAAGACATCGCAGACCCATTTGA
>DATLWF010000329.1:0-7836 GCA_035576605.1 Blastocatellia bacterium | reverse complement strand
TCCCGTGATAAGCGACGGCGGTCGGCACGATGTGGCCTTGACTTGCTGAGATATCGACCACCCGACTGATCTGGCCCAGCGGCGTGATCTTGTCCAGTTCTCCGTGATTTGGCTCGACAGCGTAGAGGTTGCCTCGGACCGCCACCATGCTGTACCACGTGCCGTCAGGCTCGAAGTCATCGGGTTCCGGATTCTGAACCGGATTCGCCATCTGGAATTCGCTGAGGTTTGCGATCAGGTCCCACGTCCCGTCCGAGTTCACGCGGATGACGCCGTTTGGAACGCTCGGCACGCCGTGCGAGCAACCAGCGCCAGCAAACAGCGCATAGAGCGTGTTATTGATGAACGCGACATCGGCTACGCCGCTGACGAGACTGCCAAGCGCAGGATTGGTCACGCTTGAAGGTAAGTTCTCGACGACCGTCGTTCGCACGCCGTTTGAATCTATTTTCGAGATGCGTGCAGTGAAGCCGCCTGTGTAAGGGCCAACCGGAAATGGAACCTGATCGCAGGTCCCTACCGTAGAAGTGGATCCACCGGCCCCGCCCTCTGCGACGTAGAGGTTGCCATCGGGCCCGAACTTGAGTCCTCGCGGATTGTTCAATCCGGTGGCGAAAACGGAAACGTTGGACGAGGGAGTGGGTCGCGGCGCGCCGCTGGCAGCCGCTTTCTCGAAGGATAGAAGCGGCGCCACAAGCACGAGAGCGCCCAGAACGCCGGAGGATACGACGAGCAAACGGGTCTTATAGTTCATAGAATCTCCTTTCATCTGAAGCACGATCAATTCGGATCGCTTCCCCGTTCCCAGAATTCATGTTCTGTGCCACCAGTGTGGGGCGAGTGATCCCCTTTCAGGGGTTACCTTTCTTGATCCGCTCGCCCTTCTCATTTACAAGTGGAGCCTGACAGATCGTCATCCGATGGGTCCGTTCGGTTCTCATCGTTTGTGGGCGGCGATGGATACGTTCTTTTTCTCTGCCTCAGTCTTCGCGAGCCGATCTTCGGCGCGAGGCTTGGCCAACTGCTGCGTCGTTGAATCCTCGAGTCCGCACACCTGCGAGAGGAAGTACTGATCCGCATAGCGATTGAAAACCAGCTTCGCTTCCGCCTGGGAAACTTTCGCTTTAGCCGAGCGCGTCGGGACATATACCGTGATGTGGCCGTCCGCGCTTTGAATTTTGACCGCATCCGAGCCGCCGAGCTGCACGAGTTCGAATACATACTCACCGGCCGGGAGCGCTTTATCCTTGGTCACGAAGTTGAAGGGTACGTTCGCTACGATCAATCTATCGGACTGCGCCGCGACGGAAATGGAAACGGTTGCCAACAGGACGGCGATTATCAATATGCTGTGCGCTTGCTTCTTCATAAATGATCTCCTTTGGCTTTCGAATTTGGATTTTGTCGATCCACGGATGCGGACTATAATCGAGTCGCGACTCAGGGTAATGACAAACCGGTGATAAGCATATGACCGTCGGATGACTTTCTCGTGACTGATGCTAACTGGTTTACTCCTAATCGGTTATAGGAATGGATTCTGTTACTAACGCTGGCGTGTCTTATCGCTTCGACGATGTCTTAGTGGATGGCGATCGTTTTCGTGTCGAAAAAGATGGGCAGCCGCGCAAGATCACACCGCGGGCTTTCGACGTGCTGGTCTATCTCGTCAAGCATTGCGACCGGATGGTTGAAAAGCAGGAGTTGTTTGAGCAGATCTGGAAGGAATCCTTTGTCACCGACAACGCGCTGACCCGAACGATCAGAGAGATTCGGCAAGTGATTGGCGACGATGCCGACGCGCCTCGCTACATCGAGACGGTTCCAAAGCGCGGCTATCGCTTCATAGGCGAAATCAGGGAAGCCGAGGAAACCAAGGCAGAAAAATCGAAGTCCGAAGCGGGCCCTGTCCCCCAGGTCATCTCGCAAGCTCAGCTTCGAAGTCCGGAAACAAAAGAGACCACTACCCACAGAGAGTTTGGTACAGCCAGAACCGCTCTAAGGCGAATTGGGGCATGGCCGCTGGTGACCGCAGCCGCCCTTGTTCTTGTTGCCGTTATCGCAATCGCGCTCTGGAGAAGTCAAACCAAGCCCACTCCTACTCCTACGATAGACGCAAAGGCGACGCAGATACCTACCTGGACTGGCTTGGAGATTCCAAAGTTGTCGCCTGATGGGAACTCCATCGCCTACAGTTCTGATCACGACGGCGCTCCTGAAATCTACGTCAAGCCGTTGACACCCGGCGCGAGAGAGATACAAGTGACCTCGGACGGTCAGGGGAATTCCGATCCGGCCTGGTCACCCGACGGCACGCTAATCGCCTTTCGTTCTCAGAAGCGCGGTGGCATCTGGATAATTCCGGCCACAGGTGGCACGGCGCGAAAGCTCTCAGATTTTGGGGCTTCTCCGGCCTGGTCGCGGGACGGTTCCTTCATTTCTTTTCAATCCGAATCTACACCTATGCCCCCCACGACCATCTGGACAATATCTTCGCAGGGCGGTGAGCCGGCGCCGATAACCCAAGTGGGCAATCCTGTTGGAGGACATAGCTTGCCGACTTGGTCTCCAGACGGGAAAAGAATCGCATTCGTTGCTTATGACGGAGGAAGCGGCGGACAGTTGTGGAGCGTTGGGGCAAACGGGGGAGAACTAAAGTTGTTGGCGCGGGAATTCTCCAATCCCGTCTACTCGCCGGACGGAGAATACATATACGGAGGGAGCGGTAATCAGGTCGGCGGCATCTTCGCCTTGTACAGGCTTCGCATCTCGCCTGACACTGGTGAAGCGCTCGGCCAATCAGAAGTAGTTAGGGACACGGGCCTAGCGCGCATTGAAGGACAAGTGACGATCTCTAGTGACGGGAAGAAGATCGCTTACTGTGCGCAGACCCTGAATGCAAGCTTGATGTCATTGCAAATCTCGCCTGACTCCGGTGAGGAGACGCGTTCGCCGCTGCCCCTTGATCCGAGTACGAGCTTCCGGAAGAGTAAGGCCACCTTCTCGCGAGATGGTCAGAAGATAGCGTTTGTTGAATTTCGCGGGGGCGAACAGCCGAAAGTCTGGGTGATGGACGCAGACGGCCGGAACGTCACACAGCTTACGACCGGTCGCGATGCTGACTTCGTGATCGACTGGCTGCCGGACAACGATACCGTGGTTTTTCAAAGGAACAATACGATTTGGTCCGTCTCGGTTAACACTGGAAGAGAAAAACTTCTTTTAGATCCTAAGCAGGCTATTAGCTGGAACCGAGTCTCCCCGGACGGAAAACAGATCGCGTTCAACTCTACCAAAGGGCAAACCATCAACATCTGGACAGTTCCCGTCGAAGGCGGCACGCCACGCCAGTTGACGTTCGACACTGAGGAGACTGGCTGGCCTTGCTGGTCGCCAGATGGAAAGCTGATCGCATTGGCGATGAAGCGCGGCGAGAACACATACACTGCGCTCATGCCAAGCGCTGGTGGTGAGATCACACAGTTGACTTTCGAACCTGGGTTGAGTTGGGCCACCGACTTTTCGCCCGATGGGGAAAAGATCGTTTTTGCGGGGCGGCGTGATGGAATCTGGAACGTCTATTGGATCTCGCGTTCGACAAAGCAACAGAAGCAGTTGACGCATTACACCAGCCGAAACCACTATGTTCGTTACCCTTCATGGTCGCCATTGGGCAATCAAATCGTCTATGAGTACGCGGTGACCACCGGCAACATCTGGCTCCTGGAGCTAAAATAAGCACGACAAAAGACTCTTTCAGGGTCAGGCCCCGGCGATCGACTGGGGCGCAGGCTCGTTTCCCGACAATGATCGAATTGCATTTCAATCCTATCGCTGTTGCAGCTCCGCTCTCGTCTTCAATGTCTGACTAAGGACTACAAGATTTGTTTGTGCGCCCCGTCACGATAGCTACCGCGAGTTCGACGTATTGGGCCTGGATCATCAGCGCTGGATTCATGGATCTGTTGCCCATTACGTCGAACTCTCATTTTGTCGATCGACTATTCGAGGCGATGTCCTGTTTCCGTTGAGCATCTGGTCGCGATCACGTTGCCAGTCGCGTCAGCAATCTCCAGCGAATTCGTGGAACTGAATTGATCACCACTCGCGTCAAGCTCGATTTGTCGCGTGACCTTCTGTGTCCCGGCAAAACTCCCGTCCGCGTTAAACCGGAAAGACACGATGGTGTTTGTAAAGTTCGGCCCGCCGGCGTGCTCCCAAACCCCATACCCGCTGCTGGTCAGGGCTGGATTGCTCGCGCCCGTCGCAAACATTGAGCCGCCTGCCATGAACGTGTTCAGGCCAAGAAAGGGCGCTATTGTCGCGCCCGTTTGGCAATTAATAACCGTTCCCGATGTACGCCAGGTTCCTTCGATCTTTCTTGCTTTTCCTTGCCCGGATGCCAAACTCTGCGTGGGGTCAGAGCCAGCACGAGCGCGATTGCTGCGATGGAAATCGCTTTCAAAGAAATCTTCTTCATGGTTGTCTCCTTTCAGATTTGGATCAATGAATTGAGGCAGATCAGCGACGACCCGCCAGATGTTTCTACTAAGTGAATTCGCCCGGCCTCGACTTCCCGTTGGATTGCTTCTATGCTCAACCCCGAGTTACAGGCGTCATCGAGGCTGATTGCGGCTACCTCCTGGCCGCAGCTTGCGCACCAGCTACGGCTGACGCTGCCGTGACGGCTAATAACCAGAACTTCGTAGGTCTCAACGGTGATCTCTGTCCTTCTATTTTTCACGGCGTCCCCCGACGTTTTGCCGCTCTCACAGGTGTTCGGGTATACTCCCTGCCGGCATTATTTCTTTGACGGCTTGCGACCCGAACGCAGGCCGCATAATCCGCTAACCGCTCTCTAAATGTCTTTAGGATTGCGGATATATTTTCTAAAACTTCTAAAGGTCCTCGATGAGCGAGCTAATCCATCGCTTTTACCAGTTCGGCCCCTATTGCATTGATGCGGAAAAAAGAGCGCTACTGCGCGACGGCGAGGTAGTGCCTCTCGCGCCGAAGGCTTTCGATACGCTGCTCGCATTAGTTCAGCATCACGGCGAGGTGCTTGGGAAAGACCAGTTGATGGAGATGCTCTGGCCGGACAGCGAAGTGGAAGAGGCCAATCTGCCCCTGTATATATCTGCCTTGAGGAAAGCTCTGGGCGAAAGCCCGAGCGAACGCCGCTACATCGTCACCATTCCGGGCAGGGGTTACCGATTTGCCGCGGATGTAACGGAAGCTGACGACCATACATCGGACGTCGTAGTGGCAAGGTACACGAAATCCACTCTCGTCATTCAAGACCGGGCGCAGGGCAAGCCAACTGAACAGAAGCCAATGGGCTTGCTTGCTGTGTCTTCCACCGGTCGTCGTAAGATGGTTTTCATTGGCTTCGCTCTTGCGGTTCTTACTCTTGGAGCGATTATGTTCTATTTTCTTTCCGGCAAAGGCCAGCCAACCAGTAAGGAGATACATTCTCTGGCCATTCTGCCGTTCGTCAATGCCAGCGCTGACTCGAATACGGAATACCTGAGCGACGGAATAACCGAGAGCTTAATCAATAGTCTTTCACAATTATCTCAGCTGAAAGTAATCGCTCGCACGACCGCATTCCGCTACAAGGGAAAAGAGACGGACGCTCAGATAATATGGCGCGACTTACGCGTAGATGCGATCATCACAGGAAGAGTCACCCAGCAGGGCGATACGCTGATTGTTCAAGCAGACTTGCTGAGCACCGCAGATGGGTCTCAAGTTTGGGGCGCGAAGTATAGTCGAAGGCTATCAGACATCTTTGCCGTTCAGGAACAGATAGCTAAAGAAATAGCGGGGAATCTGCGATTCAAGCTGACAGGCGAAGAGAAACAAGCGCTTTCCAAGCGCTATACCCAAAACATCATTGCTTATCAGAACTACTTGCTGGGTTGGACCAATTTGCAGCGCCGAACCCGCCAGGACCTTTTCACGGCAATAAGCTACTACAAGAAGGCTATTGAAGATGAGCCGAATTACGCGCTCGCCTACGCCGCATTACCTGAGGTTTATGCGAGTCTCTCGATGCATGGTTTCATCGAACCCGCTGAAGGCCGCCGCAAAGCCTATGAGGCGGCAAGTACAGCGATTTCTCTCGACCCGGATTTGGCCGAAGCACATGCTGCCGTTGGTCAAACCCATATACAATTTGCGCCATTTGATTTCTCCACCGGTGATCTGGAACTGCGACGCGCTATTGAACTCAGCCCCAGCTTAATAATAGCTCACTATCTACTAGGAGCCTCTCTACTGGAACAGGGGCGTTTCGATGAAGGCTTAGAAGTATTAGTGAAAGCGCGTGAGCTCGATCCGCTCTCACCACTAATCGCACGCCTGGTTGCTTATGCTTACTTTCTCAAGCGAGACTATCGTCGAGCAATTGAGCTTCTTCGGCAGTCCTATGAACTGGGCCCACTTTTCACCGTCAATGCCGAAATAGAGATTTACATTTCAAGCGGGGCGCTGGACGAAGCGATTGCCGAACTGGACAAAGCAAAAGAGCAGAGAAAGGACGATCCAACTTTGATTTACTGCATGGGAATGGTCTTCGCCGCACAGGGACGGCGCACAGGAGCGCTCCACACGATTAAAGAGCTGGAACAGATGTCTGGCGCAGGTCTAAACCTGGCGCACCTTATTGCTAGAATCTGTGCGCAAATGAACGAGAAGGGATTGGCGCTCACATGGATGGAGCGCGGACTAGAAGCAGGGGCAATTCCGATCTTTTTCAAGGATTCGCCGGTCTGGGACCCGATCCGCGGCGAAGCGAGATTCCGAGAGCTGCTTCGCCGGATGGGGATCCCACAGTGATGCGGTCATGCTGGTATTGTGGACAGAATTTTACGACGACGCTGGGAATGCGACGTTCCAGGATGTCGCCTGATTTTTTCTGTCCTGCCCTCGGAGATAAAATCGTTAGCGAATACCGTGAGACGACAGGTAACATCTCGCTGATGTGCCTTTACCTTGCGATGGTGCGTTGGTTGTAAGTCACAGCGGAGCCGGACGACTGCGCCCAGCCGGTTGCAGTTGATAGCGCGATCGGTAGAGCCAAGCCCATTGAGCCACGATTGAGCTGATTTTCCATAGACACCTCCCAGCGATTTGAGATGGCCGATGCGTTGATCCTCGGTAAGCGTGAGACTCCGCCACGCGGCTCTTAACCGGTTCGGCGCCCTTCTACGAAGGCGGCGCTTACGTCCGCAGGGCTCGAAGGTAAACCAGTCAAGTCTTCCGGCTGACGCCTGTCTTTAAGCAGAAGGCGGTCGATCTCTCGATCCAGGATCGCCAGGAAAGCGCTCAGCCGGTTTCTCTCGTCCGCCGACAGCTCTCGGTACTTGTAGAAGAGGCGGGCAAAATCACTACCAATGAATTCTTCGAGGTCCGGGAGCGATACGCCGCACGCCGCGAATAATTGAGATTCAGCGACGCCGAGACCGCGCGCCAGCGCCTTGAGCTTGTCGAGCGAGAGATTCTTTACGCTCCCGGTTGAGATGCCGTGCACGTAGCTGTCGCTGATGTTGCTTCCGGCGCGGCGCTCCACGTCGGACAGCGTCAACTTCTTTTCTCTCAGAACCCGGCGAACGTAGGTGTCCAATCCCTCGTGCATGATCACTTCTTGCCCTTCGCGTCATGTTCGTAGCTTCGCCCCATATGATTCCTAGCGGGATCCGGTTCATAAACCCACAATCCGCGGCTGCTGATTACATAGATGGGCTTTTGGAGTCGATCGGCCTCTTGCTCGTCCTGGTCCGAGGGGCGGGGACTCACTGCGTTCCTGTGGGTATGAAAGATCGCTACGGTGAT
>DATLWF010000328.1:0-11594 GCA_035576605.1 Blastocatellia bacterium | reverse complement strand
CCGTTGATCAATCCCGAGATCGCGTGGTTGAGCGAGACGAGCATGGAATTATGGGACGATTGCTTCAGCTTTCCCGATCTGATGGTGCGCGTTTCGCGAGCCGCACAGATTCGAGTCGACTATCAGGACGACCGGGGACTAAAACAGACTGTCGAAGCCGAGGGAGATCTATCCGAACTCCTTCAGCATGAGATCGATCATCTTGACGGAATACTGGCTGTCCAACGGGCGATCTCACCTCAGGCTTTCGCTACTCGCGCGGAATGGGAGCGAAGGCTGAGTCGCTAATGCCGGAGTCCGCCGGTCGTAAGAGAGACCGGGAGAATTTCAGACTTTTGACTGCCCTCAACAGTCTCAACAGCGGGAATGATTCTCATTCCATTTCGCGCTACAGCAAGATCAGGCGGCCGTGCAAGACATCTTTCCCGACAAGCGCGGTTCCAGGAAGCTGAGCCTTAGAACTTTGCCACGCAAGAAGATTAGAGTCGGTGGCTGCTGACGGCCTCGGGTTACCGTCGGCGAACTCGAGGAGGAGGAATTTATGGCGAGCCTAAGCTACGATGAAGGCGCTCACTTGCTCAGACGGGCAGGCTTCGGAGGCGCTCCGGAGGAGATAGATGATCTTTCCGCACGCGGGCGCGAGGGAGCGGTCGATTTCCTGATCAACTTCAATCAGATCGACAACTCGGCGATGGAGAGCTTGCTGGCGGCAAGCTTCGATTTCTCGACCCAGGACGGGATCTCCAATCCCGAGATTCGACGTTGGTGGTTCACGCGCATGGTCAACACGAAGCGCCAGTTCGAAGAGAAGATGACTCTCTTCTGGCATAACCACTTCGCCACGTCCAGCTCGAAGGTGCAGGATTTCCTCATGTTTAATCAGAACATGCTGCTTCGGCAGGGCGTGCTGGACCGCTTTGATAATATGCTGCTGAAAGTCTCTCAAGACGCAGCGATGCTCGTCTGGCTCGACAACATCACCAACGTTCTTGGAAAACCCAACGAGAATTTTGGCCGCGAGCTTCAAGAGTTGTTCACGATGGGAATCAAAGACGTCGTCACCGACGAGCAGAACTATACCGAACAGGATGTGAAGGAGGTTGCGCGTGCATTCACAGGTTGGAATTATCGCAGGCAGTCGCCTTTCGCTTTCCAGCTCAACGCGTCTCAACACGACAACGGCAGCAAGTCAATCTATACCGGTACGCCCTGGGCGCAAACCGGCAATCTCTCGGGCGAGGATGTGATCACGATAATTAGCGCGCGGCCGGCGACGGCAAGATACCTCACCTGGAAACTGTTTAACTTCTTTGTCTATCCTGTCACAACCAGCAGCGCAGATAAAGCGACGATCGACAAGTTCGCAAAGGTGTATCTGAACAACAATCACTCTATCAAAGAGCTGGTTCGCGCGATCTTTACCTCCGACGAGTTCTTCAGCGAGCGGGCATTCTTCTCTCTGGTCAAGCAGCCGGTTGAGTTGACGGTGGGCGCGATTCGCATGCTCGGAGGCACCTACAATCAGGGAACCACCGGGCGAGGGTCGGCCACACTGCAAACGTTGTCGCGCAACATGGGCCAGGACCTGTTTGCTCCCCCCGACGTAGCCGGCTGGGATCCCTTCCTCGCATGGGTCAACACCGCGAGCATGCTCGAGCGATTCAACTTCGCGAACACCTTTCTGACTAACCGCAACACGACCAATCCGGGAATCTTCGTCACCAACGATCAGCTCAAGAGCATCACCAAGGCCTCCAGCAAGAAAACGGTGAAGAGGTTCCTCTCCAGGCTTGGTCCGCTGAACGTTGGCGGCGCTCTCGGAACGCTGCGCACGTATCTCGAAACGGGCGACAACGGGCAGCCGGTGACTTATGTGAACGATGACGCAACCGTCGATAAGAAGATCCGAGGTCTCGTTCACCAGATCATGTGTCTGCCGGAGTTCCAGTTGAACTAGGAGGAGAGTTATGGCGATCAACAGAAGACAGTTCATAAAGCGAAGCGCGGGAGCGGTGAGTGTCAGCCTGATCATGCCCAGGTTTTGGATGGGGAACGTGGCGCAAGGCCAGGAAATCGCGGCCGATCCGAATCGAAAGATCTTCGTGGTGATTCAGCTTGCGGGCGGCAACGACGGTTTGAATACCGTTGTGCCCTACACCGATTCGCGTTACCAGACGTTGCGGCCCACTATCGGGTTCAAGGACACTGAGCTCAAAGACGATACTGGCGCGTCAACAATCCTTGGCAGCACCTCGTTCGGATTCAATCCGGCGATGGGTGAGCTGAAATCCCTCTACGACGCGGGCAAGGTCGGGGTCGTGCTCGGCGTCAGTTACGCCAACCCGAACCTGTCTCACTTTTTCGCGACCGACATATGGTCGACCGCGAACACCACAGGCGCGGGCAACGGGTGGCTGGGCAGGTATGCTGACCAGAAGCTGTTCGGCAAGTCGGGGCTCTCGGCTGTCTCCATAGGCAGCTCGCTGCCCAAGGCGCTTTATGCCGACAAGATCGTGGTCCCAAACATCACGCCGGCGGGCGGCGCCGACCCCTTCGTGAACTACGCGTTTCAAACTGACGCGCGGAACGCCGGAGATAAGAACAACCAACTAAACACATTCAAATCGAACAACACTCGGACTTTCCCGACGGGCAGCTTCGACGCGGCCCTCGCAGAGGCTGGGTTTGGCGCGGAAGAGGGTGCGGCGCAGCTAAGGACAGCCGTCCAGGGCTACACGCCGGGCGCGACCTATCCAACGAACAACCAGCCATCCGCTACCGCGGTGAGTTTCGCATCGGCTTTGAAGATGGTGGCGGAGATCATCACAACCATTCCGGATGCAAACCTTCTCTACGTGCAGTTGGGTGGTTTCGACCATCACTCTCAGGAGATTGGCACTGCCACCGACAACTTCCACGACAAGACGAAAGGCCAGCATGCGACGCTGCTGAAAGCTCTGTCGCTCGGAGTGAAGACGTTCTACGACGACCTGACGGCTCACGGCATCGCCGATAACGTTGTGATGATGACCTGGAGCGAGTTCGGCCGTCGTCCCAACGAGAATGCGTCGATCGGGACTGATCATGGTACGACTGAGCCGATAATCGTGATCGGCAATGCGGTGCACGGCGGGATCTACGGCGAGCAGCCTTCGCTTAGCGATCTGGACAGCGCGGGTAATATGAAGGTCAAGGTCGACTTCCGCTCGGTTTACTCGACTATTCTCGACAAATGGTTAGGCGCGGATTCACAGTCGATACTGGGAGCGAAGTACGACAACGTGGGTTTCCTTGGATAGCGCGAGGTGAGGGCGGTCGATTGACGAGTGGGAAGAAACGGAACAAAAGTCGATGTTCGAGCTTCGCGGTAAGGAAAAGCTGCAGGCATTAGTCCTGATCCTGTTTGTGACTGCTGTCGCATACGCCAAGATCACCGGCCCGGATGCAGGCTACACCAACGCGCCGGGAGATCTGGGCAACTGCACAGCTTGCCACGACACTTTTCACGATCCAAACGTCGGGCCAGGCAGCGTTCGCATGACTGGCGTCCCGGCGGTCTACACTCCAGGACAGCAATACACAGTGTCGGTAATCGTTCAGCAGAATAACCGCCAACGCTATGGCTTCCAGCTTACGGTAATTGATCAGAACGGGAACAGGGCCGGGACACTTGCATCGATGGGCTCCGACACACAGGTCAACCCGGTTACGGGCGCCGGGGGGCGGCAGTACATCGAGCATACCGAGCCTGGCACCTTTCCCAACGGCGTGTCTAGTAGAACCTGGCAAGTTCGGTGGACCGCACCTGACACCGACATCGGCACGGTTCGTTTGTGGTTTGCCGGCAATGCGGCCGACGGCGATCGAACCAATCAGGGCGACTACATCTACACCAGCAGCGCGTCCTCTGATTCTCCAACCAGCGCGGTGACCGTCGCATTACAATCACAACCGGGCGGCATGACGCTGCCCGCCGGGTCGCACTTCACAATCGACTGGACGGTGACTGGTCAGTCGAACATCGACAACATCGAGTTGCGCTATTCGACCGATGACGGAGCCACGTTCCCGATCAGCAACCTGATCGTCTCTACGACGAACCCCGCGACAACAAGCCAAGACTGGACCGTTCCGAACACCCCGACCACGCACGCCATTATTCGCATACTGGTCGGCAAGAAATCGGGTGACGCAGTGCAGGCCCTTAGCGGCGCGTTCACAATAACCGGCGACGGCAGCGCCGTTCTGCCGGAGATCCTCAGCGCTTCGGCCAGCGCGAAGAAACTGTTCGTGTTTGGTCAGAACTTCGCGATGGGCGCGGTTGTCGAGGTGAACGGCAATGAGCAGGGGACGTTAAACGACGACGGTGACCCCTCGCATTTTCTGCGCTGCAAGAAGGCTGCCAAGAAAATAGCTCCCGGCTCGACGGCGACTCTCACAGTGCGAAACCCGGATGGCACTGTCTCTGCGCCCTTCAGCTTTACTCGGCCGCTTGAGTAATCCAGCGGCCCCGGGGGTTCGCGTTTTCTTTTCGAGCTGGCGCCACGAAAGTCAGCTCGAATCTCTCCATGGAGATAATCAATCGCATCCCTAGAATGGTGTCGACCGGGCGCGAGCTGCGAACCGACGGTCAGCGCATCGGCCTGGTGCCTGCCGGGGCCGCGCTTCACGAAGGACACCTGTCGCTTATGAGCCGCGCTCGGGAGCTTTGCGACTCCGTCATAGTTTCAATCCTTCTTGATCACGGCGTTGAGAGACCCTCTATGGATCTTGCTCGCAATGCAGAGCTGGCATTCACTCGCGGAGTCGATTTCATCTTCGCCCCGGACCCGGACGACATGTTCGCGGAAGGCTTCTCAACCTGGGTGACAGTGGGAGGCTTGAGTGAGAAGCTTGAGGGGGCGAGCCTGCCGGGTCATTATCGAGGAGTCACCACTGCGGTGAACAAATTGATTAACATAGTGCATCCCCACTTCGCCTTTCTTGGTCGCAAAGACGCCCAACAGGCCGTCCTTGTGAAGCGTATGGTCCGCGAGCTTGCGATGGATGTCGAGATAGTCGTGTGCCCAACCGTGAGGGAAGAAGACGGGCTTGCGCTGTCCGCGACGAATGTAAATCTCAATACCGAAGAGCGAAGGGCCGCTACTGTCCTGCGCCGGACGCTAGAGCGATGCCAGTCGCTATACAACGGAGGCGAGCGTGAAGCTGCGCGATTGATCGCTTCGATGTGCTCGATGATCGAAGCCGAACCGCTCGCGCGCATAGACTACGTGGCGATGACAGACACCGAGCGACTTGATCCAGTTGATGTGATTCCCGCCGATTCACCAACGCTTGTTTCGCTGGCCGTATACATCGGAGCCACGCGGCTGACGGATAACATCGTGTTGAACGGCGAGCTGTAGTTAATTCATGTGAAAGCAAAAGAGTATTGACTCCGCTAGGCGCTGAAATATACTCATCGTAGCTCCCGCCTGGATCCAATCAGCGAAAAGGTAAACGCAAGATGACAAGCAACAGATGCCAGCACTGTGGCCTGGTAAACTTTGCCGGAACGGCTGAGTGCCGGCGCTGCAATGCGCCGATTGCTTGGGGAGCAGACGGCGGCGCAAGTCAGCCCGCATTCAGCTCGCAGCCCACTATTGGCGCAGGCGGCGGTCCCTCCTATCAGCCGCAGCAGCCTTTCCAGGTAGTACCGAACTATGGGGCGACAGGTGGCGCAGACGCTTCGCCGTACGCGCAAGGCCGAAAGCTTCGAAGCGGGCTGGCTACTGCCTCGCTTGTGCTTGGAGTCCTGAGCGTTTTCTCACTCGGGATCCTGCTAATAGGCTCGGTCATTGGGATAATCCTTGGAGTCCGAGCCGTACTCAAGGCTAATCGCGAGCCGTACGTCTACGGAGGAAAAGGTGTTGCGATTGGGGGAATAGTAGCCAACTCGTTTGGTATTCTCACCATAGTCCCCGTCGCCCTTATCGCCGCCATTGCCATTCCAAACCTGCTGATGGCACGAATGGCGGCCAACGAGGCCAGTGCAATAGGAAACCTGCGTACCGTGGCAAATGCCGAAGCCACGTACCAAGCCACCCTCGGAGCCGGGCACTATGGCAGCATGCAAGAATTGATAGCCGCAGGCACGATTGCTGCGAACAGCGCAAGCAAGAACGGCTACCAATTCAAGGTCAGGCTCCTCGACCTGAAGGGCAATGCTGCGTTGGCTGGGGCGAGTGATGCCGTTCGCTTCGAAGTGGTGGCTACGCCCGACAGCTATGGATCAACCGGCCGAAGGTCGTTTTACGCGTCAGAACAGTTCGTCATCCGATGCGCGGACAAGGGCGGGAAAGAGGCGACTAGCAGCGATCCGCCTTTTGACGACTCCTTCCGAGAACAGGAACCATCCTTCGAACGAGGGCGCTCAACACGAAGGGGCGACGCACCCGGCAGGCGCGACTAGACAGACAAACCGAGGCTGAAACCAACTTATCCTTACAAACCCACCCAGAGGGTTGGCAACCAGGAATGAATGATCTGCTGCCATGCCCTCAGATCTGTACGATTCCTGCTTGTTTACGAGACCAGGGCGTTGGGCCAGCGTGATGAGTCTATTGCTGAGTGCCCTCAAGAATCTGGAACGCAACCGCGGTCCCGTGGGCTTGCATTGATCAGGAACTTCGAGTAAAGAATGGGGGTCACAGGAGCATTGTCTCCTTGTGGCGGGTTTCGAACACACTTGGCGCCTTACCAGCTAGAGGCAGGCAAAAAAACACCACGTACCATGCCGCCGCCTTTGGTCTTCGTTGCTTAACCAGTTCACCGGCAAACCCGACTTTCGCCGGTCATTTTGAAAAAGGAGAGATCCAATGTCGAGAAGATCTACTGCAGGGATGCCGGTGCTCGTGTTTTCGCTTGTATTGGCTTTTGTGGCTGGCTGCTTCGCACTGGCCTTTGCTTCTCCGCTGCCAGCTCCGCAACCCAATGCCGATCCTCAGATAGCTGATTGTTCAAAGGCCACCGACGCTGATATCGCCAAGGCAGTCATCGAGAATATCAACAAGAGGTTCAAGCCGGAAGAAATAAAGGCCGGGCTTCATTTTAGCGTTACCTGCAAGAACGGGGTTGTCGAGCTATCGGGCGACGCCCACGGGATAAATCGCAAGGATCCCAGAGGAGTTAGAACTACGGTAACCACCATCGCAGAGAAGACGAGTTGCGTCAAGAAAGTAGTTACGAAGCATTTTACGCACGAGCACCCGATCAAGTGCGCAAAGACGCAAAAACCATGCAACGGTGGTTGCATTGAGCAAAACGAGGAATGCAATCCACTGATCCGCTAGACGGTCGTTCAATCATCGGCCGATGTTGGTGAGAAATAGCAATTTGGGACTGCGGCGGCATACCGAGTTCAGATTAACGATTTTAGTCGGCTCGTTGACATGGTAAAACAAACCGCCGACTAAAGTCGGTACTCTGAACTCGGTATGCCGCCGCAGTCCCAAATGAGTTTCTGACTCACTCTCCGCGTCCCGCGGGCAGCTCGATGATGAAGCGGGCGCCGCGCGGCTGATTGTCTTCGACCCAGACGCGGCCTTTGTGATCGGCAATGATGTGGCTCACTATCGCGAGTCCGAGCCCGGTGCCTCTCGTGCGAGTCGAAAACTTCGGCAGGAATAGTTTGTCGCGATCGCGGCGGCTGATCCCGTGCCCGGTGTCTGCTACAATCAGCCTCACTGAGTCGCTGGGCTTCAGATAAGAGGATTCCAGAGTGATCGATCTCTCCGTCGAATCCTTGCGTTCCCTGTTCGATCCATTGCCACCGTCCTTATCCTCGCCCAGCGCTTCCACGGCGTTGTCGATCAAGTTCACCAGCGCTCGCTTGATCTGTTCCGTGTCCAGCCACAACGTTGGCAGATCATCCGACAGGCGGCAGTCCATGCGAATGCCGTCAAGCCGTTCGGCATAGAGGCTTACGGCATCGCGCACCACGTCGTTCAAGGAGGCCTCAATCGGTCGCGCCTCCGGCAGCCGCGCGAAACGTGAAAACTCCTCGACCATTCGCTGAAGCGTGGCCACCTCGCGCACGATAGTTGACGTGCCTTCGCGCACGACCTCGTCAAACCGCGGCTCCGTTTTGCCACCGCCTCGCTCGTAGTTTCGCATTATGCGTTCGGCCGAAAGCTGAATCGGCGTGAGCGGATTCTTGATCTCGTGGGCCATCCTCCGGGCGACCTCGCCCCAGGCAGCAGCACGTTCTCCCTGGATCAGGTCGGTCAGGTCTTCGATCACGATCACCAGACCCTCGATCGTGCCTTCGGAAGTTCTAAGCGCAATCGCAGTGATCGCCGTCGAAAGAGAGCTACCGTCAGCGCGTCTGAATTCTATTTCAGCTTGAGCTATTTCGCTTCGGCGAGCGCGGCGGCAAAGAGCCGCGAGATCTTCGCCTTGTGGACTATCAACGACTCGATTGATCGGCGTGCCGATGTCCGGCTTATCTTTGAGGCCGAGCATCCATAGCGCCGAGCGATTGATGGTAGCGATGCCCGCGTTCTCGTCGGTCGAGATGACTCCGGTTGATAAGGATTCCAACACGGTCTCGATGTAACGACGCCGGTTGTCCAAAGCGAGATTGATGCGGCTGAGGTCTTCGGCCGCGTGTTCGAGCCGCTCCCGGTTCTCGGCAAGCATTGCCGCCATCTGATTGAACGACTTCACCAGCACCGCCAGTTCATCTTCCGCCATGACCTCGACCGGATGTACGAAGTCACCGCGGGCCACGCGTTCCGTCGCCTCCGCCAGCGCCTGGATCGGGACGGTTATGCCCCGCGCTACGTACAGCGCAAGCCAGCTGGCAGAGAAGATCAGCAACAACGTGACCGCCGCCAGCAGCAAAATGTAAATCGCTTTGATACGCTTAATCTTCCCGAGCATGCTGTGAAAGTTTTCGTGCTGCGAGCTTATGGTCGCAGCGCGCTGAGTGAGCTCGGGCGGGAACTCGCGCGACACAATGAGCACTTGCGGATCATTTGCGCGATCGGATACACGAACCGCAGCGATGACAAAGATGGCAGTCGGGCTATCACCCTCGTCGCTCCCGCTGAAGGACTCGGCTCCGGCCCGAACCTGTTGTTCGGCGGCGGTCAACGTTTCTTCGATTTCGGGTTCGATCTGCTTCTCGCCTCTATTGATCGTCTTCCGTCCGCCGGGAAAGACTATTCGCACCAGCGCCAAATCGTGGTCCGCCATTTCCTGATCGAGCGTAGACTTGAATTCCTGGCTTTCGTAGTCCCTCGGCTGGCCAAACGCCAAGCCGCGAGCGATCGCGCGGGCGCTGCCTACAAGGTCTGCCTCTTCCTTCTTGAAGTAGCTTTCTTCTATCGCTCGGGCGTCGTCCACGATCTGCCGCGCGGGCTCGCCGAACCAGCGATCGATGCTGCGATTGAGAAGCCCGAAAGCGAAGAAGAAAAGCAGCAGGACCGGCAGTAACGATAGCCCTATGGCGTAGCTCACCAACCGCAACTTGAACTTCGAACCGAGTCTCGCCGTGCGTCGCTCGCGCACGAGCTTCAGCACGTTCCTCAGCAAAACGAACAACAGCGTTACGAACGCCAGGAAGTTAAGGGTTGAGAGCGCGTACAGCAGGAGCGTCTCGGCGGCGGTGTCCGGAGTGACGAACGGTGTCAGATTGAACCCGCCCTGGGCGATCAGCGAAAGCATCAGGAGCAGCAGGATTATCGAGAGAATGATGACCTTCGTCAGCCTTCGCCGCCCGCGGTCGGTGAGGCGGGAGTCATCGGAGTTATGCGATTGGTCCGTCACTATGCGTTTGCCTCTGGGAGTGCAGACGGCCTTGCGTGACATCGCACATTGCCTGCGTCCCTCGTTTCGCTACCGGTTCAGGACTTGATTATAGCTTGGACGAGGCGATTGCCAAGTTCAGAAGTCTGCCGCCCTCAGCATCACGGCTCCCGCACAACCTCGATGACCGCTTGCGCGGCCCGCTCCGCAGCTGAGCCTCCGTCCGCAGCGAGCAATTCGCGCACGCATTCAAGGTCTTGTTGCATTCGAGAGAGAAGCGAGGCATCAGAGAGTATGGCGGTCGCTTCGCGGGCGATCCTCTCGCCCGTTGCTTCGTGCTGCATCAACTCGGGAACGATGCGGCGGCCTGCGATCAGATTAACCATTCCGAAAGTGTCCAGATGAATGAGCGGGCGGATCAGGCGCCAGTTCAACTCCGAGCCGCGGTAGATGATAACCATCGGAGTTCCAGCGAGCGCGGCCTCCACAGTAGCTGTTCCGCTTGCGACGACCGCGAATTCGGAGTGGCCGAGCGCGTTGTACGTGTCTCCCTCGACAACCGTAACGCACAGTTGGCCAGCTTCGCCGTTCGCACCGACGCAAGCGGAGTGTTGTGCCTCCTGAGCGTGGTGTTGTGCCGCCTGGATTGCCGCTTCGACGTCCACCCGGCGGACCGTTGACGCAAGAGGAACCACGAATTGCGGATTTGAGATTTGAGATTTGCAATTTGAAATTTGAGATTTCCGATTTAAAGCCTCGTGGACGACAGAGCGCTCCTGAATCCGGAATTCAGAATTCCGTTTCGGAAAAGGGAAGCTTCGAAGCCGAATAGCCGCGTCGAGCATTGCAGGCAAGTGAAAGTGAATCTCCTTATGCCGGCTCCCAGGCAACAGTGCGAAGATGGGACGCGCCGGATCCAGTCCGTGACGTCGGCAGAACTCTTCGCGCGACGCCGTGGTGCGAACGGCTTCCGACAGTGGGTGACCAACGTAGGTGACCTCGAGACCCGCACGTTTGTAGAACTCTTCTTCAAACGGAAGGATCACCAGCATGCGGTCGACGTTGCGGCGCAGCGCGCGAATTCGGTATCTGCGCCAGGCCCACACCTGCGGGCTGATGTAGTAAATTATTTTGAAACCTTCGCGATGAAGTTGCCTCGCGAGCCTCATGTTGAAGTCCGGCCAGTCGATCAGTACGACTGCCGACGGACGCCGTGATCGCGCGGCCCTGAGCAGCGTTCGATATGCCCGGTACAGTTTGCCGATCGCGCGAGCTATTTCAAGGACGCCGATGATCCCAACCTCGCGCGCGTCGACCAGCGTCTCGACTCCTGCGGCGCGCATCTCCTCGCCGCCGGCGCCAAAGAGTTGGAACTTGATTTCAGGATGAAGCTGCGCGAGGGCTCGTGCGAGCGACGCACCGTGCTTATCGCCGCTGGCCTCGCCCGCGACGATCATTATGGATAAGACTGAGGACTTGGGATTAAGAAGTGACTGATGCTCTGGACCGGTTCGCACCATGGTGTTAGGTCCTGGATGCGGGGCGCCATCTCTGGCGCCCCGCACCCAACACCCGATCGCTACGGATTGCGCAATACACCCGAGCTGCTGTCTGGTTTCTTCTTGTCTTTATCTTTGCTCTTTTTGTCCTTACTCGCAGGGCTCTGAGCTTTCGGATCTGCGGGCGCGCCGGGCTTGACCTCGACGTCCTGTCCCGCTTGCGTGGCGGCTCGCCGTGGACGGGCGTCGGGCGAGTTGGTGGTTGTCGTTGCGCCCGGCGTTACTGGACCCACAGCCTTGGCGCCG
>DATLWF010000327.1:0-3059 GCA_035576605.1 Blastocatellia bacterium | reverse complement strand
AGCATGTAAGGGCTCTCGGTATCCAGCTCAAACCATTCGGAGACGTGCTCGCGTGTAACGCTCGGGGCAAACGGGCGGAAGCTTTCCCGCTGTTTGATCTTCAGATTCATTATCGATTGCATTCGCGACGACCGGGCGTCGCCGATGATGCTGCGCCCGCCGAGCGCCCGCGGCCCAAACTCCATGCGGCCCTGATGAAGACCGATGACCTTCTCGCTCGCCAGCAATTCGGCAACGACTGCGGGCAGCTCGGCCCGAGGATATTTCTTATATGGCAGATTGCGGCTCTTCAAATAAGCTTCAATCTCCTCTTCAGTGTCGCGCGGACCCAGATACGCTCCTTTCATTGCGTCGGCATATGGCGCAATACCGTCTGCGTGGACTCGCGAAGAACGCCACGTTCCCATCTGCTCAGGGCTGTTGCGCGGCTCGCCGAGATAGCGATGCCATATCGCGAGCGCGATGCCTAAGGCGCCTCCCGCGTCTCCGGCGGCAGGCTGAATCCAGAGATCCGTAAACGGACCTTCGCGCAGTATCCGGCCGTTGCCCACGCAGTTCAACGCAACGCCTCCCGCCAGGCACAGACGGTTCATCCCGGTTTCGCGGTGCGCATAGCACGCCATCTTCAACATCACTTCTTCAGTGATCTCCTGGATGCTCCGCGCGAGATCCATATGCTTCTGAGTCAGTTTCGATTCAGGTTTGCGTGGCGGCTCGCCGAACAGTTTCGCAAACGCGCCATTGGTCATCCGCAGACCCTGAGCGTAACCGAAGTATTCGTGGTTCATCCGCAGGCTGCCGTCCTCGCGTATCTCGACAAGCTTCTCTTTGATGATCTGAACGTACGACGGTTCTCCGTAAGGCGCCAGTCCCATGACTTTGTATTCGCCGCTGTTGACTCTGAATCCGGTGTAGTATGTGAACGCGCTGTAGAGCAGACCGAGGCTGTCAGGGAATCGCAATTCCTTGAGCATCGTTATCGCATTCCCGCTCCCGACGCCGATCGAGCTGGTCGCCCACTCGCCCACGCCGTCCATCGTCAAAATGGCGGCTTCCTCGAACGGCGAGGGATAAAACGCGCTGGCCGCGTGGCTTTCGTGGTGATCACCGAAAAGAACCGGCCATGATAATTTCTTGGCGCGCTTCTTCGCCGTGCGATCGTCCGGGGCTCCGCCGGCCTTTGCCAGCTCGAGCCGGATCACGTCGGGCATCCACAGCTTTTCCCGCATCCACAGCGGCATCGCTTTGAGAAAGGAAGGAAACCCGGCAGGCGCGTAATCGAGATAGGTCTCGAGGAGGCGCTCGAACTTAAGCAGCGGCTTGTCGTAAAAGCCCACGTAGTCGAGCTGGTCGGTGGTGACTCCTCCTTCTTTCAAACAATATGCGGCTGCACGCTGAGGAAAGCGATAATCATGCTTGATGCGAGTGAAGCGCTCCTCCTGCGCTGCCGCAACAATCTCGCCGTCTACAACGAGACACGCCGCCGAATCATGATAGAAGGCCGAGATGCCAAGAATGCTAGTCACAAGATTAGAACAGCGAGTAGATAAATGGCGCGAGCGCGGAGCCCTGGGTCGCCACCAGCAACGCGCCGGTCAGCGCCAGCACTATGATCAGAGGCAGCAACCAGTACTTCTTGTGGCTCCGCATCAGTTGCCAAAGCTGCAGCAGAACTTGTGCCTTTGCCATGAGCGAGTGTCTCCTAATACATCTTTTCGTAGTGGCGCCGGTCAGTCTGGCGTGGGAGGTAAGATTTCCAGTATGACTCCGCCGGGGCCGCGCGTCGATTGAGCGGATCTCCCCCGAATATCCTTCGGAGCCGCCCGATCGGCATCACGACGAGGAAAAAGACCAGGCCCAGAATCACTCGCGTCATCACAAACGAGAGTGCTTCGGCCAGTCCCATCCATAAGCGATTCGGTATCACCAGCGCCCGCGGAAAGCTGACTCCAAGGATGGCCAGCAAGGCGCCAAGCCCTAAAGCCAAAGGCGCTAATGAGTGAAACTTCCCGCGGATCAACCACCAACCGCCGACCGCTGCGAAAACCCCGCCCACTAGGATTCCGAAGTTACGTTCGACAGAGTATGAGCGTCCTTGCATGTTCGTAAGTCCTTCGGAATTGTTGATCAAAGAATGTTCGTTCCGGATCCGGGGGCTGCGACCAATGCAAATATACTGAACCGACCGCGAATGAACAAGGTTGGGGCAATCCAGGGTGTCAGACGCACTCTCCTTTACTCAGCCGGGCAACGGATCAATTTGGGCGTGCCGGTCAGGCCGGTATGTGTCCCTGCAAACCTCACGCGGATCGCGTGTGGTTTATCGTCCTTAAGCTGGGCCGGAACCACGTAGTCGAAGGCATGCGCGCCGTTGCCTTTGTGCGCATCAAGCAGGTCTTTGCGAAACTGATTTGCGGTAACAGCGGCGATCAACGTATCGCCGTTGTAGAGTTCAACTTTGACCGGCTCGTTGGGATGAAGCTTGTCAAAAGCCCAACCCTTGATCGAGCGGCAATCCGTCTCATCGTGGAAGCCTTCGTATTCCGAGGACGACGGGATGGCGTCGCTCGAGTCAGTAGCCGGAGCGCCTGTCTGAATATGAAAAACATTCTCCGCAATCATCTCCGCCGCCAGTTTGTTGCCTTCGATGTTCCAGTGTGTATCCCTCGGTTTGTAAAGAACCGTCTGCGTTGCAGCGCGCGAGAAGCTATCAAGGAGATCGAACGTGTTTATACCTTGCTCTCTCAGTTTCGCAGTCAGCAGCCGGTTCGGCAGCGTGAAATCGAAGTCATCCTTGCTGGAATTGAACGACTTGACCTCAAGCACCCTCGATTGCACCGTCCGGTTGACCTGCGCTTCATCGGGGAGCAGCACAACGGTCAACGCAATATGATGCGTTTCGCATTGCTGCTTGATCCGAACCAAGTAATCGACTGCCGCTGCAAGCTGACTTTCAAATTCTTTGTTTTGTTTCCGGTAGATCTCACTCCGTTCGCTCTCCAGGGTGACAAAGACAGGATCGGTAAACGTGGGGGCGTTGTCGTCGTAGTCAACATTCG
>DATLWF010000326.1:0-4285 GCA_035576605.1 Blastocatellia bacterium | reverse complement strand
TAAAGAAGTTGAAAAAGTATCCCGTTCGGACCTTCACGATCGAGAACATCGGCTGCACGCAGTTAGTGTTGACGTTCAATTCACTGCTGCGCACTGGAGCCGACGTTGACCGCGGCTTAATCACCGATCCCGATGACCGAGCTCTCTTCAACCTCAGCACCGTCGACGCTGCGGGAACAGAGACGCCCTTAGACATTCTAACCGACGTTCGGATCAATCCCGGCCAGAAGCAGATCTTTAAGGTACGGTTCCTTCCCTTGATTCCGGCCGTAGCGCAGGGAACACGAAATCTCTCAGCGCGCGACGCGCTGCCGGACTTGATCAATTCGGTGCTGACGTTTACCCAGAACGGCGGGGCGCCCCTAAGGATCAGGCTTGTTGGCCACATCGACACCGCGCTGATTCTGATCGATCCCGACAACCCGCGGAGTCCGCCGTTGGCATCAATCTCCCGCGTTGAAGATGACTTCATCATCGAGTACTCGATTTACGACTCGAACATGGACGTCAACAAGGCCACTTATCAGTTCTTCGACAAGCACGAGCGTCCCGCTGAACAGCCCATAGCCGTCGATCTCTCTGTGCTGTTTCGAGATCCAAGGTTCGTAAGGGGTCAAAGCTTAACCATAGTTCAGAGGTTTAGCGGAGCAAAAAATCATCCGGAAATCGCAGGTGTCCTGGTTACTGTTTCCGATAGCGACACCACTGTTGAAGTGAAACCGATCTCAACTGTAGGCACGACCAGCGTACAGGCTCCGAGCGAGCGCAACGTCATCGGGACGATGTTGTTTGCGCCCGAGCTTGCTCTGCCGGAGCGAAAACGGTCGGCTCATTAACATCTCGAGCGAGGCCTGCTAGCGCATTCAATCGGATAAGGGGAAAGAAATGAGGAGTATGACCATACGTAATTCGATCGCAACGGGTTTGTGCGGGGTAATAGTTCTGTCGGTCTGTCTTGCACCTCGTTCGGCACGCGCGGACACCGGCAATCAGGAAGCCGATCGACCAATCCACCTGTATGCCACGGCGTCCCAGGGTCCGATCGGAAGGATGGCAACCGGAGTTCTTACGCAAGGTTCGTTGATGATTAATGGTCAGACTGCTTCCGCCGGCCAGCTCGTCTGGTCCGGCGATTTGCTCCAATCAGGTGCGGGAGCCAGAGTATGCGTGCCGCTCGACTCGATCGGGGAAGTCAGGCTGGCAGCACGGACCACGGTGCGGCTCGCAGCGAAGCATTCCAATTACAATGACGGAGGGAATGGCTTCACTCTGATTGCATCGCTTGCGCAAGGGGAGATATCCGTAGAACTCGAGCATGCAGCCAACGCTTACGTGCGAGCCGCGGGAGCGGAGTATGCTTCTTCACAGGGAGCCGCGTTTCTGACCAGTGTTCGAGAGGGGCACGCCTCCATAGCGGTCAAGTCTGGAGAGGTCCGGACTCTAGAGCAAGGAGCTCAGCATCAATACAAAATCCGGCCGGTCGGTCACGGTTCAAACATCCGCGTCCCCGAAGGCGGACTGCAACGGCTTCAAGTACAGGTCCTCGAGGATGATAAGCCAGTACCGGGTATCGCGGTATTATTTGCGCTTGACACATCCGGAGCGGTAGTCGGTCTTCTAGGGTTAGGGACTTTATCTGGAACGACCGCGAATGTAGTTACGGACGCCGACGGGATGGCGGCGGTCCAATTTGTCGCGCGTAACTCGTCGGGTTCAAGTCCGATTTCAGCGACGGTTGAGGGAACGAGAGTTTCGTGGACCGGACAAGTGACGGTTACGTCCAGGACTGCCCCGCGGAACAGCTTCTGGGCGATTGCCGTTGTTGCCGGAGCGGCGGCGGCAGCCGGTATAGGCTACGCTTTGACGCGCGACAAGAAGCCGGGGCTACAAGCACAACCGCCGGTCGTGAAGAATCCCTAGACCGTGTATCGTCTGAGTCTTCTCGCTCGGTATCGTTTCGTTAGAAGGGTTTGACGCGTTGGCGTGGCCGACGCGCCGGATGTGTATGATTAGAGTGACCAGCTGACAGGAGACCGGCCCCCAAAGGAGCAGAACGGAATGAAGACTTTAGCGACGTTGCTACTGTTATTGATTGCGGCCCCATGCTTTGGCCAGAGCACTCACCCGCTGGTTGAGGTGTACAGCGGATTCTCGTACATGAGAATTGACGGCGACGAGCAAGACAACCACGGTCTCTACGGCTGGGACGGGGCCCTGAGCGTAAACGTCAATAAGATATTTGGTTTCACAGTTGACGCGACTGGCCACTACCAGGACAACATTATTGAGAGGTCAAGGTTTTTCTCACTCGCGGCCGGGCCGAGATTTACGGCACGCAATCAGTATTTAACAACGTTCGCCCACATACTCTTCGGCGGGACCCACCAACATGAGAGACTCAATACGCTGACCGATCACTTCACGACTCATGCTAACGCATTCACCGTAAGGGTCGGCGGCGGCGTTGACGTTAATGTCACTCCGCACTTCGGCGTCCGCGTCATTCAAGCTGAATACGACCTGACGAAATTCAATCGAGCATTTTCCGGAGAGGCGATTCAACACAATGCGCGCGTCGGAGTCGGCGTTGTCTTTAGATTTGCAGACAGGCACGACTAGTTTAGTCCGATCATTTGGACTTGCAGGAGATGGTTCGAAGGTCTTCTCCTAACGAGCATTGTTCCGTCGGCGACCACGCTGAACCATCAGCGAAGACAACCCTGCTGAGCTGTAGCAAGACAACCATCCTGTCCGGCAGCACAGCTCCAAACTTTGCAGAAGCCACCCCCGTTTCGCCGGCATAAATGTTGACCTTGTCTGTTTGGAGGACGCGCTGGCTGAGAGAGCGTAGCGCCTCGTCATAGACATCAAGCCGCCATTCCACTTCAGTGATCCTGCGAGCGCTATTAGAATTGGCAACCGTAACCACGGATCGAAGACGCGTAAGAAACCCCATGCTGTCCGCTTCAAGTCTCGCGTCGCGCAAGGTGAACCCGTAGTCTTCCGACTTTTCTTCTGAGCTGATCTTCACCGGCAGTTCGGTGCTGAAACTTCCATCGAGTCGAAAGAGACGCACGAAGTTCCCGTGGGTCTCCTGCGCATAGGTGGTTTTTATCACCATCGCAGCCACCAACAAGACCAGCAAAGCCGTTTTGGGGAATCTTGAATTGGCGCTGCTGTACATGGCCAAACCTACTCGATGTCCGGACTGATCATATAGCAACCCCGGCACTTGTGTCGTGCTGTCGCCCTTGAGTGGTGTCCTGGAGGAGTGTTGCTGGGAGTTCGAAATTCGCCGAATGGACCACGGATTGGGCGGATCACACGGATCTTCGCGGATCTGATCTGCGAGAATCCGTCTGATCCGCCCAATCCGTGGTCCATTCACCTCGCAACACAGATTTAGGACACTACCGGGCCTTGTAGGGCAACGGTGTTTCGTGATATCTACCCGCTAGTTCGAGAGTTGGTTCCGATTCCCTATGGACGCCCCGAATTCCGAAAGTGCCAAGAAGTGCAGTTGGTGCGGAACGCTGAATCCAGCGGACGCTCCTGCCTGTTCAAAATGCGGCGCGGCCTTGTCGGCGCTTCAGCCTCTAGTCAGTGCTTCGCCGTCTTCAACAGCCAGTCCAGCACTCGACCAGGAAATCCAGGCTCCCTATCAAGATGTCATTGCTCCCCTGGTGGACAGTTCGCTGTTCGATCGGATGTCCGGCGAAGCAATGCGAAGTATCGGCCTCGGTCCGTCGTTTGAGTCCGGTCGAACACCGGCCCTCTTTGTTGTCGGCGGTCTATCGCTCTATATCCTGCTTAGTCTGGTCGGCCTGGTCGCGGATTATTCCCGGTTTCAGACGTTGTCAAAAGCGACGGGTGGGTTGGGAGCGCCGCACCCGGAAGTGTTGGAGATCGATGCCCAGACGGTGCTCATCCGGCTTGCGCTGTTTTTGGTTGTTTTGTTGACCGCGGTTTCCTTCCTCGCCTGGATATACCGTGCCCACAAGAACCTGAAAGCTCTCGGTGCGACCGATCTCAAATACAGCCCCGGTTGGGCGATTGGCGGGTTCTTTATTCCGTTCCTCAATATTGTTCGTCCTTACCAGGTTGTCAGTGAGATATGGCGAGCGAGCAGGGGCGAAACCCGGTGGTCGGACAGCGCTGGGTGGATATACGCGGAGACACCCATCTTCATCGCGGTCTGGTGGGGCACATGGCTGACGTTGGGTATCCTGGATTCTCTCGGCGTGTTCACGGTTTGGGGAGCCCTGGGCGCCGATCGGCTATTGGT
>DATLWF010000325.1:0-8997 GCA_035576605.1 Blastocatellia bacterium | reverse complement strand
CGGCGGGATGCGTCCGAGATCAGCCGATCGACTATAGCGGGCGAGGCCTCTCGCGGACCTTCGGAATACTCGACCGCGGTCACCAATCGGTCTTTGAGTTCGCACTTCTCCTCGATCAGCCGGGCTATCTTGGCATCGTTTATTTTCGCGCGCAGAGGGCGAACAACAAACAGCCACGCCGCGGCCATCGTCAGTATGACAGGCACTAGTCGCAGGACAATAAGCGCCGCGTGCCTTTGCTTGAGCAGTCCGGCTACGAGCGCAACGATCAGCAGCGAAGCAGCCGCGACCGCGAGCGTGATCGCCGCGCCTCGCAGCGCCTGCCTAGTTCGGATCCGCCGGCGGACTTGTTTGATGACATCACTGACGTTCTGCAATTGAGGACTCATCCCGCGATCCCCCTTTGAAACTAATGGATCGAGTATACCCCGATTCTATTGACCGACCAATAACTCGATGGCACATCCTGGGAGCAGAAAGGGCAGAAAGGACAGAAGTGACAGAAGCGACAGAAAGGACCCCAGAAACTCTGTGCCCTTTCCGTCCTTTCTGTCCCTTCCGTCCTTTCTGTCCCTTCCGTCACTTCTGTCCTTTCTGCTCCCAGGATGCGCTCCCAGGCTAGATCAACTTCGGAATTCGTATCCGGCGCGCGATGACCGCTTCGCCTACAAACAGCGCCAGCGCCGTCAGCAGCAGCGGCAGCCATAGTCTCTGCCTCGCCTCTTTTTCTTCCGCTGTCAACCGAGACGACTGAGCAGGCTGTGCGTTCGCGTCTCCGGGCGTTGGAGAAATACTCGCGACGAGCTCGTCGACCTTCAGCTTAGTCAGATCCGATTCCCTGGTGTCGAGATTCACTGCTACGAACTCGTCGCGGTCGCGATACCGCAGCCGGTAGAACCCGATCTCGGTTGCGTCCAATGACTGCTCGCCCGAAGAATTCTTTCTCGCGTCATCGACTCGCCTTCCGCCAGGGCTATCGACCGCCGGCAACGAGCCGTCTTTGTCCGCGGGCGTCGTGAATGCCTGCCCGATCGTGTAAGAGGAAGCGGCCTCCCGTCCTCCCAAATACTCGAGCATCTGTCGCACGAGCGGAAGGAACATCGGTGTGAGCGGCAAGTCGTTCCAGGCGGTGTCCAGCGTAGTCGTGACGAGCAACACTTTTCCTCTTCCCGCCGAGCCTTCGACTACTATCGGGCTGCCGTCATCCAGCGCTGCAATAGTCAGCGCTCCTTCTTTCGCAGTCGCGCGGTGATAGCCGTAGACTCGCGTCGAGGTCAACCGCCCGCTGCGAGCAAACGCGCTGAAGATCGGATGATCGGTCTTCACCTGACTCATCAAAGCGTAGCCGCGCGATTGAACAACTTCGCCAAGCTGTGCCGGCGCGATCGATCCGAGCAATCGATTGAAGTCGCCCGCGTCGGTGTGTTTGCCCGCCGCGAGGATCAACCCGCCTCCACGTTCAACAAATGTCTTAAGCCCCGAGGCGAGTCCTTCGCTGACGCCCGCCGCGTCGTTCACAATGACGACCTTATATGGATCAAGCTCAGTTGGGTTCACGCTGCCGGCAGTCTTCAACGTCAACGCGTGTTGATTGTTCTCGCCCGCGGCGAGCGACTGCTGGAGAAAGAAACTCTCGCTGCGGCCGCGCGCCGCCGTTTCGATCGCCAGCACGC
This sequence comes from Blastocatellia bacterium, assembly GCA_035576605.1. Classification (GTDB taxonomy): domain Bacteria; phylum Acidobacteriota; class Blastocatellia; order UBA7656; family UBA7656; genus Onstottus_A. Next base: position 7,324 of record DATLWF010000325.1, on the reverse strand, counting down.
GAGTCTGATTGTCGCGTCTGATCGCAAAGAAGAACCGGTTGTCGAGCGTAAAGCTGTCGCCGGTGATCTCGACCGTCGCGCGATTCGAGCCCTCGGGTACATTGAAGCCGGTGAACTCGACGTTCTGCGTTCCTCCAGCGGCGAGCTTTAACGGTTTTCGCTCCACCGGCAGATCGTTGAGCTTGAACTCGATCGGCGTGTCCGAGTCTTCCGATCCGAAGTTGCTGATGCGCGCGACGGCCTTTCCCGCGTACTTCTGAGCGTATACAACGGGGTCGGCGATTACTCCGGACACCGCGACGTTCGCAGCCTTCGGGTCGGACACGTCGATAGGAGATATCTTCACATCGGTCGCAAGCTTGACCGGCGGCGCCGCGCGGTTCCAACCTGCATCTTGAAAATCGGATATGAGATAGATGCGATGCTGTCCGCGACCGGCGTCTTTCAAGATGGCGTCGGCGGCCTGAATCGCTTGAAGATAGTCGGTTGAGTCAAGGCCCGGCTGCATCTGGCTCACCGCTGTCGCCGCCTCGGCACGATCGGCTTTCAGCGGCATCAAGACTTGATAGTTCCTGGAGAAGATCACCACCGCAAGCTGCTCGTCGGACGCCGCATCATTAACGGTGTTGCGGGCGGACTGCCTCGCGCGATTGAACACCTCGCCGTAGCGCATGCTGTAAGAGCCGTCGACCAGGATCACAGTGCTGGTGTGATCCCCGGACGCAGACACTGAACTCGATCCCGTGAAGAAGGGCCTCGAGAAGGCGAACGCCAACAGCAGCAGCGCCGCGCATCGGAGCAGGAGCAGCAGCAGGTTGCGGAGCTTGCGGCGGCGAATGGTCTTTTGCTCGATCTTTCGGAGGAACATCAACGATGGAAATTGAATTCTTGGCGCGCGCGTACGACGGACCAGGTGAACGAGAACCGGCAAGCCGGCCGCAATGGCTCCGAGAAGAAAGATTGGATTTAGGAAGGCCATCAGTTCTTCTTGAGTTCCAATATCAGGATTCCCACAGGGCCGCTGCTTCTGCCAAGGCATCCTCCAATAGATCAGCAACTCCGAGTTCGACCGCCGACTGCCGCATGTACTCCAAGTCCAGACGACCACGCTGAACCTTCAGAACCGTCAACACGTCTCGCCACTGCTGTTCAGAAACCTCGTTGCCCCGCCGATACCATTCAAGCTTGGCCAGCACCGTGTCCTCCGGTGAGGCGAAGAATGCTGTATGGCTAGAGCCGGTACCAAATCCCTTCTCCTGTCGCCGGGCAAGCTCTTTTGCGGCGAAGCCTCCTGGCCTGGGCGTGAAGACATCGACCTTAAACTGCGTGTCACTGTCAATGACGTTGAAATGCCGGCCCGTCTCTACCGCTCGCTCTATCGATTTCTCGTTTACATAAAAGTCTGGTTCGAGTGCCCGAAAGAGACCCGATACCTGCTCCGGTCTAACCTCGGCAACCAGATCGGCATCGTTGGTGGATCTTGCCAGACCGTACATAGCGCTCGCGAACGAACCCGCAATCAAATAGGTTATTCCCAACTGGTCGAGGACCGCGATAACCTTCAGAACAACCTCGCGTTTTTCGAAGTCCATCAGTAGCCTTCGATCTTAGGGTCCCAACCGTAGACTTCAATCACGGTTTCGCGCTCAAACACTAGAGCAGCCATACGCTTCTTCAGCTCCTCTTCAGAAGCCTCGGGATGACGGCTCCGCAGTCCAATCATCCCAAACGCCCGAACCGTCTCGATCAAGTTAAAGACTTGATCGATCTTCTTCGCGTCGGGCATGGCGCGAGCCAATTCGATCAACGCGCGCTCGGCTTCTGGAGTGGTATCCGAAAGTCCTGTTCGCTGCTTCATTCTGTCACCTAACCGAACTGAGATCGCCGAGCCAAATACGCGAACAACGAAGCGTCGAGCGGCTCCGAAGTCCGGTGCATCTCGTAATCGATCCGATTCCGCGCCGCGCCGTCTCTGAGCAAATCAATGTGCGAGTTGATCGCGCGCAGATACTCGTCGCGCAAAACATCGGGCAAGACGTGTAGCTGCTCTTCGGTTTCGGCGTCTTCAAGCACCACCGGCTCGGTGAAATCGAAATCCAGCTCCTGCTTGTCCATCACGTGAAACACGATCACTTCGTTGCCACGAAAGCGCAGATGTTCGAGCCCTTCAATCACGCGTTCCGGGTCGTCGTAGAGGTCCGATATCAGCACTACGATCCCCCGCCGCGTGAGCAACTCCGCCGTTCGATTCAAGAGGTCGGCAATCGTGGTCCCGCGACCGGGCGCTAGTCGTTCGATGACGCCGAGGATCGTGCGCAGATGGCCCGATCGCGAGCTCGGCGGAACGTGCTCGACGACGTCCTCATCAAAGGCGACGAGCCCAACCGAGTCGTGTTGACGAACCCCAAGAAACGCCAGCGAAGATGCGAGGTACTGGGCGTACTGGAGCTTGGTGACTTCGCCGCTGGCGTAGCCCATCGACGCGCTCGAGTCGACAAGAAGGTGAATGCGCGCGTTGGTGTCGCCTTGATACTTCTTGATGTAGAGCCGGTCTGTGCGAGCAAGCAGTTTCCAATCGAGGTGACGCAAGTCGTCGCCGGGCATATACTGCCGATGCTCGGCGAAGTCAGTTGAGAAGCCGAGATAAGGAGAACGATGAAGGCCGGCGATGAATCCTTCGACGACCGAGCGGGCGATCAGCTCGAGAGAGCTTATACGCGCTAGCACTTCGGGCGCGAGGAAACGTGTGCCGACCTGTTGGGCATCGTTTTGAAGCATCATCGCCATTTGGACCACTGATGACGCTGATTCAACCGATTAACACCGGATCTGATCCGCGCAAATCCGTCGAATCAGTGTTATCGCGGTCTATCCACTCTCATCGAGTACTACCGTCTCAAAGTCCCGACTTCGGCTCAGGCACAGTCTCGATCAACCTTCTTACCACATCGTCCGGCTTCACTCTCTCAGACTCAGCGTGGAAGTTCAGAAGTATCCGGTGTCGCAGTATCGGATACGCCAGCGCGCGAACGTCTTCGACTGAAACGTTGTACCGCCCGCTCATCACCGCGCGAGCTTTGCCGCCGAGGATCAGGAACTGCGACGCTCGCAGAGACGCTCCCCAGTTCACCCAACGGCGTATGAAATCAGGCGAACCGTCAGACCCCGGGCGGCTGGCGCCTACGAGTTTCACGGCATACCGGGTGATCGATTCTGCGGCGGGCACTCGGCGCACCAGCCGCTGGAATGCCAATATGTCCGGGCCGGTCACGTTGCGCTCGAAGCGGATGTCCTGAACAGAAGTCGTCTGATTCACCACGTCAACCTCATCGTCTTCGCTCAGGTAACCGATCTGGATGTTGAACATGAATCGGTCGAGTTGCGCTTCGGGCAGCGGATATGTGCCTTCCATCTCGATGGGGTTCTGAGTCGCCAGCACGTAGAACGGTTTTGGCAAAGTGTAGGTTGTGCCTTGAACCGTGACGCAGCCTTCCTGCATCGCTTCGAGCAACGCTGCTTGAGTTTTTGGCGGAGTGCGATTGATTTCGTCCGCGAGGATGATGTTGGCGAACAGCGGGCCCTGGATGAACTCGAGCCCTCGATGCCCGGTCGATTGGTCTTCCTGGATGATGTCGGTGCCGGTGATATCGGAAGGCATCAGGTCGGGGGTGAATTGAATGCGTTTGAATGACAAGTCCAGTACGTTTGCGAGGGTTCGTATCAACAGCGTCTTCGCCAGCCCGGGAGCTCCGGTGACCAGCGAGTGGCCGCCTACAAAAAGCGAGATGAGCGTCTGATCGATGACTTCGTCTTGACCGACGATGACCTTGCGCACTTCGTTGAGAACCTGTTCGCGCGCCGCAACGAGCTTATCCAGCAACTCGTCTTCTCTTACGATCTCCTGGGTATCTATTGCCATTCGGTCTCCGGGTGTATGGTTTCGGGTTTCTGGTTTCTGGTTTATGGTTTCTGGTTTTGTGTCTTGAACCAGAAACCAGGAACCACAAACCAGAAACCGTCTTTAATGCGTCAACGCGTAGAACGCGTAGTTGACGCCGAATTTGTAAGCACCTTGCGTGTCTTCCGCCGGAAATGGCTGGTAGGGATCGCCGGACCACTGCCAGTAGTCGCTCACGTCGTTGTTGTAGTTGATAATCATCATCAACCGTCCATGTTTGTCCTCGATACCTAAGAACTCCGGCTTACCGCGGTCATACGGCGGCCTCACATCAAGTGTCTTGATGGAAAAAAAACAGTTGAAGATCGGATGAGTGATGTCGAGCGGCTTCATCTGATATTCAGGCTCCGGCAATGCCTGCTTCAGGTAATATTGGAAGTTCTGCATCTGTCTCTGGCTTCGGAAGTCATCAACGAGCAGGAACCCGCCTCGCAAGAGATACTCGCGCATTCCTTTGATCTCTTCATCGGTTAGTTGCATATAGCCCACTTCGCACATGTAGGCGAACGGGTACTTCATCAAGTTGGGATCGGCGAACGAAAAGATGTATTCGTTTTCTTCGAGCACCACCTGCAGCTTTGATAGCTCAGAAAGGATCTTGGAGAAGTGAAGTCCGGCTTCCGGATAATCGTGCGACCACATCTCACCGTGATCGCCCAGGAAGGCGCCGGGATACATCGGCTGTAGCTTCACACGGATGAATTTGAATTTATCTGACTCGTCTTTGTGCTCCCCCAATCGTTCGTCCTCGTAGTGAAAAGCCTTTTCCGCCGTTCCGCTCGCCACGGCAGGAGACATCGGCGCGAGTGTGGCAGCGAGCGCGACGATGATCAGGACAATTTGAAATTTGCAATTTTCAATTTTCAATTTGCAATCCTCGATATTCTTCACTTACTCGCCCTCAGCTTCAACAAAAGCTCCTGCGCCTTATCAAACCCCGGTGCGATCTCCAACGCTCGTAACACTTCACGCTTAGCTTCTGTGTGATCGCCCGCCGCTTCAAGCGAGCGCGCAAGATCGTAGTGAGCTTCGGCCAGATCTGGTGGCGCGAGCGCTATCTGCACTCGGAACTCGCGAATCGCCTCGGAGGGGTTGCCCAAGTCAAGATAAACGCCGCCTGCGAGCTTGTGCAAGCTGGCGTCGAACGGCTGAATGTAAAAGCTCTGCCTGAGTGCTTCAACTGCGCCTTTGCGATCGCCCAGGACGAGCCTGAGCGCCGCAAGCTTCGCAAGCGCAGGGGCATCAGTCTCGTTGTATCGAACCAGCGTCTCGAGCGACGCAGCCGCTTCGGCCTTCTGCCCGCGCGACTCGTAGATCTCAGCCAGCATCGCGTACGGATTTCCCTGACCCGCGTTGAAGGGGAATAACTCCGAAGCCCGCCGCAGGTGTTCAATCGCCTGCTCGGTGTCGTCCTTCTTGAGTAATGTCCCGAGCCGCAGATGAGCGAAGTAATCGTTCGGTTTCCCCTTGAGCAAAGCGAGCAGGACGTCCTTTGACGGCGGCTGACCGGCCGGTGCATGGACCTGACCGCTGCCGATCGCATCAACCCACGCGCTCGTCTTCGCTTTGATGTAGTCATTGAACGCGCGATCGAAGTCGGCGGGCGTAAGCTTCAGCACCCGCTGAAGCACATCGGGCGTCCTGGCATTCTCTTTATATAGCGCAAGCATCTTCAGAATCGCGTCGAAGCCGAACTTTTCATCCACAAACTCGCAAACCTGCGAAGCCTGAAAGTAAGCGATCGGCACTCCATCGGGTCTTTTCGGCCGAATGAACGCGGCGTCGAGATCGTCGATCTTGACGAAGCGGCCGTCGCTTATCGCCTTCAGGTTCTCAAGCGACCAGTTGTCGCCCCAGCCCGCCCGCGCGCGACGCTCTTCGTACACCGACAGACCTTCCGAGAACCAGCGAGGAATTCGATGATCGGTCACCTCGAGCGTGATCACGTGAGTGAACTCGTGCCACAGCGTACTCCCCCAGTTGAACTCGCCCGTTGACCGCGCCGAGGGGCTGTCCATCGCGATCACCTGCCCGAAGCAAACTCCGAGCGCGCCGAGACCGGGAACTCCAAGAGTGCGTACCTCAAAATCGTTGTGGTCGGGAAAGATCTCGACTGAAATCGGCGCGCGCGGTGTGAAACGATATTTGGCGGTGAGCTTCTTGTGCGCCTCTTCTACAAGATCGGCCGCGTAGATCGCAAGTGCGGCGCTTTCTTTAGGCGAAGACTTGATGATGAACGGACCGCGCACAGTGTCAGGGTAATCCTTCATCGAGTCGAGCAGATCGAGGGTGTTCTTGGCCCAGTAATTGAACGGGTCGCCTTTGAACGCGCGCTCAAGCTCAGCGCGGCCTTCTTCAGCCCGGCCGACACGCATCAATTGAATGCCAAGTTGAGTTCGCGCGCTCCACAGGTTCGGGGATAGCTCCAGGGCTCGGCGGCCGAACTCGACGGCAGCCGCGTAGCGCCGATTGTTAACCGCGAATTGCGCAAGAGTGTCGAACACCTGACCTGCCCGTGGGCTGACGGCGAGCGCGCGTTTGATCTCGCCGTCGAAGTCGGCTTTCTTATCACCCAGGTAGAACATCGCGGCTCGCACCGCAATTGCGTCGAGCGAATTCGGATTGATCTTGAGCGCGCGATCGGTTTCCTGGATCGCGGCTTCGTAGTTGTCGGTCTCGACGTCGATTGAGGCGCGCCCAACCAGCGCGGCTACGGAGTTCTTATTCACTTCCAGCGCCTTGTAAATCAAAACCAACTGCGCCTCATTCGATTCGAACTGCTTGCTCTTCGCCAGACCAAGCAACCCGCGCCGCGAGTTCGGGTTGATCTTCAGCGCATCCTGAAAGAGGCTCGCCGCTTCTCCATAGTTATACTTCTCGTTCAGCAGTTCCCCCTGGGCGATGAAAGCGTCTTTAAAAGTTGGATCGGCTTCGCGTGCGTCGATGAAAACCTCGTTTGCGTCTTTGAACTTTTCGAGAATGACCAGGGATTCGGCGATCGGCGTGAGTTCTTCCGCCGAACGGGGCGAGTTGGTGTTGTAGTAGCGAACGAGTTCCTGAGCCACTGCTTTGGCTTCGTCTTCTTTACCTTGAATTCGGAGTGCTCGAGAGCGACCGAGCATCGCGCCCAGCAAGGTCGCGCCTTTTGAATCACGCGCGGCACGTTCGAACTCAGAAACAGCTTCCGAGTATCGGCCGGTTTCGAATTCGATCTCACCGAGAGCGACTCGCAGAGATGCTTCGGCGGGCTGGGTGTTCAGAAAATCCCGCGTCCTTTTTTCAGCGGTTGGATAATCACCGGTTTCAATCTCCGCACGGACCAGCCCCTCGACCGCCGCGCCATCTTTTGCGTTCTTGTCGATTAGC
>DATLWF010000324.1:0-2974 GCA_035576605.1 Blastocatellia bacterium | reverse complement strand
AACCGCTGGTCGATGACGCGCTTCGTCAATCCTGCACGAAGCATACGCGCACGGCACCCTCGAGGCCTCTATCGAGGACATCGCGTGTCGCAATCGCGCACTGAAGTATCTGAGTAGGTCTTTGGCCGGGAGCGGGCCCGCTCCCATTCTGAAATCAAGTATCGAATAATCTAGCAGACGACGAGTCAGGGTCGTCGGGCGACACGTGCGCGCGAACCTGACGATTCCATTTGCCGGCAGCCAGAGTCGCGTTCTGGCTGCTAACCTTTCTCTGCAAGGCCGCGCAACGCGGATGAGGGTCTGCCCAGGCACGCGAACGGATGCAAACCGCACGCCTCCTGCCTCGTACTTGCTTTCTTCATCTCCCAAAGCCAATATGATCACTACATCGCGAAATGAGTACAGCAACACGACAGGGAACCAGCGCGCTCGCGCAAGCCATCACTGCCCCGCTCGCAGCCGGGGAAGTCTGGCCGGTCGCTCGCGCGTATGAGTACTGCGAGCGGTTGACCCGTTCTCATTACGAGAACTTTCCGGTCGGCTCGGCGCTCATTCCGAAACGGCTCAGAAAGCACTTCTACTCGATCTACGCGTTTGCCAGGATAGCGGACGACTTCGCGGATGAAGGCTACGGTCAAGGCTACAGCGAAGGCGAGCGGCTGGATCTGCTCAACGAGTGGCGCCGCATGCTGATGGAATCGCTTGCGGGCCAGGCTAGGCATCCAGTCTTTGTGGCTCTCGCACGAACCGCGGCAGAATTCGATTTGCCGGCAGCATTGCTTGAAGACCTGCTCTCGGCCTTTGCGCAGGACGTGACCCTTCGGAGATACGAGAGCTTCGATCAGCTGGTCGATTATTGCCGACGCTCCGCGAACCCGATCGGCAGGCTGATCCTCTTGCTGTTCGGCTATCGAGATGAGCAGCGTCAACAGTGGTCTGACGAGATTTGTACTGCGCTTCAACTTACCAACCACTGGCAGGATGTCGCGATTGACCTGGAGAAGGATCGCATCTACCTTCCGGAAGAAGATCTCTCGCGATTCGAACTCTCAGCCGATGATCTGAAGCGTCGTGGCGCGAGTGACGGCGTCAAGCGACTCATGAAGTTCGAAGTCGAGCGCACGCGACAGATGTTCGCGAGCGGCAAACCGCTGTGCACGTCGGTTCGCGGGAGACTGGGCCTCGAGCTGCGGTCAGTCTGGCTTGGGGGTATGCGCATACTCGATCACATCGAGCAGAACGGCTACGATGTCTTCGCCGGCAGGCCGGTGATCACTTCGGCAGACAAACTAAAGGTCCTCCTTGGAGCGGCTAGCAAGCGGGCTTTCCGGCGTTATTGATGGGTTCGACAGTTTCGTCAACGGTGTCTCGAATGCTTGGAGCGCGGCGTAAGCTGATCCGCGCGGCGGCATCAAACTTCTACTACTCATTCCTGCTGCTGCCGCGGGCACAGCGGCGAGCGATCAAAGACGTCTACGCATTCTGCCGTCTGCTCGATGACGTAGTCGATGAAGACCAGACTGGACGCGACCCTTACGCGGAACTGGAATATTGGCGCGGGGAAGTCGAAGCGATTTACCAGGGCATTCCCTCGAGCGAGTTTGGCGAGCAACTGCTCCCTTCCATCGAGGAGTTCGATTTGCCCAAACAACCGTTTCTGGACCTGATCGACGGGATGGAGATGGATTTGAAGTGGCACAGCTATCAAACCTTCGCCGACCTTCGCGAATATTGCTATCGCGCGGCCTCCACGGTGGGTCTGATTTGCATCGAGATATTCGGCTACGAGTCCGCGCGCACTCGGGAGTATGCCGTGAATCTCGGACTGGCGCTGCAACTCACCAACATCCTGCGCGACCTCAAGGAGGATACCGCGCGAGGAAGGATCTACATTCCTGTCGAGGACTTCGAGCGATTCGGTTACTCAGAACGCGACCTTCGAGAGAACCTTTACAACGCGCCTTTCATCGAGCTGATGAAGTATGAATATGCTCGCGCGCGCTCGTATTTCGAGAAAGCCGCCGGTTCCCTTCCCGATCAGGATCGCCCTTCGATGTTCGCTGCCGAAATCATGGGCGCGATTTACAAGGAATTGCTCGATCAAATACCCGCCGTGCAGTTCGACGTTTTTCGCAATCGCCTCGCGGTGTCGAAATCCCGGAGGTTACGAATCGCACTCAGCATCTGGTTCCAAAGCAAATTCAAGAAATAATGGCCAAGCGAGTGGTGATAATTGGGGGCGGGTTCGCCGGGCTCGCCGCGGGAGTACGGCTCAGCGATCGCGGCTATGAGGTGCTGCTGCTCGAGCGACGCAATCACCTTGGCGGCCGCGCGTATTCTTTCATCGACGCAAAGACCGGCGACGTAGTTGATAACGGCCAACACCTTTTCATGGGCTGTTATCACCATACCATCGCGTTTCTTGAGAAGATCGGGAGGCTCGACAGGCTGAAGTTTCAAGCCCGGCCGCGTGTCGATTTTCTCGACGCGGAAGGCTACACGAGCTTCGACTGCCCTCCCCTCCCTGCCCCGCTGAACGTGCTGGCTGGGCTGCTCAGGATGAAAGGCATCAGCATCGGTGACAAACTTCGAACGTTCAACCTGGGCCGGGCAATCAAGGGCAACGGCAAACTCTCACCGGGAGCGCTGACCGTTGATCAGTGGCTCGACGAGCTTGGCCAATCCGCCCGAATAAAGAAGCGATTCTGGCAACCAATGGTTGTCGCAACATTGAATCAAAGCCCCGACATCGCCTCGGCGCGGATGCTGAAGGTGGTTTTGCAGGAAGCTTTCGGAGGCGACTCAAAGAGCGCAAGAATCGGGATCTCGCGAGTGGGGTTGAGCGACCTGTATACCGACGGCGCGGGCGACTTCATCAAGTCAAGAGGCGGTGAGGTGCAAACGGGCGCGCAGGTTCGGAGACTCCTCATCGAACGAGGCATCATCGTCGCTGTCGAATTGAAGGACGGCCGGC
>DATLWF010000323.1:0-3850 GCA_035576605.1 Blastocatellia bacterium | reverse complement strand
ACAGCATCCCGCGAGCCAAAGAAATAGACCTCGATGGGCGAGTGCTGGCATTCACCCTCGGCGTTTCGCTGTTGACCGGCATCATCTTCGGGCTTGTGCCGGCGCTGCAATCAAGCAAACCGGATTTGAACGAAACGCTGAAGGATGCGGGTCGGGGCTCAACCAGCAGCCGGCATCTGTTTCGCAGCGGGCTGGTTGTCCTGGAAGTCGCGGGGACGATGGTGCTGCTTGTCTGCGCGGGCCTGATGATCCGGAGCTTCTATCGGTTGCTGCAGGTTGACCCGGGTTTCAACTACGACCATCTGCTGTCGTTCAACATATCGCTGCCGCCGAAGAAATATCCCGAGGACGCGCAGAAGATCAACTTCTACGAGCAGCTCGCAGCAAGAATTAGAACGCTGCCGGGCGTCCAAACCGTGGGAGTTTCGTCGGGACTGCCGCTGGGCAACAACGGCTGGCAGACCTCCTTCAGGGTCGAGGGCCAACCCGAGCCCGAGCCGGGTCATACTCCGCTCACCGAAGCTTGCGTCGCAACCCCCGACTACTTTCAGGCAATGGGCATCACTCTACTCAAGGGGCGCAACTTCACCGAGCAGGATGTGAAAGACGGCCCGCACGTTACGTTGATCGATGAAGAGTTCGCACGCCGCTATTGGCCCGGCGAAGAAGCCGTCGGCAAGAACATAAAGTTCGGCCGCAACGACCCGCCAATCACGGTGATCGGCATCGTTCGCCGGGTGAAAATGGATGGGCTCAACGAGGACTCCAACCGCGTACAGGCTTACTACCCTTTTCGCCAATTGCCCAACGGCGGCATGACCGTAGTAGTCAAGACCGCCAACGATCCGATGGGCATCGTGTCCGCGGCCAGGCAGCAGGTACTCGAGATTGATCCGGACCAGCCTGTATACGCCGTAAACACGATGGAGCAACTGCGCGCGGACTCGATCGCTCCGGATCGTTTGACTCTGATGCTGCTCGGGAGTTTCGCCGCGGTTGCGCTGATCCTTGCAGGAGTGGGCATCTACGGGGTGATGGCATATTCGGTCACTCAGCGAACGCACGAGATCGGAATCCGAATGGCGCTCGGCGCACGCCAGGGGGACGTGCTCGGCATGGTGATCGGGCAAGGTATGAAGCTGGCGGTGGTCGGGCTCGCGATCGGCCTGGGAGGCGCGTGGCTGACGACTCGCTTGATGTCCAGCTTGTTGTTCGGCGTGAGTGCGACCGACCCGATGACCTTCGCGGTTATTTCAGTCATTCTGGCAGGAGTGGCTCTGGGAGCCTGTTTTGTGCCAGCTCTTAGAGCGACGAAGGTCGACCCGATGATCGCGCTTAGATATGAGTAGGTTCAGGGTTCAGGGTTCGGATTTCGAGTTCAGATTTCAGATTTCAGATACCAGATTTCAGATACCAGACTTCAGATTTCAGAGTGCAGAGTCCAGAGTCCAGATTCCAGAGTGCAGAGTTCAGAGTTCCGAGTTCAGATTTCAGAGTTCCGGGTTCGTTTCTGGGTTTGTGGTATCTGACTGTCAACGTTGAAAAATCTGGAATCTTGAATCTGGAATCTGAAATCTGGAATCTGAGATCTGGAATCTGAAATCTGACATGGAGTCTGAACCCGGAACGCTGGGAGGCTAGCGTGACTATCTTGATTCAAGACATTCGATATGCGCTGCGGATGATGCTCAAGCAGCCGGGCTTCACGGCTGTCGCCGTCGTCGCTTTGGCGTTGGGCATCGGCGCGAACACCGCGATCTTCACAGTGGTGAACGCGGTACTGCTCCGCCCATTGCCCTACGATGATCCAGACCACCTCGTATGGCTGTGGGACACCCTGCCGCAGTTGCCGACCGCTCCGACGTCGCTTCCTGAATTCATCGACTGGAGAGATCGGAACCAATCGTTCGAATATCTGGCTGCTTATCAGAGCGGCAACATGTTCTTCGACGACGGCAATAGCACGGAGGACACGCCGGCGGGGCTCGTAACCCCCGACTTATTCTCCTTGTTTCGAGTGAAACCTTTGCTGGGCCGCACATTCACCGAAGAAGAAACACGACCCGGTCGTTTTCGCGTCGCCGTAATCAGCCAGTCTCTATGGCAGCGACGGTTCGGTTCCGATCCAAATGTGTTGGGCCGGACGGTGCAGCTCAATGGTGCTGCTAGCACAATCATCGGGGTGATTCCTGCCGGCTTTAGCTTTCCAAACGAAGCACAGCTTTGGCGGCCTCTGCCGATTGATCCAAACAAACTGGATCGTGGTCCTCATTACCTGCGGGTGGTCGGCCGGCTCAAACCCGGCGTTGCGCTCCCGCAGGCGCAAGCCGAGATGTCGACGATTGCGTCACGCCTCTCCGTGCAATATCCCGAGAAGACCGCCGGGCACGGAATCAAGCTCGAGCTTTTGAGCAAAGTCGTGGTAGGCGACATAGGTCCAGCCCTCTTCGTGCTTCTGGGAGCGGTAGGATTCGTCTTGTTAATCGCCTGTGCGAACGTTGCGAACCTTCAGCTTGCCCGCGCGGGCGCGCGCCAAAGAGAGATCGCCGTTAGAACGGCGCTTGGAGCCAGCCGCAAGCGCATCATTCGGCAGTTGCTGACCGAGAGCATTCTATTGGCAGTCGCCGGGGGCGTGGCCGGGTTGCTCGTGGCGGTCTGGGGCGTCAGTTCGTTGGTGTCGTTGAGCCCCGACACAATTCCCCGCGTTCATGAGATCGGCATCGACGTAAAGGTCGCGAGCTTCACGCTGTTGATTTCTCTTGTTACCGGCGTGGTGTTCGGTCTAGCGCCTGCGTTGCAAGTCTCAAAGCCCGATCTGACCGATGCGCTCAAAGAGAGCGGCAGGACGACTGCCGGGGTAGCTCGGAATCGACTTCGCAGCTTGCTGGTGGTCTCAGAAATCGCGTTGTCACTCGTCTTGTTGATCGGCGCGGGATTGATGATCAAGAGTTTCGCGATTTTGAACCGTGTCGATCCCGGATTCAATCCTGACAAGCTTCTCACGATGGGAGTGACGTTGTTGCGCAGCAAGTACCCGGAGGACAGTCGAGTGGCGGCCTTCTATTCTCAGCTTCTCGAGCAAGTGGCGGCCGCGCCGGGCGTCAAATCGGCCGGCGCGATCACCGAGCTGCCGCTCTCCGGAGGCAACACGAGCGACAACTTTACAATCGAGGGACGCCCGGCCATTGCAAAACCGGAGCAGCCATTGACTGAATGCCGCTTCGTCACTCCTCATTACTTCGAGTCGATGGACATTCCTCTTTTGAAGGGCCGCGATTTCGCTGAGACCGACACAAAACAAACCCCAAATGTCGTCGTGATCAACGAAGCATTCGCCCGCCGGCATTTCGCCGACGAAGACCCGCTCGGACATCGAATACAACTTCAAGGTCAGTTTCGCGATCCTCCGTTGATAGTCGGCGTGGTTGGAAACGTCCGTGACCTCGGACTGGACGAACAGCCGACTCCCGAGGCTTACTTCCCATATCTGCAGAGCCTTTTGGGCGAAACATACGACCGGTCGCTGACGATTGTCGTTCGAACGAAATCAGATCCCCGAACGATCTCCGAAGCCTTGAGGGCGGAGCTGTTATCTCTGGACACGACCCTGCCGGTGTATGCGCTCAAACCCATGACCGAGTACCTTCGCGACTCGCTCTCGCGGCGTCGCTTCAACATGGTTCTGTTGAGCGTATTCGCAGCGGTTGCGTTGCTGCTGGCGGCGGTCGGGATCTACGGCGTGATTAGCTACTCGGTCTCCCAACGAACCCACGAAATAGGCATTCGAGTGGCAGTCGGCGCACAAACTCGAGACATTCTCAAACTGGTCATCGGACAAGCAATGCTACTG
>DATLWF010000322.1:0-11614 GCA_035576605.1 Blastocatellia bacterium | reverse complement strand
ATTACTGCTTCACCCGCGCGGCATCCCCTGGACCAGTCACTTCTGGAGCGTCTGGGGTGATGTTCGAACCAACACCGCACAGTTCGCGCTCTCATTTGCGGTCATAGCGCATCAGGCATATTTGCAAGCTCACGCGATTGCGCTCACTTTCTATCGCAAGCTTCTTTCAAAGAAGAAAATGCTCGAGTGGGTGACCGCAGCGGAGGCTGAGAGAGGAAGCGCGCACGATCTGAGAGCCTTCTGGCAGTTCATGTGGCCTGCCGAACTTCTTACCCTTGGCATTGCTCTTCTTGTCGCACTCACTAATTCCGCCGCGTTCGTGGTCGCGTCGCCGTTTCTCATCATGTGGGCGGCGTCACCGTTGATCGCATACCTTGTTAGCCGCCAGCTGCACGACGAAGACGAGGCGCTCGGAGCAGATGACGAGCGTCTCGCGCGACTGGTTGCCCGGCGCACCTGGAAATTCTTTGAGACTTTCGTTGGAGCGGATGACAACTGGCTCGCCCCCGACAACTACCAGGAAGACCCCCGGCCGGTCGTCGCGCATCGCACTTCACCGACTGACGTTGGGCTGTTGTTGCTGTCAACCGCGGCTGCACGCGATTTTGGTTACGTAGGCACGCTCGAGCTGGTCGAGCGCCTCGAGCTTACTTTCGCCACAATGGAAAAGCTCGATCGTTTTAACGGCCACTTTCTCAACTGGTACGACACCAGGACGCTCGCACCACTCTCGCCGCAGTATGTCTCAACTGTAGACAGCGGAAATCTTGCCGGGCACTTGCTGGCCCTCAAACAGGTCTGCATCGAGGTTGGCGACCAGCCGGTGTTCAACATGCAGGGGATTGAAGGGTTGATCGATACGGTCGCACTAATGCGAGAGGAGGCGGCAAAGATCGGGACACTTCGGCAAAGCACCGGAGCGGTCACGCTCAAACAACTGCGCGCGGAGATTGAGGCGTGCGGGGCGAGCCTCTCGAACGAAGCACCGAATTCGTTGTCGACATGGGTCGGTCTTTCCCAAATTCTTTCGAGGCGAGTGGTTGAGATTGAAGACATTGTGAATGCTCTCTCGCACGAACACGAAAGCGTACAATTCGAGCAACTGATCTCGTGGATACGCTCTTTGATTCATCAATTGCGTGAGCATCGCCGGGATCTCGCGATTCTTACGCCGTGGACACTCGCCTTTTCGGCGCAGATTGATCAGGCCGTTGTGAGCTGCTCCGAGGAGGTCGCCGCCGAGTGGGCGAACATTCTCGCCTCCATTGACCGCGTTCCAACTCTCGACGAACTGCCGGCCATCTGCGACAAGGCTCGCGCGGAATTTGTTGAGCTTCGCAGGAAGATCGAGCAGTCTGCAAGCGAGAAGCGCCAAAAGGCGCTCAGAGGACTCGACCTCCTGACGAGCCATCTGGAGCAATCCTCTCAAACGACGACGGAGCTTGCTACACGCTATAGCGAATGTGCCCGGCGCTGCGAAGATATGATCGGGGCGATGGACTTTCGCTTCTTGTATGACGCAGAGCGAAAAGTCTTCATCATCGGGTACAACGTGACCGATGGCCGCCGCGACAACTCGTTTTATGACTTGCTCGCTTCAGAGGCCCGTTTGGCGAGCTTCATCGCAATTGCGAAGGGAGACGTATCACAGGAGCACTGGTTTCATCTGGGGCGCGGGCTCACTCAGGTTGATGGAAGCCGCGCGCTGATATCCTGGACGGCTACGATGTTCGAGTACCTGATGCCCCTCCTGATCATGCGCGGCTACCCCGGCACGCTTCTCGATCAAACGCACCGCGCCATAGTTGCGCGCCAGATCGAGTACGGCCGCGAGCGCAGCGTTCCGTGGGGAGTCTCGGAGTCCGCGTACAACGCCCGCGATATGCAACTCAATTACCAGTACGGGCCGTTTGGTATCCCTGGTCTTGGACTCAAGCGCGGATTGAGTGACGATCTGGTTGTGTCTCCCTACTCGACCGCGCTTGCGGCAATCGTCGACCCGCGGGCGGCGCTCGAAAACATGCGGCGGCTGGTTCGCGAAGGCGCCCTCACCTCCTACGGCTTTTATGAAGCGATCGATTACACGAAAGAGCGCCTGCAACCGGAACAACGGAGCGTTCTCATCAAAGCATTTATGGCCCACCATCAAGGAATGATCCTGGTCGCGCTCGACAATCTGCTGAACGAGAAAGTAATGCAACGGCGGTTTCATTCCGAGCCGCTTGTGCAAGCAACAGAGCTGCTGTTGCAAGAGCGTATTCCGCGCGGCGTGGACCTGGTCAAACCGCGCGCGGAAGAAGTCAGGGCCGATGGCTTTCGTAGACTCCTCACGACGCCCGACCCTCGGCGATACGACTCGGCGGACCTGCCGACTCCGCGTACTCAATTGCTCTCCAATGGTGATTATTCTGTGGTCGTGACCACGGCTGGTTCCGGTTACTCGACTTGCGGCGGGATTGCGATCAGTCGATGGCGCGAAGACGTGACACGCGATAACTGGGGGACCTTCTGCTACCTGCGCGATCTTCGCACCGGGGCGGTCTGGTCCGCCGGCCATCTGCCAATCCCCGGCAAGCCGCAATCCTACGAGGTCGCTTTGGCCGAAGACAAAGCAGAGTTCCGCCGCAGCGATGCGGGAATTGTCACGCGCACTGAGATCATCGTCTCGCCTGAAGACAACACCGAGCTGCGGCGCATACGCGTCACCAATAACACCAATCGCTCGCGCGACATTGAATTGACCAGCTATATGGAAGTGGTGCTCGCTCCCGGAGCCGCTGACGCCGGGCATCCGGCCTTCAGCAATCTCTTCGTCCAGACCGAATTCATCCCAAGCGAAAACGGTCTGCTCGCGACGCGGCGCCGGCGCTCGCCGACCGATGAAGAAGTCTGGGGCATGCACGTGGTCATAGTGGATGGTGAGACCGTCGGCGCGGTGCAATACGAAACCGATCGCGCCCGCTTCCTGGGCCGCGGTCACACCCCTGCCGACCCGGTGGCGGTGATCGAGGGCCGCCCGCTTTCAAATACAGTCGGCGCAGTGCTCGACCCCATCTTCTCCCTCAGGCAGCGCGTACGGCTGGCTCCGAGCGAAACTGCTCGCATCACATTTGTTACAGGGATAGCGCACTCGCGAGATGACGCGCTGAGGCTCGCGGACAAATACCACAACCCTTATGCGTTCGAACGCGAATCAGGATTGGCATGGACCAAGGCTCAGGTCGAGATGCGTCACTTGCAAATGGACGCCGATGAGGCCCATCAATTCCAGCGGCTAGCGGGGCGATTGCTCTATTCGGATCCGTCGTTACGGCCGCGCTCACACGTCCTTGCGCTCAACACCAGAGATCAATCGGGCCTCTGGCCTTATGGCATCAGCGGCGACTTGCCGATTGCTCTCGTGCGGATCAGCGAAGAGGGTGATCTGGGCATGGTGCGTCAACTCCTGCGCGGCCACGAGTACCTGCGCTTGAAGGGTCTCGTCTTTGACCTGGTCGTCTTGAATGATCATCCGCCCAGCTACGCTCAATCTTTGCAGGATGAATTGCAACGGCTTGTCCGCATAAGTGGCTCGCAAGCCTTGATAGACAAGCCCGGCGGTGTATTTCTTCGCCGCTCGGATCTGATTCCCGAAGCTGACCGGATTCTGCTGCACGCGGTTGCGCGAGTCGTGGTCGTTGCGGATCGCGGCCCGCTCGAAGAGCAACTCGTGCAACGGCCTGTCGAAGACGACCTGCCTGCTAAATTCATCGCCCGCGCGCCTTCGCGCAAATATCCAGCAGGAGCGCTCATAGACCCGGGGCTCAGTTTCTTCAACGGACTTGGCGGCTTCACTCCAGGAGGCCGCGAGTACGGGACTTTTCTGGCCGAGGGCCAGTGGACGCCTGCCCCCTGGTTGAATGTGATCGCGAATTCGAAGGACTTCGGTTTTCAGATTTCAGAAACCGGCGCCGGGTACACCTGGTCGGTCAACAGCCGCGAGAATCGCTTGACGCCCTGGTCAAACGATCCCGTCAGTGATCCGGCCGGCGAAGCGATTTACCTGAGGGATGAGGACACTGGCGAAGTGTGGTCGCCCACGCCGTCGCCCATACGCGAGAGCGAAAGGTATTTGATCAAACACGGGCAGGGATATTCGATCTTTGAGCATTCGAGTCACGGGATCTATCAAGAACTTTTGACGTTCTGCCCGGTAGATGCGCCGGTGAAAGTTTCTCTCCTACGTCTCCGAAATGAAACAGAAAGAAAGCGACGAGTCTCCGTTACAAGCTACGCCGAATGGGTGCTTGGAGTCGAGCGCGGCCGCATGGCTCCCTTGATCATCACCGAACTGGATAGCGAGACGGGAGCGATCTTCGCCCGCAATCCGTACAACAACGAGTTCGCGCATCGAGTGGCGTTCGCGGACATCAGCGAATCTGACCGCACCATCACTTGCGACCGCAAAGAGTTCCTGGGCCGTAACAGATCTCACTCGAATCCTGCCGCGCTCGGCCGTGTGAGGCTCTCGGGCCGGGTCGGCGCTGGACTTGATCCCTGCGCGGCGATGCAAACAGTTCTCGAGATGCTCCCAGGCGAAGAGCGCGAAGTCGCGATGATCCTGGGCGAAGGCGAGAACGTTGAAGAAGCACGCACTCTGGCGGCTAAGTACAAGCAGATCGCCGTAGCAAAGCAAGCGATCGAGCAGGTCATAGTCTATTGGGATAACTTGTTGGAGACGGTAGAAGTCAAAACACCGGACCCGGCGATGGATATAATGCTCAATCGCTGGCTGCTCTACCAGGCGCTCTCGTGCCGCGTATGGGCGCGGTCGGCCTTCTATCAATCGGGCGGCGCTTACGGGTTTCGAGACCAGTTGCAGGACGTGTGCTCGCTCGTTTACGCAAAGCCGCAGATTGCCCGCGATCAGATACTGCGGGCGGCCGCGCGGCAGTTCAAAGAAGGCGACGTGCAACATTGGTGGCACCCGCCTACCGGACGCGGCGTCCGAACGCGTTGCTCGGATGATCGGCTGTGGCTTCCATTCGTCACAAGCTTCTATGTGAAGGTGACAGGCGACGAATCGGTGCTGCAAGAGATATTGCCATTTATTGAGGCTCCTGTTCTTGAGCCCGCAGATAGTGAATCTTATACACAGCCATCGACAGCCGCGGAATCCGCGAGCCTTTATGAGCATTGCGCTCGCGCGCTTGATCGAAGCCTCGCCGTGGGAGAACACGGTTTGCCGCTGATGGGTTCAGGCGACTGGAATGATGGAATGAACCTTGTCGGCGTGGCCGGAAAGGGCGAAAGCGTCTGGCTCGGTTGGTTTCTTCATAATGTGCTTTTGGAGTTCGCGCCCTTTTGCGATGCGCGCGACGAAAAGCGACGAGGCAAAAAATATCGTTCGCGCGCGGAGAAACTAAAGCAGGCGCTGGAAGAGAATGGTTGGGACGGCGACTGGTATCGACGCGCGTATTTTGATGACGGAACTCCTCTCGGTTCAGCGCAGAACGAAGAGTGCCGCATCGATTCGATAGCGCAATCATGGGCAGTGATTTCCGGGGCCGCTGATCAGCGTCGCGCGGCGCATGCGATGACCGCCGTGGAAGAGTATCTGATTCGGCGTGGTGACGCGCTGGCGATTCTGTTCACGCCTCCATTCGACAAGAGCGCGCTCGATCCCGGATACGTAAAGGGATATGTGCCGGGGGTGCGAGAGAACGGCGGCCAGTACACGCACGGGGCGCTGTGGACGTTGATCGCTTACGCAATGCTGGGCGATGGCGATCGCGCCGGTGAACTGTTCGCTTTGTTGAATCCAATCAATCACGCTTCGACGCGTGCGGGATTGCACAAGTACAGAGTTGAGCCTTATGTTGCGGCAGCCGATGTCTATGGAGGGTGGCCCCACACGGGACGAGGCGGCTGGACCTGGTACACAGGCTCGGCGAGCTGGATGTACCGGGCAGGTCTTGAATGGATCCTGGGCTTCAAACTTCGCGGTGACCGGCTGCAAATCGATCCATGCATTCCCCGAGCCTGGAGAGAGTTCGACGTAATTTACAGGCGGGGTTCGGCAACCTATAACCTGGTTGTCGAGAATCCACAGGGCCTCAGCCGCGGAATCGCGAAGATAGAGCTTGACGGAGAGCAGCTCGCTACGCCGGAGATCGCCCTTGTAGATGACGGTAAGCAGCACAACGTTCGCATCACACTAGAGATGAGAACAGGTGACGCTTAAGTAACGACCGGTGAGTGCTCCCCGAATACCACCCACGGGAGTGGGTGGATGGTTCAAGCCCAGCCTACAAAGGGCGCACTCGGGATTCCCGTTTTCTCCTCCGGGAATCCCACCCACGGCAGTGGGTGGATTGTTCAGGTACAGCCGACACAGGGGCGCACTCGCGATTCCGGTTTTCTCCTCCGCGAATCCCACAACGGAAGTCGGTGGTTTGTTGAGGTACAGCCCACCGAGGGGTGCACTCGGGAGTCTCATTTTTCCTCTCCCGTTCTCCACTCGCGGCGCGAGGAAAGAGATACCAAAAAGCAAAAGGAGCCAGCCGCCTGTCCTGTAGGCCGCACCTGAACGATCCACCCACTGCCGTGGGTGGTATTTGAAACCGACGTCAGAAGAATGGTACGGTGCCAGACGTGCCTTCCCACTCGATGATCGACGAATTCACTACATTGGAGAGTCTCTGTTGACCTGGGAACCGGAAGTTGAAGAGATAAAACGCCGAGAAGAACTGGCGAAGCAGATGGGCGGACCGGCGAACGTCGAACGCCAGCACGCAAGCGGCAAACTAACGGTGCGTGAGCGCATCGACAGGTTGCTCGATCCCGGCTCGTTCCACGAGATCGGCGCGCTTGCCGGGCAGGCCGCATACGAAAACGGTCAGATGGTCTCATTCATCCCGTCGAACTTCGTGATGGGAACGGGCCGCATCGAGGGCCGCCGGGTTGTCGTCGCAGGCGATGACTTCACCGTGCGCGGCGGAGCTGCAGATGCGCGAGTCGGCGACAAAGCCGGGTTTGCCGAACGACTCGCTCGCGAGCTGCGCCTGCCCATCATCAGATTGGTTGATGGAACCGGCGGAGGCGGCAGCGTCAAAACACTCGAGACGATGCAGCGCACATACGTGCCCGCCAACCCCGCCTGGGACCTTGTAGTGGCGTTGATGTCCGAAGTGCCGGTTATCGGGGCTTGCATGGGATCCGTCGCCGGTCTCGGCGCCGTGCGAGTCGTCACTTCACATTTCTCGTTGATGGTCAAAGGCACGAGCCAGCTCTTTGTAGCCGGACCGCCGGTTGTAGAACGTGGGGTCGGCGAGAAGGTGACCAAAGAACAACTCGGCGGCTCGCACATCCACGCTCGTGGAAGCGGCGCCGTTGACAACGAGGTCGATAGCGAAGACGAGGCGTTCGCCGCAATCCGGCGCTTTCTCTCCTATCTTCCTTCAAACGTCTGGCAAGTTCCTCCGAGATCGGACCCACCCGACGACCCTGATCGCCGTGAAGAAGAGCTGATCTCGATCATCCCGCGAAATCGGAGACTCGGGTTCGACGTGCGGCGGCTGCTCGGTCTGGTGTTCGACCGCGATTCGGTGTTTGAGATCGCCCGGTACTATGGACGCCCGCTGGTAACCTGTCTGGCGCGGCTCCACGGCCATCCGGTAGGGGTGTTGGGCAGCGACCCTCAGCAGGGCGGTGGCGGGCTCGACGCGCCAGGCAGTGAGAAGATGACGCGTTTCGTCGATCTGTGCGATACATTTCATTTGCCGGTCGTGAACTTTGTCGATCAGCCGGGCTTCCTGATCGGCACGGCGGCCGAGCGCGCCGGCACCGCGCGGTACGGCGCGCGAGCGATGGCGGCGGTCTATCAAGCGACAGTTCCGTGGGTGTCGGTAATCTTGAGACGGGTTTTTGGCGTGGCCGGCGCGGCTCATGGCAACGCGCAGGGCCTGAACCTTCGCTATGCGTGGCCTTCCGGTGATTGGGGATCGTTGCCGATCGAAGGCGGTGTGCAGGCTGCTTATCGGCGCGAGATCGAAGCGGCCCCGGATCCCGCGGCGCGGCGCCACGAGATCGAAGAGCGCCTCAACGAACTGCGCTCGCCGTTTCGAACAGCCGAAGCTTTCGGGATTGAGGAGATCATCGATCCGCGCGACACGCGCCGGCTGTTATGCGAATGGGTGGCGACCGCGTATGAGTTGTTGCCTTCGCAGCTTGGACCAAAAGGGCGCGGTTGCCGCCCCTGATGTTGTCTCTTCTCGAACTTTGCGGCGACTTTGCGACTTTGCGCGAAACCTGCGAATGTGTATGACGAGGCTCAAAGGTCAACGCTTGGGCTTCAATCCCTCAATAATTTTCTTGAACCCGGCTTCTTCGCGAATCGAGTCGAGCTGATCATTTCGCTCGAGTTCCTCCGCGTTGGCAAAGCCCTTTTGGACCGCCTTGTTCAATGTGTCAATCGCGCGCCGCCTATCGCCCTTCAACGCATATGCGCAAGCGAGGTTGTACAAGAGCCGCCAATTGTCAGGCATCGTCTCAGCATCGGCCGCCAGATTCGAAGCGGCGAGATCGTACTTCCTGGCTCGAAGAAGGCTCGTCGACTCCTCGAACGAAGTGATCAGAAATTGATTCAGGAGCCGGCGAGCAAGCGCACGTTCGGGCGAGTTCTCTTTAGCTTCTGATTTTCTCTTCAGATCCGAAAGGATTTGCTTAAGATCATAAAGGAATGGTTTCTGGGTTGGGGGATCGTTGCTCCACTTTTGAGCATCCGCCCGAAGATGAAAGATCTCGTTCGAGCGTCGTCGTTGTTCTGCTTCTTGATCGCGATCCCGCGCAAGCCCCTGTTTGACCGCCTTAGAATCCCTCAGTGACGCAGTTTTCTTTTCGAGGTCTGCGATGTTCCTAAGGCCGTTGAAGTCGGCGACGATGGCTGCATATTCCAGATAAGCCTCGAAGGCGGGACCGGCTGATTCGTGAGCGATGGCGCGATTCTGTGCGGCCGTGAAAAGACGATCAACAAACGAATCGTCTCGGGAGCGACGACCGGACTTCATCGCCTGGAGCTCAATCCATTCGATCGCCCGAACGCATTCATCGCATGGAGCCCAATCGTGACCGCCTTCGAACACCGCAAGGTGATGAGCCGTGCGCGCTTGCTCGAGTGTGCGATCGAGTTGTTTCATTTCCGGATAATTGAAGTCGTCGGTCCCGACGGTTCCGTAGTATACGAACGGCAGCGCAGAGTTGGCA
The DNA here is from genome assembly GCA_035576605.1 of Blastocatellia bacterium. Lineage (GTDB taxonomy): Bacteria > Acidobacteriota > Blastocatellia > UBA7656 > UBA7656 > Onstottus_A. The sequence goes on along the minus strand of DATLWF010000322.1, from coordinate 2,371 downwards.
TTGATGCCCGTCGCCAGGCCCGCGCCGCAACCAATTACGCCCGCTACCTGTCCTGTCAGCAATGCCGCAATGGCCGTGGCCGCTCGCGCGCCGCCCGAAAAGCCTGTGAGGTACACACGCTTGTCGTCGATTGCAAACCTGGCGCCGGCGTCGCCAAGTATTGCTTTCGCGGCTTCGGCAGATGGTTGCAAGGGTCCGTTTCGTGAGTTGTTGGACCCGCACACAATGTAGCCATACCGCTCGGCCGCGTCTTTGAAGCGTTCGACAGGAATGTTCCCTCGCGCGCCCGGATCAAACGCGGCAAGCAGTGCCCACTTACGAGTTGACGAATAGTTCGAGGGAAGATACAAGGCGTAGCTCTGGCCGGGATCCTTCTTACACGAAACGCGCTCGATGACTTGGCCCGGTTGCAGGTCGTCGCGCATCCCGCAAGATGCGTGCGCAAACTGCGATGGCAGATAACACACGGTGGTCGGTACGAGCACCGCGATTCCGGTGCGCAAACAAGTCGAGAAGGTTTTCATCGATTGATCAATCAACTCTCAATTGCCAACTGCACGAAACTGTACAAGTCAAAATCAAACATTCGCAACCCACTGGATAGCTGCTCGGTTGATGAGTTAGAATGAATCAGCCTCGTGGTCGCCTTGCCAGCCTTTCTTGGAGAAACAATGAACGCAAAGAATGGCACCGCGCTCCTGATCGCATTTGCAATCGTTTTCGGATTCGCTCCGGCCTCTCAGGCCCAGGACCCTGGCACTCCACAACAATCGGCCGACCAGCAGGACAAAGAAAAGGTCACACCTGAGAAGAAGGCAGTTCTTTTGCTGGATCAGGTCGTCGCCGAGGCCGGGGGACTCAAGCTGCCGGAGAACCGCATATACATTCAGATCTCCGCCGGAGATGTGCTCTGGGATCGCGACGAGCCGCGCGCTCGAGTGTTGTTTGGTGAAGCTGGCGCAGCAATAGCGGAGTTGATGCGTAGAAATGATCCAAACGACCGGCGCGCCGCTAACGCGAATCGGACCGCGCTTGAGTTGCGACAGGAACTATTGATCACGGTGGCCCGGCACAGCGGGGAATTCGCGTATCAATTACTACAAACCATGCCTGCTACTCCCGATGCAGGTCCGGGCGTGAGGAGACAAGACTCTCAGAGCAGCCTCGAGCAAAGCCTTGTGGCGGCGATTGCGGCCAACGATCCGAAGACGGCGCTTAAGAACGCCCAGGGGTGGCTCGATAAGGGCGAATACCCGGCATCCCTTTCGAAAGTGCTTTCTCAGCTTCAAACCAAGGATGCTGATTCAGCGGCGAAACTCTCAGACCAGTTGGTCAAGAAACTGCAACCCGAGGAGCTGCTCGCGAAGCCCGACGCCGACCGTCTGTCGCTAAGCCTGTTGCGCCCGGGGCCGCGCACGGAGACAAAATCGGGTGACGGCTCGCAACCGGTCGCAGGGAATCCCGACCGGCTCCTGGCTGAATCGGCTTTTCGCGATTTGATGACCGCAACGATTACCGCCGCGCTCAGGGCGACGCCGCAGCCGCAAAACACCGCGGCGCGCGGCGGCCAGGGAGGCTTTCGCGGCAGGCCGAACACTCCTGTCCAGGGCGCCGCGGCCGCGCCGCTGAGTGAAGCGGACATCCAGCAATCAAACGCCCGAATGTTGCTGATGGGCTTGCAAAGCTTGCAGCCGCAAATCGACCAGTATCTGCCCGATCGCAGTCTCGCCGTGCGCCAGAAGCTGACTCAAATGGGCATGGATCGCGACCCGCGCGGCGCGTTTGGTCAGATGGCTAATCTTATGCAACAGGGAACTTCGGATAGCTTGATGGCGGCGGCTGCATCTGCGCCTCAAGGTATGCAGAATCGACTCTATCAGCAGGCCGCAACCAAAGCTCTCGACGAAGGCAATCCCGATCGCGCCCGGGACATAGCCAATCAGCACCTCGATGGAACCGCGCAAACCAGCGTGCTCCACGCGGTGGAACTCAAGCAGGCCGTGAACTCGACGCCGAACAAGATGGATGAGATCCGTAAAACGCTCAACCGGGCGCAGACGGATGATGAACGGTTATCGCTGTTGTTGCAGTTCGCCGGCAGTATGCAAGCTGACAGCCCGAAGCTGGCGCTTCAGCTTCTCGATGAAGCGCGAGGCATAGTCACCCGCCGCGCAACCAACTACGCCCAGTTTGAAGCTCAGGTCAACGTCGCTCACGCTTATGCCGCGCTGGACCCTTCGCGCAGCTTCGAAACGCTGGAGCCGGGGATCAGTCAAATCAATGAGCTTGTTTCGGCCGCTGCGATGCTCAGCGGCTTTGAAGTGAACATCTTCAAGGACGGCGAATTACCGCTTCAAGGTGGCGGTTCACT
>DATLWF010000321.1:0-6265 GCA_035576605.1 Blastocatellia bacterium | reverse complement strand
GAGCGGCACTTCGGTCTCGGAAGCGACGGTGCCGCGCGGGCGATTGCGCTCGGCCGTGTCGAGGATATCCCTCAGCTCCGATTTGATCAGCCGTTTCAACTCATCGAAGTCCCTGAGCTGTTTGCGATTGAGCTGTTGGCGGGCCTTCTCGATTATCGCGAGCGAGGTCTGCGCGCCGATGTCCGCCCCGATCAGCACTTCTTCCAATTCATCCAGCACGGCAGCATCGATCTCGCGCCGCCCGCCGATCACCAAATCGATTCGATCTGCGAGGTTTTCACGCGTCGATGCGACGGCTTCCGCAAATTTCTCGAAGAATTCAGGCTCGGGACCTTCGTCTCGTCGCGCGGCGATCGCTTCTTCCTCGGCAGTGGCCGCGCGGTTCAGTCCGAGAGATATGAATTCAGGTTCTTTCTTTCGCTTCCAAAACGCCATGATTTGATGATGCTCCGGTTCCTATAAATGAAAATGATCGCGGGATACTCGAAGGCGCGGCAAGATCGCGGATCGTCGAATAAAACGCTGGAGGGCAACCGCGCAGCCGTGTGACCTACTAACTTTGAACCTGTTTTTAAACAGGTGGGTGACCAAGTCGCTGGCATTTGACATCCCCGACAAGTGTGGGGCATCGCGCCTGCCAGTGTATTCCCGGCCCCCGTTGCGTTAGCGTTGGTAAAAAATTAGCAAGTCAATCACCAACTTTGCAGAAGCCCTCAGCCTGACCGGATATTACACGAGCGTCCTGGCGCGGTCAAGAATCTCCACCTTCCAGTGTCGCCAGCACATGATATGTCCGCCCCATTAGCACACGATATGTCCGCTTTCAGAAACGACAGACAGGAGGTTTGACTGAATCCCGTTGTCTGTTTGCCGCCTCGCAATAAGTCGCTCTGCGACCCCATCCTCTGGGCTTTCTTCCGTTGTTCCTTGACTAACTTTGTCGATCAGAATACGATGCCGCTCTATCTCTTAAGTATCAAAGGCAGTTGGCGATATCGATTGACTCGAACGTATGAGCATCTCTATCTTTCTTTGTAGGCCTAAATCCCGAATCAGGTCACGCCATCCTTCTTTCAATACTTGAGGGGAACAGTGGGATTCCTGCTGAAGCCAATCCCTTCAGAGGATTTCTTCAATCAAACGGCGCGAGAAGTCTGCTTTTGATGTAAAAGTGGAAGCGCGCATTTCATCCGTGTGCAACCAATGAGAGATGCTGTTTGACAGCATCTCAGCCCGGCATCAGCGGTAGTCCGATGCCCCCAGGAGAAAGCCCCTATGAGTAATCAATCACGAGTAATTCTAATTACCCTGTTGCTGGTCTTTGCCTTTGGCACCTGGTTCTTGCCAAGTCAGGCTCAGCGTTCTTCTCAGAAATCGGCTCCCAGTGGCAAGGCGACGCCGTCGAAGAGTCCGGCCGCAAAGCCTACCACCGGGTTGTCGAGAGCGAGTCAATCAAAGTCTGTCGACGCCGTCGAGTTCCACGCGGTGGGTTTCGCGGAGAGCCCGCCGGCCAGGGATCTTCCAGCCGCCGGAAGCATCAATCCTGGCGCCCCGGACACAGAAGGCCGTGAGATTAATGAACTCAACACTGAAACCGGACGCACCGCCATAGCCAATAAACCTTCTTTTGACGGAGCGCTGCAGGACAACGCCAAAGCGCGACCGCCCGGTTTGCCTACGCCGGCCTTGCCCGCCCCGTCACTGACGTTTGAGGGAATCGCCGTCCAGAATAGCGCTCCGCCCGATACAAATGCGGATGTTGGTCCCAATGACATTGTGGAAACGGTGAATACTCTCGTTCGCGTCTATGACAAGAATGGCGTTCCGCGCGGTCCGGCATTCACGCAGAGCAGTCTGTTTGCTGGGCTCAACACGTTAGCAGGGATGGTAGACCGTGGCGACCCTGTGGTTCTCTACGACCGAATCGCCAACCGCTGGTTGATTAGCCAGTTCGCCTTTACTGGTCAAACTACTCCTCCTTATCACGAGGCGATAGCTATCTCGAAGACGGGCGATCCGACAGGCGCCTACTATCTCTATGACTTCGTTCTGCCAGGCAACGAGTTTCCGGATTATCCCAAGTTTGGGGTTTGGCCCGACGGGTATTACATGACGAGCAACCAGTTCTTAATGGGAGGCGGTTTCGACGGGGCCGGCGCTTTTGCTTTCGACCGCAATAGAATGTTGGTTGGTGATCCAACCGCCGGGGGCGTTTACTTCAATCTGAACCTGGCGTCTCATCCGGAAGGCATTTTTGGCATGCTTCCTTCAGATCACGATGGCCTTTTACCTCCGCCAGCCGGCGCGCCTAACGTGTTCGTCTATTTCACCGACGATAATTTCGGTGATCCAAAGGACGGTTTACGACTCTTTAATTTCAATTTCAACACCACCGTTTATGCGGCTTCCACCTTTGTAGAGCGGTCCGAGAGCACCTACGCGGCGCCGCTACCACTCGCCGCATTTGACGCTCGTGACCCCGGCGGCCGTGGCGACATCGAGCAACCGCCGCCTGCCGGAAACAACGCCACTGACCGGCTTGATTCGGTCGGGTCTCGACTGATGTTTCGGCTCCAGTACCAAAATCGAGGCGGGATCGAGTCGCTGGTTTCCAACTTCACCGTGAACGTGAGCGGCGTTGCTCCTACGAGTGCCGCAAACTATCAAGCGGCTTTTCGCTACTTTGAATTGAAGAAGAATTCTCCGGGCGGCTCATATGCGGTAACCGAGCAAGCGACTTTCGCGCCCGGCGCCGGAAACGGAGCAACCGGAGACAACCGCTGGATGGCCAGCGCCGCCAATGACAACCAGGACAATCTGTTGGTTGGCTACACCCTCTCCGGTGTTACTGCCGGTCACTTCCCATCGCTCAATTACGCCGCCCGTGCTTTCACTGACCCGCCGAACGGATTGTTCCAGGGGGAGGGCATATTGTTTGCCGGCACCGGCGTACAGCGAGGAACCAGTAACCGTTGGGGCGATTACAGCTCCACGCAACTAGATCCGTCTGACGATTGTACGTTCTGGATGGCCAATGAGTACTACACTTCGACAACCTTGACGTTTAACTGGCGAACCAGGATCGGAAAAGTTAAGTTCCCGTCATGCACGGCTCCTCAGCAGGGAACCTTAGCGGGCACCATCACCGCTTGCGATACCGGCCAGCCCTTGCAATTCGCGCTGGTCCAAGTATCGGGCGGACCTTCCGACGGATTCTCAACCGCGACGATCGCCAACGGCACTTATTCGATGCAACTGGCGCCGGGGACTTACTCGGTGAATGTCTCCGCGGTGGGTCACCTTTGCAACCCTGTAGGACCATTTACAGCTGTTATTGTCAATGGATCAACGACAACGCTGGACACCTGTCTTTCGGGCCAACCGACGTTTGTTTTCCAATCTGCAGCCGTCTCTGGCGGCAATGGAAACGGCGTCATCAATCTCAACGAGTGCAACAACCTGAATGTTACGATCAAGAATGACGGCTGCCTTACGGCCACAGGCGTGTCGGCAGTCCTCTCTACCACAACTCCAGGAGTAACAATTACTCAGCCGAACTCGCCTTATCCGAACACTGCGGAAAATGCCAGTTCGACAAATGTAGTCCCGTTCTCTGTCAGCACGTCGCCCGCCTTCGTGTGCGGGACAGCAATCAATTTCACACTGACAGTGTCGTATACCGGCGGCGGCAGCCCGAACACGCTGAATTTCTCGCTGCCCAGTTGTCAGTGCCCCCCAGCGACACAAACTGGAAGTATTACAGCAGGCGACGCCGACGCGGTGTCGCGCCTTGGACGCAACGCTGTCACCAGCGCTTGCAATGCAGTCAAGGCTTGTCCGGGAGCGATAGACCCGGCCCCCAATGCCAACACTACGCGTAAGTTCCACAACCACAATTTCGTCAACGGTCCGACGGCGGCCTGCGCGACCATCACGTTCACCGCAAACTGCAATACGACCACTAACCCGGTCATTCCCGTCGCCTACCTGGGAAGCTTCAACCCGAGTAATTTGTGCACGAATTATCTCGGCGACCCGGGCGGCAGCCCAGCCACGGTAGGCGTGCCCATTTCGTTCGCGGTTAACGTGCCGGCTAATGGGACGCTCGTGGTCTGTGTTCAGGAGATCAATCACAACCAGGGTGGTTGTTCGGGCTACACCGTCACTGTCTCGGGACTAATCTGTACGACTGACGGCGGGGGACAGTGCGTTCCCTGCTCGATCGTTTGCCCGAGCAACATCACTCAGCCGAACGATACAAACCAGTGCGGCGCGATCGTCAACTATCCAGCTCCGACTACGACCGGCACATGCGGTCTCGTCGCCTGCTCACCGGCTGCGGGTTCCTTCTTCCCAGTCGGCACTACGACCGTAAGCTGCAGCACGACGCAAGGGTCTAGTTGCACTTTCACGGTAACCGTCAACGACGTTCAACCACCTGTGGTCACGTGCAACGTCTCGACTACGACGCTCTGGCCCCCGCTACACGACCTGGTCAATGTGGGCCTCTCTGCATCGGCGACTGACAATTGCCCAGGCACCACTATTTCCGTTGCGGTGTTTGGAGACGAGAACGACGAGGAAGCTACAGGCGATGGCACCTTCTCGCCTGACGCTAAGGACATTGCCCTGGGGACCCTGCGGTTGCGTTCAGAACGCAAGGGAAACGGGGATGGACGTGTCTATCTAATCATTGTCACTGCCACTGACGCCGCCGGCAATGTGTCGCGATGCTGTCGCACGGTAACGGTGACGCTCGATCAGTCAAAGCCCTCGGTCGCGAGCGTGGCTGCACAGGCGGCCGCGGCACGGGCGTACTGTGAACAAAACGGGACTGCGCCTCCGGGGTACTTCGTCATTGGAGACGGTCCCGTAATCGGTCCGAAGCAGTAAAGTCCGTTTCCATAAGGCGGCGGCTCTTGGCCGTTACTCGATCTGAAGAAGATGATAGGGAGGGGTCCAGTGAACTGGGCGCCCTCCCTTTTTGTCAATGGGCATGCCAGAAACGATCTGCCGGTCCGAGTCGTCACTCAGCCATTCTGCCCTCGACCAGCCGCTTCAACAGCAAGTCTTCAAACGAAACGTCGGCGGTGACCATCGTGTATCCGATGCCCGCACTCCGGCAGAATGACTCAAGCGACGTTGTGTACAAATCAAGCGCCGAGCGATAGGCCCCAAGCATGCGCTCGTTGACGGTAACCTCTCGCGCCGCGCCACTCTCTGAATCCACAAGCATAAGATCGCCTCTCAGTTGTGGCTGTAGCTCTTCGGGCGCGAGCACCTGAATCAAGTTCAGGTCGTAGCCTCGATGTGCAAGCAGCTTCATCTCTATTCGAAAGTCGCCGGCGTCCATAAAGTCTGAGATCACAAACAGAACGCCGGGCCTGACGTTGGATCGCTGATATCTTCTGATGACTGCGCTGAGGCTGGTGACTGCTTGCGAGACACCCGGCAGGGCAACGCTAGTCCGGGGGGCAGGTTGGCCTCGGTCTTCAGTCGAGCCGCCTTCACTTGATTCAGTATCCGCCATGTCGTGTGAGAGCTTCTCAAGAAACGAGAGCACCGAGTGGAGGTGACCGCGGCCTCGCAGCGCTCGGATGCGCGATCTCAAGTCTGAATCGAAAGTCATTATGCCGACACGATCGAGGCTGTTGACCGCGAGGAACGCAAGCGCCGCGGCCGCTCGACGAGCGAAATCAAACTTGGTGAGCGGCTGACCGAAGCGCATCGAGCGGCTCTGGTCGATCAGGATTTCGATTCTTATGTCTTCTTCTTCGACAAACTGGCGAAGCATCAGCCGTTCGAGCCGTGCAAAAATGCTCCAATCGACATGACGGAAATCATCGCCCGCTTCGTATTTTCTGAAGTCTCTGAACTCGACAGACGCGCCTCGGCGGGTAGATCGGCGTTCGCCACGCATAGTCCCTGGAAACGCGCGGCGCGCTTGTATCCTGAGGCGTTCGAGCTTTCTCAGGAAGGCAGGATCGAGAAGGCTGTCTGTCATGTGGGTGTGGGCCACTTCGCTTTGGGATCCCATTGGAAATTGAAAATTGCAAAGGGAAAATTGGAAATTGCAAAATTGCAAATTGCAAATTGCAAATTGCAAAGTGAAAAACTCTAAGACTCGAAATTGAGAATCGAAGATCGCAAGTCGCGCTAACCGACGGGCTCTCAAATCTGCAACTTGCAATTTTCACTCTGCAATTTTCAATTTGCAATTTTCAATTTTCAATTTTCAATTGTTTTCGGTTTTAAATTCTCGCGC
>DATLWF010000320.1:0-18149 GCA_035576605.1 Blastocatellia bacterium | reverse complement strand
CTCTAAGGTCGCGCATCCGGTTGATGCGTTCATCGAGTTGAGTACGCGCCAGCTCAGCCGCTTTCCCCAGACCGACGATGCCAGGTACGTTTTCCGTTCCGGCTCTTCGATCGCGCTCGTGATGCCCACCGTACAGCAGTTTCGTCAGACGCGTACCCTTGCGAACGTACAAGGCGCCGATGCCCTTCGGCCCATGAATCTTGTGACCCGACAGCGACAGCAGATCAATTCCCAATCGGTGGACGTCGACCGAGATCTTGCCGATTGCTTGAACTGCATCGGTGTGAAAGTGCAAGTGATCCAAACTGCGCGCCCGAGCCTTGGCGACTACGCCGGCGATCTCTTCGATGGGCTGAATCGTTCCGGTCTCGTTGTTGGCGAGCATCACCGAAATCAAAATCGTGTCGTCGCTGATAGCCTTGCGCACATCTCTTATGCAGACGAGTCCGCTGCGCGATACCGGAAGATAAGTGACGCGGTAGCCGGCGCTCTCCAGCGACTCGCAGGTCGCCAGCACCGCCGGATGTTCGATGCTGGTGGTGATGATGTGGCGGCCGTAGTCGCGATGCGCTTCGGCGATTCCTCGTACGGCGAGGTTGTCGGCCTCAGTGCCCCCGGATACAAAAACTATTTCGGCTGGCGCAGCATTGATCAGGGCGGCAACTTCACGGCGAGCCTTTTCGACAGCCGCCTTCGCCCGCTGCCCGAACGAGTGTACCGACTGCGCGTTCCCCATCTCGTCTGAGAAATAGGGCAACATGGCTTCGATGACCTCGGCCGCCATTCCAGTCGTCGCGCTGTTGTCCAGGTATACCTTCATAGCAAATTTTGCCGGAGGCATGTGCAATCACTTGCACGTGCATATTGCACGACCTTCTTTGCCGTCCCAGAGAGACCACGTTTCATAAAGAGAATTGAAGAAGAGACAAAGGTCTCTTGTTTTGAATTTGCCGAAATTCAACCAAAACGACTGAATGACTTTTCTATCGCCAATAATCTTCACGAGATGTTTTCTCATAGTTGAGATAGACGAGATTCTAACCGGCCGATCATTAGACGCAACCACCGTCGACATTTTATCAACCTGTATCGAATAAGTTGAGATTGTATTACCGCCGGCTGGATTGGCAAGATTCTTTTCGCCGGTCGTCGGCCGACCGGGCGGCGCTATGCAGATCGAACCGGCCCCAGCCGAGTGATTGGCTTTCAATTGCGCGTGAGCGGATGCATAGAAGAGGAACAATACCGTCAATGCAATAAAGAACTTCATTCTCACTTCCTTAATCGGACGATAACCTGCAGCCGAACTAAGGACTACGGACTACTGACTACCCGTGCTCCTCTTGCCACTCCTCGTACCAGGCCATCTGAATCGCTTCGAGTTTCTTCTCGTTCGACTCCTTGGCATCGCCGGCGAACCCCTCGAGTTCCATCACCCACCGGTGCAAGTCAGTGAAGCGCACGGTGAGCGGATCGACATCCGGGTGAGCTTCCAGGAGCCTGATGGCGATCTCTTCTGTATCGGTCCAATTTACTTCGGGCATCCTTCCTCCACGCTGAATTCGGTAAATCGAAAAGGCTTCAAGCCTCAGCTTGCGGCGACGTTCGTCGTCGCGGTTTCGCCGCCGGAGTCATCCTCTATCATCACGCAACTTGAAAAGATTGTTGAGCGTGCCACTCGTGAGCGATCCCGCGCATCAACAAAGCGCAGTCAAATTCGACCGTGCCCGGGGGAAAAACCCGCTGATCACCGAAGAAGCTGGACTCCACCCTCGTGACTGCCAGCGGCTCCACTTTCCAATTGAAGCTACGCAACTCGAGGCCATGCAGCTCTCTCGAATCAACCGGCGAATAGCCAACGGCGCCGTGCTCAAAAAATGCGGAAGCCGCCTCGATCGAGCCGAACACCGAGGCTGCCGGCAGTGACGAAGCTAGCTCAGCCTCGACCGCCACATGCGTCTCGCCGTCGTCGCTGTCGATGATGATTCGGTAGCGGTTGTGGTGCTCGTTTACATCGAAACTCGCGTGATGTTGAATCACTGGAAACACCCGGCCTCCCAGAAGCGTGTTCAAGCGCGATGACGTGTCTCGTCTTGGGATGTACACGCCCTGGCGCGACTGGCCGTCTTCATCCCACTCGATTGCGATTCGGTGTGCCGCGTTTTCCGAGGAGACCCCAACGGCCCCGGGGAACCCGGACGGTCTGATGTGCTTCAGGCGAATCAGGCAGATTCCTGCGATCCCCACGTTATCTACTATCTTTGGCCGAAAGCGTTGAGGCAGGAGTTTTTGCAGTACATCGGGGTCAACTTTGTAATTGACGAGGATGCGTCGATCTATCAATCCACTGATTACCGGGATTCTCATCTGGTACCTCCCAATCCTCGTCCCAAATGAATCGTAACGTCCCCCACAGACGTCATCAGGAGCCGGATCCGTGTCGTATGAAATCCAGCACGTCGGGTATCTCAACCGTAATATCGCCGGTCACAACGCACTGGCAGCCAAGCCTTGAATGCAGCGTCAAGCCGTCGGCCATGTAGAGCCGGTCCTCTTCATCTTCATCCATTTCGGTGAGATTCTCCTCGCCCTGTTTGACTATCACGTGACACGTCGTACACGCGCAATTGCCCCCGCACGAGTGCTCGAGGTTAACGCCGAAATTCAGCGCGATGTCCAACAAAGACCCTTCCTTGCCGTGCTCGTGATATGGCGTCACTCCCGGCTCGTACTCGACGGTCACCGGCTCGCTGTTCGAGCGGAGGAACGTTACTCTGCAGGTCCTCGTTTCGGTGCCGGCGACCTCTTCGGCGATCGCGCTGCTGCTTGCTTCTCTCACTTCCATGCTCACCCCTCTGCCACCTCGGATGCCTTGCGGTCCTTGAGCGCCGATACCAGCGCGCTGTCCATGATAATCTCTGCCAGATGCCGCGAGGCGTCGTCCAGCGCCTTGATTCGCTCGCGTATCAGTTGGTGGTCGTCTCCACCGACGGCCTGGCGAAGATCGTCGAGAGCGCGGCGAATGCCCGTGCGCTCCTCGTCGTCGATCAACCCCTGGGCGTGCTCTGCAAGCGCTTTCTCCGTCGCTCGCACGACTGTCTCGGCCTCGTTTCGAGCTTCGATGAGCTGGCGTTTGCGAACATCCTCTTCGGCGAATTCGAACGAGTCGATCAACATCTTCTCGATCTGTTCATCGGTCAACCCGTACGAGGGCTTCACCTCGATCGAGTGTTGTTGACCGGTTCGCAAGTCGCGCGCGCTGACAGTCAAAATGCCGTTAGCGTCGATCAGGAACCTCACCTCGATTCGAGGGAGCCCGGCTGGCTGGGGCGGTATGCCCTTCAGAGTGAACCTCGCCAGGCTTCGGCAATCTTCTACCAACTCGCGTTCACCTTGAAGGACGTGAACGTCGATGCCGGTTTGATTGTCGACCCAGGTCGTGAACATCTCCGCCGCCGAAGCGGGGATCGTCGAGTTGCGATTGATTATTCTGGCCACGACTCCTCCCATCGTCTCGATCCCGAGGCTCAACGGAGTGACGTCAAGCAAGAGCAAATCCCTTCGCCCGCCTGCGAGCACGTCGGCTTGAATGGCGGCCCCAAGCGCGACGACCTCGTCGGGATTGAGCTCGATGTGCGGCTCGCGCTCAAATAACTCTTTCACTTTGCTGCGCACCAGCGGGATGCGGGTCGAGCCGCCTACCATAACGACTTCATCGATCTGGTCGGGATTGAGGTTCGCGTCTTTCAGCGCTTGCTTACAGGGACCAAGCGTGCGCTCAACCAAGTCAGTGATTAAGCTGTCGAATTCATCACGAGTGATCTCGCGCTTGTATCCGCCTCCGGGCTCAGCGGGGCTATACATCTCGAGTAACGCATGGTCGCGTACTGACAGCTCGTGTTTGGCTTGAATGACCAACTTGCGAACCGCTTGAAAAACAGCCGGATCGTGAGCGACGTTCTTGCCGGAGCCCCGTTCGAGCTCATCGACGATCAGCGTTATGAGCCGATTGTCGATATCATCGCCACCCAGATGTGTGTCACCGTTGGTCGCGAGCACCTCGAATATCCCGTCTTTGAGCTTCAGTATCGAAATGTCGAAAGTGCCGCCGCCAAGGTCGTAGACGGCGACGATGGCCTCGTCTTTTTTGTCGATGCCGTACGCAAGCGAAGCCGCGGTGGGTTCATTCACGATCCGCAGCACTTCAAGCCCAGCCAGATGGCCCGCGTCTTTTGTAGCCTGCCGTTGAGCGTCGTTGAAGTAAGCCGGAACAGTTATGACAGCCTGAGAAACTTCTTCGCCGAAGAATTGCGAGGCGCGCCTTTTTAGATCACGCAGTATGAATGCGGAAATCTCCGGCGGGGTAAAGACGCGATCGCCCATCTGAAACCCAATAACCTGTTCGCTACCGGGTGCGATTTGAAACGGAACAAGGCTGAGATCTTCTCGGACGTCCGCGCTGCCTTTTCCCATGAATCGCTTTACAGAATAGATCGCCTTGCGCGGTTCGGTGATAAGCCTCTCGCGAGCTTCCTCTCCGACGAGCAAGCGGTCCTCCTCGTGGTCGTAATAAACAATCGACGGTACGAGGCCGTTGCCAGATTCGTCCCGAATAACCTCGGGCCCAGTATCGCTCATATAAGCGACGAGGCTATTGGTGGTGCCGAGGTCTATGCCGACTACACGGGCAGACTTTGGGCGGCCGCTCAAGCTGAGTTCAATGACCGGCATTAATCAGAGTTCCTCCTGGATGCCACGAACGAGATGACGGACATATGATCGATGCGAGAGCAACTCACTCATTCGATCGAGCAACGGCTTCTTCTCGACCTTGCCAGCGATACGATCCTGGGCAGAATCCCAGTCCTCAAAGAGCGCGAGAAGGCGGTCGTCGATGCCGGCCAACTTTTTCCGCAAACCGTCGAGCGCTTCTCCGAGCGACGATCGGGCGTCAGCTACCTCTTCTTCATCGCCCATCTTTTTCGCAGCCTTCAACTCTTCAACCTGCATGTTTAACTCGAAGACCTCTTCCAACAGATCAGGCGGCGCTTTCTTCTCCGCTTCTTTGTAGCCTTCAAGCGTCAGCAGATAGGTGACGCGCGCGATCCTATCACGCAATGTGCGATACGCGTCGTTTAGCATCGACGAGCGCTCCATACTTGCTTGTCGTTCAGGTTCGCTCGCGCTCATGAAGTAGTCGGGGTGGAACTGCCGGCTAAGCGCATAGAACGTCTTCTCCAACTCGGATTCATCGATGAGCAGTTTTCTCGGTAAACCCAAGAAGCTGAAATGATCCGAGTCCTCGGCGACTGCTTGAATCTTGCCGCACACAGGGCAAAAGTGCGCGCCGGCGGGTTGGGCCCCGCAGTGTTGGCATAAGCCCTGAGAACCTCGTTCGTTGTTGGTTGCAGCTTCAGCCATTCTAACTCTGCGTCTTCGCCTCTCTGCCTGCCTGAGCGTTGACATTCCCGTCAACAAAAAGATGGTTGAGTCGCTACGGCGCCCAACCATCAATCTCTATCCAAAAGTGGTGTTCAGCGTGAGGGCCTGTGTTGGCGACTTGTACCGCGTCGCTCGGTGGGCGCCCCTTCTTGGGCTTCTAGCATACTTCGGGAGGGGCCGCCCACCGAGGGAGGCCCGTACAAGCTAAACCGCAAACGATTCGCCGCAGCCGCACGTGCCTGATGACTTGGGATTGAGGAAGGTGAAACCTCTTTGCATCAACCCCTCGTCCTTATAATCAAGTGTCGAACCGTCGAGAAATAGAAAGCTCTTCAGATCGACAAATACCTTCACGCCGTCCTTCTCGAAGACCTTATCGCCCGGTCGCTCTTCGGTATCGATCGCCAGGTTGTAGCTCATCCCCGAACAGCCTCCACCCTTCACGCCAACTCTCAGACCGCCCTCGGCGATGCCCTGATCGTGCATGATCTCGCGTACCTTCGCAACAGCCTTTGAAGTCAGTTCAATCATATCGCTCACGCGTTGACGGCGGCTTCTTCCGCTTTCGGTTCCTCGGTCGTCTGCTTCTGCTGATAATCACGGACCGCCGCCTTGATTGCGTCCTCAGCAAGAACCGAGCAATGAATCTTGACCGGCGGGAGGTTCAGCTCCTTTACGATCGCCGTGTTCTTGATCGCCAGTGCATCATCCACCGAGCGTCCCTTGAGCCATTCGGTCGCCAGGCTCGAGCTTGCGATGGCCGAGCCGCAGCCGAACGTCTTGAACTTCGCGTCCTCGATGATCTGCGTATCGGGATTGATCTTGATCTGAAGCTTCATCACGTCGCCACACTCGGGCGCGCCGACAAGCCCGGTACCAACGCTGGGATCCTTCTTGTCAAAGCTTCCGACATTGCGCGGATTGTTGTAATGGTCAATAACTTTGTCCGAGTATGCCATTCGTTTGTCCGTCCTCTCGTACTGTTAAGTTCGTTCTTATTCGCCAGCCCACTGAACCTTGCTGAGGTCGACGCCCTCCTGGACCATTTCCCACAGCGGTGAAAGCTCCCGTAATCTGTTCACGGCTTCGTTCACTCGCCCGATCGTATAGTCGACCTCTTCTTCTGTGTTGAATCGACCGAGTCCGAATCGAATAGAGCTGTGCGCAAGCTCTTCGCCGACGCCGAGCGCCTTCAGCACATAACTCGGTTCGAGACTTGCCGAGGTGCAGGCAGAGCCTGACGACACAGCGATGTCGTTTATCCCCATCAACAGCGATTCGCCTTCAACATATGCGAACGAAACGTTGAGGTTGCCGGGCAGGCGTTCGGTCGGATGACCGTTGACGTAGACGTCGGGAATCTCGTCCATGATCCCTTTGCGCAGCTTCTCTCGCAGGCTGAAAACCCGCTCGTTCTCGACGGGCATCTCTTGCTTTGCGATCTCGCATGCTTTTCCCAGCCCGACTATCCCGGTTACGTTCAGAGTGCCGCTTCGCATTCCACGCTCGTGGCCGCCGCCGTCCATCATCGGCACCAGCACCACTCGCGGGTTCTTCCGGCGAACGTATAGGCCTCCGACGCCCTTCGGCCCGTAGATCTTGTGAGCTGAAAACGACGCCAGGTCGACGTTCAGTTCGCTGACGTTGAAGGGGACTTTGCCGATGGCTTGAGTCGCGTCGGTGTGAAACACCACACCCTTCTCTTTACATACCTTGCCGATCTCAGCGATCGGCTGAATGACACCGATTTCATTGTTGGCCATCATGATCGTGACGAGGATCGTCTTGTCAGTGATCGCATTCTTGATGTCATCCGCAGAGATCAGTCCATCGCTTCCGACCGGAAGATACGTCACCCTGAAGCCGCGCTTCTCGAGCTTCTTGCAACTGTCCAGCACCGCCTTATGTTCGGTGACTGCGGTTATGATGTGGTCGCCGCGCTCGTAGTACATCTCGGCGACGCCCTTGATCGCCAGGTTGTCAGACTCAGTCGCGCCGCTGGTGAATACGATCTCCTTCGAAGAAGCGCCGATCAAATCAGCTGCTTGTTTACGCGCGTTCTCGATTGCTTCCTCGGCTTCCCATCCGAACTGATGATTGCGGCTTGCTGCGTTTCCGAATACCTCGGTGAAGTAAGGACGCATCGTCTCAAATACGCGCGGATCACACGGCGTCGTCGCGTGATAGTCCATATAAATAGGGAGCTTCAATGCCATTCTATTCTCCTCGAATCTCCTCGAAAGAAAGTTCGTAGTTCGGCCTTCAGGCGGAAGTTAGTATGTTAGTCTCCGGCGAAGTGCTACAAACTTCCGCCTGAAGGCCGAACTACGAACTCCCGGCCCTAAGCGACCTCAGCCGTTTCCGGTTCGGGACTTTCGACGGTCATACTTCGATCTGCCAGGATTCGTTTCGATTTCACTCTTAGCCCGTAGACGATTTCGGGTTTCGCCTTGTTTGAGAGATCGGCGACCGTAATCGAATCCAGAAAGTTATCCACATGCTCGGCCAGTTGTTTCCAAATCGCGCCGCTGACGCAACTGCTCGATATCCTGCAGTCATCGACCGACTCTGCTTTGCTGAAACATGAGCTCGTGTAGAGCGGCGACTCGATCAGACGAACGATCTCGCCAATTGTTATCTCCGACGGATCGCGGGCGAGAACGTAGCCGCCATGCGATCCGCGCACGCTTTTGACTATGTTTCCCTTGCGGAGTGGCTGAAACAGCTGCTCGAGAAACATCAGCGATATTCCCTCTCGCTGCGAGATCGCTGCCAGAGGCACCGGAGTCCCATCTGAGTGCTGAGCGATGTCGAGCACCGCGCGCACTGAGTATTTGCCTTTCGATGAAACCTGCATAACACCTCGAAGAAGCAAACCGCAACCTCTAGAGGGGCGGAATTGAGACTTTAGGATACCTGACTGATTAAGTCAAGTTGATTGTTGAGTGAAACGGTCATGTACCCGATTGTGACACTAACTTGCAAAATGATAAGCCTTACAGCTGCGCCTCGTACTCTTCCCAATCTTGACTTCAAAGTACAGATTTCCTAATATGTTAATGGGCCGTTGAATGACAGAGTTCAAGGGACACACTGGAGAAACTGATGAGCACAGAGATCGACACCATCGAAGCGCTAGTCAACAGCGACTACAAGTGGGGATTCGTAACCGAAATCGAGGCTGATGCGGTGCCCTCCGGATTGAACGAGGACACGATTCGGCTGATATCAGCCAAGAAGAATGAACCAGAATTCATGCTCGAGTGGCGCTTGAGCGCTTATCGCCATTGGTTAACGCTTGAGGAATCAGACGCGGAACCGACCTGGGCGAACGTTCATTATCCACCGATCGATTACCAGAACATTGTCTACTACTCTGCTCCAAAGACTAAAAAGGATGGACCGAAGAGTCTGGACGAAGTCGATCCGGAATTGCTCAGGACTTATGAGAAGCTGGGCATACCGCTTAGAGAACGCGAGATCCTGAGCGGGGTTGCGATTGATGCGGTGTTCGATAGCGTTTCGGTCGCAACCACATTCAGGGAGAAACTCGGAGAGCTTGGAATAATCTTCTGTTCGTTCTCCGACGCCGTTCAGCAGCATCCCGACCTGGTCAAGAAGTATCTTGGATCGGTCGTGCCTTACACCGACAATTTTTTTGCTGCGCTGAACGCTGCTGTCTTCACCGACGGCTCGTTCTGCTACATACCCAAAGGCGTGCGATGCCCGATGGAGCTGTCTACTTACTTTCGCATCAATGCCAAGAACACCGGCCAGTTCGAGCGCACATTGATCATCGCCGAGGAGGGCAGCTACGTGAGCTACCTCGAGGGCTGCACCGCTCCGATGCGCGACGAAAACCAGCTTCACGCGGCGGTAGTCGAGCTGATCGCGCACGACGACGCGACGATTAAGTACTCGACCGTGCAGAATTGGTATCCAGGTGACAAAGAAGGTAAGGGCGGTATCTACAACTTCGTCACCAAGCGTGGCAAATGTCTCGGCAAGAATTCAAAGATTTCGTGGACGCAAGTCGAAACCGGCTCTGCCATAACCTGGAAGTATCCGAGCTGCATTCTGCAGGGGGACAACTCGGTCGGGGAGTTCTACTCCGTAGCGTTGACCAACAACTTCCAGCAAGCTGACACCGGCACCAAGATGATCCACATCGGCAAGAACACCCGCAGCACAATCGTGTCTAAGGGAATCTCTGCGGGCCATGGTCAGAACACTTATCGCGGAATGGTGAAGATTCTGAAGGACGCAACCGGTGCGCGTAACTACTCACAGTGCGATTCGTTGCTGCTTGGCGACAAATGCGGAGCGCACACATTCCCTTATCTCGAGGTTAAGAACTCGACGGCGCAGGTCGAGCACGAGGCTACTACTTCGAAGATAGGTGAGGATCAAATCTTCTACTTCCGGCAGCGAGGACTGTCGATGGAGGATGCCATCAGTATGATCGTCAATGGATTCTGCAAACAGGTCTTCCGCGAGCTGCCGATGGAGTTCGCAGTGGAGGCCCAGAAGCTGCTCGGCGTCAGTCTCGAGGGAAGCGTTGGGTGAGGAAGGGAATTGCAGATTGCAGATTGCAGATTTCAGATCTCAGACTTCAGATTGCAGATTGGGATTTCAGATTGCGGGTTGAGAGACTACTCCGGGAATTCAGAAAACTGAAATCCGCAATTACCCGCAATCTGTAATTACCGCAATCTCAAATCTGCAATCTGAAATCTGCAATCTGAAATCCTTCGTTGGGGAAAATAAAATGCTCGAAGTCAACAACCTACACGCAAGCGTTGATAAA
The DNA here is from genome assembly GCA_035576605.1 of Blastocatellia bacterium. Taxonomy (GTDB): domain Bacteria; phylum Acidobacteriota; class Blastocatellia; order UBA7656; family UBA7656; genus Onstottus_A. Next base: position 7,900 of record DATLWF010000320.1, on the reverse strand, counting down.
AACGAAATCCTGAGGGGCATTAATCTCGAGGTGAACCCTGGAGAAGTGCACGCAATCATGGGCCCGAATGGGTCGGGCAAGAGCACCCTTGCTCATATCCTCGCAGGCCGGGAGGGCTATGAGGTAACCCGCGGCGAAGTAGTCTATGAAGGCAAGGACCTGCTCGCGATGCTTCCGGAACAGCGCGCGCGCGAAGGTGTATTCCTCGCTTTTCAGTATCCAGTCGAGATCGCGGGGGTGAGCAACATGTATTTTCTCAGGGCCGCTCTGAACGCGATCCGGAAGCATCGCGGGCTCGACGAGCTCGATGCGATGGACTTCCTCAACGTGGTGCGCGAGAAGATGAAGCTGCTCGAGATGGACGAGACTCTTATGAATCGTCCGGTGAACGAAGGCTTCTCAGGGGGCGAGAAGAAACGCAATGAGATATTTCAGATGGCGGTGCTCGAGCCCAAGCTCGCAATTCTCGACGAGACCGACTCCGGACTGGACATCGACGCCCTCCGTACGGTTGCGGACGGGATCAACAGACTGCGCAGTCCCGAGCGAGCGATCATCCTCGTCACTCATTATCAAAGGCTGTTGAGTTACGTCGTCCCTGACTTTGTGCACGTGTTGGCGGACGGACGTATTGTCAAGTCCGGAGGAAAGGAGCTCGCGCACGAGCTCGAGCAGAAAGGATACGCTTGGCTCGAGGAAAGTGCTGAGCCGGCCAAGTCAGGGGTGTCTGTCCGATGACTGCTGTTAAGGAGACACCAAGCATCTTTCTATCACACTTTGCCCGGTTGCAAGAAAAGCTGGGGCGCGATGGAGACGCGTGGTTAAATAAGATCCGCAAAGATGCGATCGGACGTTTCGCCGAGCTCGGCTTCCCCACGACCAGGCTCGAGGAATGGAAGTATACAAGTGTCGCTCCTATTGCGAGGATTCCGTTTCAAGCCGCCGAGCTCAGATGGGATGGATTAGCCGAAGAACGCCTGGCAGAACTGCCGCTCGCCCATTCGGCGTTTAGCGATTGCTGCAGCAGAATCGTCTTCATCAATGGTCACTATAGTCCTCAATTGTCCTCGCCTGACCTTCCCGAGCGTCTGATGGTCGGCAGTCTGGCGTCAGCTATTAAGCAAAACACGCCAAGCGTAAAGGAACATCTGGCAAAGCACGCACCCTACCAGCATCAGGCGTTCGTAGCTCTGAACACTGCCTTTTTGGAAGACGGCGCATTCATTGAGATCCCGCAAGGCGTGACAACGGACGAACCCATTTACATTCTGTTTGTTTCGACGGCTGACGAGCCAACCGCTTCGCATCCACGTAGCTTGATCATCGTTGGTGCCGACAGCCAGGCCCACATCATCGAGGAGTACCTCGCGTTGGGAGAGGGCCCTTATTTCACCAACGCTGTGACTGAAATCATCGCCGGTGAAAACAGTGTGGTCGAGCTTTCTAAACTCGAGGCTGAGAATGCAGAGGCTTTTCATGTCTCGACTGTTCAGGTCAGCCAGGCTCGCTCGAGCAGCTTCACCTCGCACTCGATCTCCTTTGGGGGTGCGCTCGTTCGCAACGATGTGAATGTAGCGCTCAACGGTGAAGGCGCAGACTGCACGCTGAACGGGCTCTACATTGCCTCTAACAAACAGCACGTGGACAATCACACGGTCATTGATCACATCAAGCCGCACTGCAGCAGCAGGGAGCTTTACAAAGGAATACTCGATGACCGATCGTCCGCAGTCTTCAACGGCAGCATCGTTGTTCGCAAAGACGCACAGAAGACTGATGCTCGGCAGAGTAACAAGAACCTGCTTCTCTCGGAAGGCGCTACGATTAACAGCAAGCCCCAGCTCGAGATCAATGCCGACGACGTGAAATGCACTCACGGAACGAGTATCGGTCATTTGGATGAGGACTCGGTCTATTATCTGCGTGCGCGAGGGATCGGTGTAAACGAGGCACGAACAGTTCTTACCTATGGCTTTGCGAACGACGTGCTCAACAGGATGAAGGTTGATGCAGTTCGCGTGCGGCTTGAATGCGCGCTGCTCGCTCGCTTGTCAGGCGGACACGCGCAATTGGAGGAACCATGAAGGCGAAAGGCGGGATCTTAGCTTCAGAGGAACCTACCAGGGTGCTCTCCTTCGAGGCGGACAGTATCAGAGAAGACTTTCCGATCCTGAAGCAGCTTGTGTACGGCAAGCCGCTGGTCTATTTGGACAACGCCGCAACCAGCCAAAAGCCCACCGCAGTGATAGATGCGATGACGCGCTATTACTCGACGGACAATTCGAACATCCATCGCGGCGTGCACCTCCTGAGTGAGCGGGCGACGCAACAGTATGAAGAGGCGCGTGTCAAAGCCCAGCATTTCATCAACGCCGCCGCGCCAAAAGAAATCATTTTTACTCGAGGAACCACAGAAGCCATTAACCTTGTCGCCGCCAGCTATGGCCGTGCGAACGTTGTGTCGGGAGACGAGGTACTGATCACCGCAATGGAGCATCACTCGAACATCGTTCCGTGGCAGATCCTTTGTGAAGAGAAAGGTGCTCGACTTCGCGTCGCCCCGATCAACGACGCGGGCGAACTGATCCTTGAAGAGTTCCCAAAGTTCCTGAACGAACGAACGAAGATCGTATCGCTGGCGCACGTCTCCAACGCCCTGGGAACGATCAACCCGATTCGGGCGATCGTTGAGATTGCTCATCGCCACAATGTTCCGGTGATGATCGACGGGGCGCAAGCAGCCCCGCATATGAAGCTCGACGTCCAGGAACTCGATTGCGACTTCTACGCCTTCTCGGGTCACAAGGTCTTCGGCCCAACAGGCATTGGAGTACTGTACGGCAAAGCCAGCCTGCTCGACACGATGCCTCCGTATCAGGGAGGCGGCGATATGATCGCATCAGTCACCTTTGAGAAGACGACTTACAACACGCTGCCCTACAAGTTTGAAGCGGGCACGCCGAACATTGCCGGGACGATCGGGCTCGGCGCCGCGATCGACTACGTGAATCAGATCGGAATTGAGAGAATCGCCAGATATGAACACGAGCTTCTGGACTATGGGACCGAGGCGCTCTCGCAGATCCCGGGATTGCGATTGATTGGAACTGCGAAGGACAAAGCCGGCGTGCTCTCATTTGTCCTCGAGGGCGTCCATCCGCACGATGTCGGCACGATACTCGATCGCGAAGGGATCGCGATTCGCACCGGTCACCACTGCGCGATGCCGGTGATGGAACGTTTCGGCATCCCCGCTACGGCGCGCGCATCGCTGGCGTTCTACAACACTAAGGAAGAGATTGACGCATTAGTCGCGGGGATTCACAAGGTCAGGGAGGTCTTCGGCTGATGACCGATCTCCAGGATCTCTATCAGGAGCTGATCCTCGATCACGGGAGAAGGCCGCGAAACTTCCGGGCGCTGGATGGGGCGACCCGGAGCGCCGAGGGCTACAACCCGCTTTGCGGCGACAAGGTCAAGATCTACGTCAGGATGGACGCGGACACTATTAAGGACATCAGCTTCGAAGGGGCAGGCTGCGCGATCTCTACTGCTTCAGCCTCGATCATGACCGAGACCCTGAAAGGAAAGACGCGTGCCGAAGCAGAGGAGCTCTTTCAGACATTTCACGATCTGGTGACGGGCCGGCAAGCCCAGCTCGACGCGCCAGAGCTGGGGAAGCTGGCGGTGTTTTCAGGAGTGAGCGAGTTCCCCATACGCGTCAAGTGTGCGACGCTGTCGTGGCACACGCTGCGCGCGGCGTTGAATGGGGAGGGCGAGGTCATTTCGACAGAGTAAATCAGATTGGTCTCCAGGTTTTTAGTTTCTGGTTTCTCGATTGTGCCTTAAGTTGGCTGAAATAGAAGAGAGATCGAAGAGGGCGACATGAGCGAACAAGACGGTAGCAATCTGCAAACGCCAAGTATCGAAGCGCCGAATAGTATAGAAGCGCCGGCTAGTCTCGAAGCGCCAATCATCGAAGTGTTGCATACGTGCTTCGATCCCGAGATACCGGTGGACATCTACGAGCTTGGGTTGATCTATGGGATCGACGTGCAGCCGTCAGGCGAAGTGAATATACGAATGACACTGACCTCCCCAGGTTGTCCTGTCGCGGGCAGCTTGCCGGGAGAAGTCGAGGAGAAAGTGCGGGCCGTTCCAGGAGTGACTGGCGCGAAGGTTGAATTAGTTTGGGATCCGCCCTGGTGCATGGACAACATGTCGGAGGCGGCAAAGCTTCAGCTTGGGATGTTCTGAGTTCAGAGGACAAGCTTTAGCTTCCCTCCAGGGGTTTTGCCCCTTCCAATCACGCAAGCTAAAGCTTGCACTCTGAACTGCGTCGCCGGAGGAAGCAAAAATGAAGCTGAGCGCACAGGAAGAATACGGACTCCGTTGTTTGCTGCGCCTCGGAGTGCAGGGTGACGGTGGAAGCTTGACCATTCCCGAGATCAGCCGGACGGAAGGAATCTCACCCGAGTATGTCGCCAAGTTGATGCGCATCTTGCGGCGAGGAGGACTGGTTACCAGCGCGCGCGGAGCGACGGGAGGGTACACGCTTTCACGCCCCGCCGTGCAGATCACTGCGGGCGAAGCGCTCACGGTGCTGGGCGGGCGCTTGTTCGAATCTGATTTCTGCGAACGCCATACTGGCGCCGAAAGCCTTTGCACGCATTCGATTGATTGTTCCATTCGTTCGCTATGGCAAGCGTTGCAAACCGCAGTGGATCAGGTGCTGACAAAGACTACATTGAAGGACCTGTTGTGCAGCGAGCCGGAAATGGTCTCGCTGATGACCGACCTGGTGAGAACCCCGGTGCACGCGGAACGGGGCGACTGAGCGATTCGTGACTGGTGAGCTTCTGCTGGGCGCTGCCCACCTTTGCCTGCACTGTAACCCCCTGGTGTCTTTTTGGTGGTTGGAGAAATAGAGAGGATGCCTAAGAAACCAAAGCTATCGAGATCTATGACCGCAGAGCAGTTTGATAATGGATATTGGTATGCGCTTGAAATAAAGGCCTTCGCCGATGAAATTGGCATCCCGTTGGCATCAAGACTTCGCAAAGACGAACTCGAAGAATTGATTAAGCATTTCCTGCGAACCGGTGAAGCAAAAGGTCCGACTAGAAAACATCTCTCAAAATCGGGAGTCAGAGATATTGAAAGAGGGCTCAGTCTCAAGCTTCCGGTAGTTAACTATACCAGCAACAAGGAAACAAAAGATTTTATTCTCAAAGAGGCTTTGAAGCTCGTTCCAAACTTAAAAAGAAAATCAGGGGCCCGCTATCGACTCAACCGTTGGCGTGAACAGCGAATAGATAAGGGCATCAAAATCACCTACGAAGATTTGGTAAAACAATACGTCAGGTTGAATCAGCTGGACGGCAGCTTTCCTCAAGCGCCGTCGGGCAGATATATCAATTTCCTCTCTAATTTTTTGGCTGCGGAAAAGAACGCCACAAGGGAACAAGCAGTGAAAGCCTGGCGACAATTGAAGAAGTTGGACATTCCCAAAGACTACCGATCTTGGAAGAAATATCGCCAACATAAGAGCGCCAAGGAATGATTCCTGGGCGGAGGTAATGATTGAGTTAATAGCGATCAGTGATCGTCAGGCAACCATTTGCGTCATAACGGCCGGGATTGTCCTCCCGCAAACTCGAGCTGAACTCTGAATTCGCAACAGGAGGCCTCGATTCATCGCGCGAGCGATTTTAGTTTTTGCAAGCGCTCTTCTGCTGCAGCCAGCGTTTCGTCTCTCTTGCAAAACGTGAATCTCACCTGGGACCGGCCAAGCTCGGGCTCGTGATAGAAGCTGCTTCCGGGCACAACTGCCACGCCGATGTCTTTGACCAGAAACTTGGAGAACTCGACGTCATCCTTATAGCCGAAGGCGCTTATGTCGGTCATCACGTAATAAGCTCCATCCGGATCGAAGCACCGGAAGCCCGCGTCTTTCAGCACTGGTAGCAGCCGGTCGCGTCGCACCGTGTAGTCTGCTTGCAGATGATCATAGTACGAGCGAGGCAATCTCAAGGCTCGCACGCCGGCTTCCTGCAACGGAGCCGCGGCGCCTACGGTCAGGAAGTCGTGAACCTTGCGAATCGCCTGCGTGATGTGCTCCGGAGCGATCGTGTAGCCGACGCGCCAGCCGGTCACTGAATAGGTCTTCGAAAGCCCATTTATCGTGATCGTTCGGTCGCGCATACCGTCCAGCGTGGCGATGGCGATGTGCTTCTTGTCATTGAACAGGATGTGTTCGTAGATCTCGTCAGTGATTGCGATGGCGTTCCACTTTTGACAAAGCTCGGCGATGGTTTGCAGCTCTTCGCGACCGAAGACTTTTCCGGTAGGGTTGTTCGGAGTATTTATGATGATACCCTTCGTGTTGTCATTGAAGGCCGCCGCCAACTCAGCGGGATCAAATGACCAGTCGGGCGCTCGCAGGGTCACGAAGCGAGGTGTCGCGCCCGACAATATCGCGTCGGGTCCGTAGTTCTCATAGAAAGGCTCGAAGACGATCACTTCATCGCCCGGATTCACGATCGCCATCATCGCGGCGATCATCGCTTCGGTTGAGCCGCAGGTAACCGTGATCTCGCGCTCCGGGTCGACTTCGAGGCCGAGATACCAGGAAGACTTTTCGGCAATGGCGTCTCGAAACTTCTTCGCGCCCCATGTGATCGCGTACTGGTTGACGTCAGCCATGATCGCATCGCAAGCCGCGAGCTTTATCTCTTCGGGCGCGGAGAAATCAGGAAAGCCCTGCGAGAGGTTAATCGCGCCGTACAGATTTGCCTGGCGAGTCATCTCGCGGATGACCGATTCGGTGAACTGTTCTGCTTTGTGGGATATGATCTGTTTGGGCATGAAAGATTCCGGGTTTCGAGTTCGTGGTTCCGGGTTTGTGGTTCCGAGTCGTAATCTCTTTAACGTAAAAACCGCAACAATGCCGCCAAAACCACGAACTCTGAACCCGGCACTATTTAGGGTTTTCTTCTTTCAATCTTTCGATGATTGACTCAACCGCCGAAGCATATTCGCCCTCGGGGTCGAGCCGCAAGTAATTGCGATATGCTTCAATCGCTTCTTTGTTGCGATGGGCGTTTTCGAGAATCTCCGCGAGCTGGTAGTAGAGAATAGGCTCGGTCTCCATGTCCTGAATTATTCCGATTCGATATTCCCTGACTGCTTCATCGACGTTCCCTTGTTCGTTGAGAGCGATCGCCAGGCCGATGTGGGCTTCGAATGAATTCCCGCGCGCCAGTCGAAGCGCTTTTCTGTATTCAACAATCGATTCGTCACCGAGCCCCTGATGCCGTCGGAGATTGGCTAGCACCGTCTGCGCTTCCACCAGCGTGCCGCCGCCGTTTTTGATTGCCGTCTGAATCTGTTTTTCGGCCTCCTGGAATTCCTGCAACGCAATCAAGCTTCGGGCCATCCCGATTCGCGCTTCAGAAAAGGAACGCAGCGACAGAGCCTGCCGGTATTCCTCAACCGCTTCTTTGTTCTTACCTTTGTCGCGGAGCGCCTCCGCCTTCTGATAGCGCAACGTAGGTTCGTCGCTGGTTTGCTGCTGAGTTACGTTCAGCGTTTGGCTGCCGCCCGGGGCAACGACGACCCTGATATTCCAATCAGCGTAGCCGGCCGTTCTCACTCGAACCGGGTACGAACCTGCTAACACGTGTGGAAGATCAAGCTCGCCTTTGTCGTTGGTGACTCCGTGGCGAACGTTGTTGATGAAGACAACTGAGTCGGCGCGTCCAGTCAGTACTTTCAACGCACCGGTCCGCACGCGAGCTGTCACCGGCGGCTTTCCAGTGGAGGATTTTCGATTCTTTTGAGCCTCCGCTTTTGTGCCAGCGACCGCGCAAGTAAGCACGGCAATTAGGCAGGCAGTTGC
>DATLWF010000319.1:0-9888 GCA_035576605.1 Blastocatellia bacterium | reverse complement strand
GCTTCCACTCGAATCCATCGGCATAGAGCCGGCGGATCGCTCTGATGATCGCGGCGCCGGTGATGACCGGCTTGAACGCATTCCGATCGATGACATGTATTTGAATTCCCCCGCAGAGCCCGCCGGCGAACTTGTGAAACGTCGGCTGGAAATGAAGCGGCCGAAAAATCACGCCAGGCAGGGTTTCTTTTCTCAGTTCCTCGATCAACTCGTCCGGCTCAATGTAAGCTGCGCCGATGATCTCGAACGGCCGAGTGGTGCCGCGGCCTTCAGATATGTTCGTGCCTTCGAACATCACACTGCCCGGATAGACGACTGCCGTGTCGACGGTAGGGATATTTGGTGAAGGCATCACCCACGGAAGGCGTGTGTCTTCGTAAAACATCGAGCGACGCCAGCCTTCCATCTTGACCACCTCGAGCTCGCAGCCGATTCCGAACTCGCGATTGAACATCAGCGCCAGCTCCCCGATGGTCATGCCGTGACGCATCGGAATCGGGAACATCCCGACGAACGATTGAAAATCAGTTTCGAGGAGGTTGCCTTCGATCTGAACGCCGCCTATCGGATTGGGCCGGTCGAGCACGATGAATCGCCTGCCGCATTCGCGCGCCGCTTCCATCGCAAGCGCCATAGTGTAGATGAATGTGTAGACTCGGGTGCCGACGTCCTGAATGTCGAAAACAAGAACGTCTGAGTTCGCGAGCATCTCGGGACTGGGCTTGCGCGTTTCACCGTAAAGCGAATAAGCCGGCAGAGCAGTCCGCTTATCGCGAAACGACCGCCACTCGATCATGTTGTCCTGGGTCTCGCCGCGAATGCCGTGTTGCGGACCGAACAGGGCAGTGAGATTGATTTGAGGGTGTTGATGGAACAGATCGGCGGTGTGTTCGAAGCGCGAGTTGATAGAAGCCGGATTGACGATCAGCCCGACTCGCGAGCCGTCGAGCAGGCTGAGTTTTGAGTCGAGGAGGATTTCAAGTCCGGTCTTAACCATTAGTCTACCCACACAGCACGGACCCCCCGTTCACGTTGAGCACTTCACCGTTGACGTGGCTCGCAAGATCAGACGCCAGAAACAGAATTGGCCCTGCGATTTCATCTGGCGTTGCTACTCGCCCGAGCGGGATTAGCTGACGAATCTTTCGCCGCTGTTTCGGGTCGTTCATAGCATCCTCAGTCATGTCAGTTGCAACCCACCCCGGAGCTACGCAGTTGACGGTGATGCCGCGCGGGCCAAGCTCAGCAGCCAGCGACTTAGTCATCGAGATGATCGCGCCTTTCGTCGCTGCATAGTGCGAATGAAAAGGCTCGCCGCGCTGGCCGGCGGTTGAAGAGACCAGAATCATCGAGCCGCGCCGCCTATCGATCATCACGCGGGCAGCCGCGCGGCAGCATGCGTAGATCGATCTGAGGTTCACATCGATAGTTTCGTCCCATTCGCGCTCGGTCATCTTTTCGATGGCCGCTTCTTTCCAGATGCCGGCGTTAGCCACAAGAATATCGGCTGACCCGAAGTGATCTACGGTTGTTTGGACCATGCTGTCGACGGCCGCGACTCGCGAGACGTCTGCGCGGATCGGCATTGCTTCTGCGCCAAACTTCTCACACGCGGCCGCGACTTGCTGGGCTGCCTTGCGATCTCGGTTATAGTTGATCACCAGCGCGCGTATCCCGGCCTGAGCAAATTTGATCGCGGTTGCTGCGCCGATTCCCCTGGAAGCGCCAGTGATGATTGCGACTTTACCTGTGAGATGGATCATCGATCACGGTGAGCTGGAGGATATGCTCCGGTCAGTACCGCGCGAGAAGTAGCGAGCGTTGGCCCGATACTACGATCGCACTGCCCGCTCGCTACCGCACGTGCTGACCCGATAATCAGTCGCCGACTGCGGGTGCGGTCGCCAGATCAGAGTCAACCACTGAGCGATGCTGCTCTTCGCGCGGAAGAAAGTAAGCCAGCACGGCGGTCACCGTCGTTACAGCGGAAGCCGCGATCAACACATTTCGGAAGCCGAACGCCGGCACAAAGTTGGAAAGCGCCTGAGGAGCCAGCGCGCCCACTCCCCACGCTGCTCCCATCATCAACGCCGAGACGGTGCTGGTCTGACCCGGTACTAGCTCCTGAGCCATCGCCACGATTACTGGAATCGTCGACAACAACATGAATCCCCCAAGTCCCAAACAAACGATGCTCAGCGGGCCAGTCAAGGCGAAAGCGCCAATCATCAACGGCCCGGCAAGCAAGCCTGAATACAATGTGACCGCGCGTCCGGAAAACCGCTCCGCAGTGAAGCCGCCCGCAACTCCTCCGATTCCGCCGAGCAATAGAAACACCGTCATAACGTTGCCCGTTTCCGTCAACGCATAGCCGCGGTCTTCGAGCATGAAGGGCAAATAATTGTTGGTGGTCATCTGCAAGCCTGAGCGGATCACGGTGATCAGATAAAGCAGAGTGAGCGGTTTCCACGCGGTGCGTAACGCCCCTAGCAACTGCCATTTGATCTTCTCAACTCCGGGCTGCGATGAGCTGTGCGCCGGCAGCGGCGGACATACACGGTACAATATGGCTGACATCACCAGCCCGGTTCCAATTATGTAGTACGAATGCTCCAGGCCGTACGCGGAAACGACTCGAGTTATCACCAGAGGTCCGACCGCAAACCCAAGCGTGCCCAGCGCTGAGAACAATGCCATCCCCACTCGGCGGCGCTCGCTTGCCGCAGCAGCAGCCATCGCGGCGGCTTGTGGGTGGAATGAACCGATGCCGATGCCGCCGGCTACCAGGAGGACGATCAAGATTCCGTAAGAGGGCGCCAGCCCTATCATCGATACAAAGACGCCGGTGATAGCCGGGCCGAACACCGCAAAGAATCGCCTGAAGTAGCGATCCGAAATGAACCCGTAGACCGGCTGCATCAGCGACGACGAGATCGCGTAGAGCGGCGCGAGCCAGAAAACCTGAGCGGAGGTGAGGCCGAGCTTGAGCTTGATCAGCGGCAGGAGTGGATAGATGATGCTGGAATAGGAGTCATTGACGAAGTGTCCTGCGCACAGGACGGTGAGTGTCAGCTTATCTCTTCTGCGCATGATGCCACGAAGACGGTTTGGTAGTAAGCACCACTATCTCTTTACGGATACCGGCTCGCCGGCGCGCGTTGCTGCCTTTTCGCGCGCGACGCCGATGAAATGGTTGAAAAGCGCCTGAGACAACAAGTCATCTTGCCAGCCGACCTCTGGGTGCCATTGCACGCCGAGGACGAACTGCTCGGGTCGCGTGTTGATCACCGCTTCGATTACTCCATCGGGCGCCCAGGCTATGGGTTCGAGGTCGCGGCCGACGATGTCGATCGCCTGATGATGGTGGCTATTGACTGTCGTGTGAGTCGACTCCGCGAGCCTGGCGATGAGCGAGTCTTCGGTGATGTTGATCGAGTGAGATCGCCGCCAGAACAAATCCCCTTGCATGTGCTTAAGCGGCTCTTTGACTTCGCTGTCTATGTCTTGAATGAGCGTGCCGCCGCGATAGACGTTCAGGGATTGAATGCCGAAGCAGATCGCGAGCACCGGCAGCTGTCTCGCTTCGGCCGCCGCGAGCAACAGCATGTCGGTTTCGTCTCGACGTGGAACAACGGGTCCGAGTTTCGGTCTCGGTTCGTGCCCGTAGCGGAGCGGATCGACGTCGTTCACCGCGCCCGAAAGCGCGATTGCGTCGACGTGCGCCATGACCGACTCGACGTAATCGGCTTCCGCAATCAACGGCAGCAACAGAGGCGTGCCGCCCGCCGCATAGATCGCTTCGGCGTAGGTCTCTCGCAGCTCATAGTAGAAAGTGTTCCAGTTATAGCGGCAAGGTATGCCGATTATCGGCCTGTATTCGCTCACTCAAGTTCCTTTCAAGTATGTTCGCACCGGGGAACGACCCTCCCCGCGCGGGGTCTGTTGTGAGAGCAAATCTGAGAATAGCCCGAGCCCCGAGATGCTGTCAATTCTGCGTGAGTGACCATCTGTTTGACTCCGCTGCTGCGCAGTGTTAGGTTCCTCTTTCGCAACCTGGTTCTTTAAATCTTATTCACGAGCTTCGGGTGCCCCGAGAGTCGGGGAGAATAGGGAAGCGGGTGAGATTCCCGCGCGGTCCCGCCACTGTGATGCTCTCGAAGCCACCGGCTACCAGGCCACTGATCCCGGATCGGGAAGGCTGCCGGCGGCAAAGATGTGCGGTCAACTTTGACGCGCCTCTGCGAGACTAAGTCAGGAGACCTGCCAGAAGCCTTTGCGAGCCAACTGCTCTCCGCGCGAGAGAGCGAGGCGCGCGGGAGCACCTTCGAATCAGCTCCTGCTCGACCCGCCGCGCAGATTGGGTTGGCAGGAGCTTTCTTTTTTGAACGCACGCAGATTCAACACCGCGGATCGTGAGTCATCGACTCGCCTTCGACGGATTGTAAGCCTGGTATTGTTTTCCCTTCTTCCGGCTACGCTGACGATTTCCGTCTCATCCTGCTCTTCCAGGAAGAACTCGCCCGCGACCTCGAGAACCGTCAGCGATGAGCTCGGCCGCACCGTTCAAGTTCCGGCGCAGCCTCAACGCATCGTGTCGCTCGCGCCTTCGATAACGGAAATCCTGTTTGCACTCGGCGTGGGCGACCGAGTCGCCGGGGTCACTTCGTATTGCGATTATCCGCCGGCCGCGCGCCAGAAGACGCCTGTCGGCGATACGCTGAAACCGAGCGTGGAAAGAATAGTCGCGCTCAAAGCCGACCTCGTCATCATCTCCACCGCCAGCCAGGTCGAAGCTTCATTTCGAAAGCTCGAAGAATTGGGCATACCGGTCTATGTCACCAATCCGCGCACCATCGAAGGAGTGGTCGAGTCTATTGATAAGATCGGAGAACTCATCGACGCTCGTGAGCGGGCGCTTGAGTTGACGGATGAGTTGCGTCGCAGGATCACAAATGTTGAAACGCGTGTAGCAAAGGCGTCTCGCCCTTCTGTCCTTGTGATCTTAGGGACCGAGCCACTGATAACCGCCGGCGCCGGTAGCTTCATCAACGATCTGATAAATCGCGCCGGCGCGCGTTCGATTTCCGCCGAGGAAGTAGCCGATTACCCGCAGTACAGCATCGAGGCAGTTGTCGCGAGGCAGCCGGAAATCATTCTTCTTCAAACGGGCGGGAACGAATTGATCGAGCGGCTGCGCCAGACCGCAGCCGCGCGCTCGAACCGCGTTTATCACATCGACGACGACCTTCTGCTGCGGCCCGGGCCTCGCATCGTTGACGGCCTCGAGCAGCTTGCCGCGAAGTTTCATCCAGAGCTATTCGAACGCGACAGCTAGAACCGAGCGATGAGCCTAAAGGAACTGACACACCAAATCTTCAGTCGTGAGCGGCTCACGGCACAGCGCCTCGCGATAACTCTCGCGGTGCTTGCGATAGTGCTTATTGCGGTAAGCGTTTTTTCGATTGCGGTAGGAAGCGAACACGTCGGGTTTACAAATGTCATTCGGGTCATTGCGGCAGAGATCACCGGACATGCCGCCGATGTGTCAGCGGAGCAGAGAATCATCATCGCCGATATTCGGCTACCGCGAGTGTTGATGGCGGTTGTAGTGGGCGCGGCGCTTGCGGTGGCCGGGTCGGCTTATCAGGCGTTGTTGAGGAATCCTCTTGCCGACCCCGGGATACTCGGCATTTCAAGCGGGGCTGCGCTGGGCGCGATCAGCGCGACGATCTTTGCGGAATCGCTTCCGATCAGCCGGCCGGTTGCGGCGTTTGGCGGCGCGGTCATCACGATCGCGGTTGTGTACGCGGTGGGGCAAGGGCGTCGGGAGAGCGGCACCGTGAGACTGATACTCGGCGGAGTGATTATCAACGCGCTGCTTTCGTCGATTGTGATCTTTCTGGTCACGAGCGTTGCTGGTGCTCGGCAACGGAATGTGATTTCGTGGTTGATTGGCGATCTGAGCGGCGAATCCAGACTTCTGCTGCCGGTCGCGGTTTTCGTTTTGATCGGCATCGGAGCGGTATATGTGAATGCCCGAAGCTTGAACCTGATGATGATTGGCGAGCAGGACGCGCTAACCCTCGGAGTTGAAGCGCGGCGAGTGAAGATCGCGGTTTATTTGGCTGCGTCGCTTTTGACCGGCGCGGCCGTTGCGGTAAGCGGAGCCATCGGATTTGTTGGCCTGATCATCCCGCACGCTGTGCGACTTGTTGGCGGAAGCGACAATCGCCTCGTAGTGCCGGCGTCGGCGCTGGTCGGCGGCGTTTTTTTAATGCTGGCCGATACCATAGCGCGCACGGCAGTCGCGCCGCGCGAGTTGAATATCGGAGTGATTACGTCGCTGATCGGCGCGCCGGTTTTTGTATATCTGCTCAGAAGAACTAATTGATTTTTCAATAGGACCAATAGGACCAATAGGACCTATATGACCTATGACCATTGAAGTAAGCGACATAAGATTTAGCTATGCCACGCCGGTGCTTAGGGGCGTCTCATTCAAAGTCGGCAGCGGAGAGTTGTTCGCTGTGCTTGGCCCCAACGGCTCTGGTAAAAGCACGCTGATCAAGATCATTGTCGGAATGCTCAAGCCCGAAAGCGGCAATGCATTAATTGACGGACGCAATCCGGCTTCAATGTCACGGCGGGATATCGCGCGAGTCATTGGCTATGTCGCTCAAGAGTCCACCGTGCTGTTTCCGATCACCGCGATGGAGTTGGTGCTGCAGGGGCGGTTCGCGCAAGGCGGGCTCATCGGATTCGAGAGCGATCGCGACATCAGCGAAGCCGAGTGGGCGATGCGAGTAACCGAGACGACGGACTTCGCCGCGACTCCTGTCACCGAGTTATCAGGCGGCGAGCGGCAACGTGTAATGCTGGCCCGCGCTCTCGCAGTCCGGCCCCGCTTGCTGTTGCTTGATGAGCCGGTTGCGAATCTGGACATATCGCATCAAGTAAAGGTGCTTGATCTGGTGCGACGGCTTACCAGCGAAAGCGAGATGTCGGCGATCGTCGTCACGCACGAGTTGAACCTTGCCGCGGATTTCGCGACAAGCGCGTTGCTCCTGAAGTCCGGCGAGATGGTCGCGGTTGGGAAGCCCCAGGACGTTATGACCGAATCGCTGCTGCGAAGCGTGTTTGAGACGGACCTTGTGGTTGATGAGAATCCCGCAAGCGGGTCCCCCAGAGTGACGCTTATCCGAAGGAAATCCGAGATCTCTGATTTGAGAATGTGAAATCGCAAATGCTTTGAAACTGATAGGTGATTCGAAGAACAAGTTTGCTGTTTGCCAATCTGGATCGCCGTGCGGGGAAGGCGGTGAGAAGCCGCCACTGTCCCGCAACTGTGATGCGCAACGAAACCGGCATCGTGCCACTGCCCGTGAAGGCGGGAAGGCGCCGGCGTAGGAAGAGGTCATTTTCTATTTTCTATTTACCATTTGTCATTTGTCATTGGTGATCTTCGCTTGTTGATCGGTCGGGCTTCTCGGTTTCTCCGTGAAGCACGCGAATAACAAACGACCAGCAAATGAAAAATAAAAAATAGAAAATAAGAAATGGAAAATAAGTAGGCGCTAAGTCAGGAGACCCGCCGGGCGATCTGCGGAGATAACTCTTTCGCGGAAAGGAGCAATTCCATGTTTAAACGATTCTTAGTCTCTACGCAGCCGCCCACTTCACCGTTCTCACTTGTTACACATCAAAGGATGAAACCGCAGAAGACTTGCCGCGCTTCATCACGGATACCGTCCTCGCTTTTCATTTTAGTTTGTGTGCTCGCCCCGATCCTCACAGTCGGCGTAGCTGTGAGCCGCGCATCTGAGCACAGCCGCATTGAAGGAAACGTGAGGGACCAGGCAAACGCCAAGGTCGCTGCGGCGCGCGTTACACTTCGCGCCAACGCCGGCGTGACTCAGTACGAAACTCACACGGACGAGGATGGGCAATTCTCAATCTCGAATGTTCCCGACGGCAGTTACAGAGTTACGGTTGAATCGCCGGGCTTCACACAAACGCGCGAGGTCCGTGTTGAACTTCGTGCGGGCGTGACCACGACAGTGGAGGTGCGGCTCGATGTTGCGGCGATCACCGATCAATTGGTGATAACGGCGACGCGGACCCAAACTGCCAGCAGCGAACTGGGTGGCTCCGTCTCGGTGATCACAAGTGACGACTTGAAACGCGGCAACCAGTCACTGGTCTCAGATGCTCTGCGCTTGGTGCCCGGCCTCGCCGTCGTGCAAACGGGCGGGCGCGGCGGTCTGACTTCTATTTTTACGCGCGGCGGCGAGTCGGACTATAACAAGGTCTTGATTGACGGCGTGCCGGTGAATCGCGCGGGCGGAGGCTTTGATTTTGGGTTTCTCACGACCGAAAACATCGAACGCATAGAGATCGTACGGGGACCGCAAACCGCGCCGTTTGGATCGGATGCAGTGACAAGCGCGATTCAACTGATTACCCGGCGCGGCTCGACTTCCATACCTGAGTTTGAATTCTCAGGTGAAGGCGGGAGCTTCGATTCTCACCGCGAAACCGCCCGGCTCTCGGGGTTGGATCGATGGTTCGATTACTCGGCGAGTGTCGGCTACACAACGACCGACGGACGAACGCGCAACAGTGACTATATCAACCGCTCAGCCTCCACGAACCTGGGCTTTCGTCTTGCTCCATCGACGGAATTGAGAATCACCTCGCGCTGGAATAACAGCACGCTGGGGGTTCCGGGCCCGACCGCAATATTGTTTTCGGACCCCGATGCGCGGCAAAAGCATCACGACCTGGCGCTTGCGGCGACGCTGAACCTAGATACGACGAGCCGGTTCCACCAATCGGCGCGGTTCATCTACTCAGAGTTCGACACCAACAACTTCGACCCGGTAGCGGAGGACCTTACCAGGCCGGACACCCCGCCGCTTCCCCCCTTCTCGTTTGGCGCGGACTTCGCGTCGGCTTTCAAGGACCATCAGAAACGCAGCGGTATTCATTACCAGGGTGTCGCAGCGCTCAACACCTCGAACTTGCTGACTGCCGGGGTCGACTTCGAGCACGAATCTGCAGTGATCACGAGCAGCAATGATTTCTCGCGCGCTCGCGTATCGCCCGCCCGAAACAATCTCGGGCTGTACGTTCAGGATCAGGCGGCGTGGCGCGAGCGGCTGTTTATCACTGCAGGAGTGCGAATCGAAAACAACACGGGCAATGTGCCCGAGGATTTGAGAAACGTCCTCCAGTCGCTGGGTTCGAGCGCGCCGTCCGGTGATGTTGGATTCGGATTGGCGGCCAATCCAAAGATCGCCGTATCGTTGCTCGCGCGCCGGCATCGAGACAATGAAGCGGCCGGCGCAACCAGATTCAAAGCCAGTTTCGGCACCGGCATCAAAGAGCCAACTCTTGACGAAGCATTCGGTCCGAGCATATTCGCTCTCGGCAATCCTGGCCTTGATCCGGAGCGCACCATTAGCTTTGATGCTGGCGTTGTGCAGGAGTTCTTTTCTCGTCGCCTCAGCGTGGACCTGACATACTTCGACAATCGATTTCGCAACCTGATCATTTTCGAGTCAACCGCTGCATCCGAGCCGATACGATTGGCGGATGGAACGTTGACCAACTTCATCAACGCGGATCGAGCGTCGGGCCGGGGCGTCGAGCTTGTGGCAAACGCGCGGCCCGGAGGGTCACTATCGCGGTTGCGCCTGTCGGGCAGCTACACATTCCTGCGCTCGCGCCTCGATCGCGCGGCTGATGTGCTCACGTTTCTGCCGCCGACTTTCGAGGGCGTGTTCGTGCGCAACCCTGAGCTGGGACTGCCGCTTTTGCGCAGGCCGAGGCACTCGGGCTCGTTCGAGGCGAGCTGGATTGATCAGCGATTCGATGTAACGGTTGATG
>DATLWF010000318.1:0-6857 GCA_035576605.1 Blastocatellia bacterium | reverse complement strand
GCGACGCTCAACAGCATCGGTAATGTGTACTTCCAACAGCAGGAATTTGCCGCGTCGATCCAGCACTATCAGAAGGCGCTCGCCGGATTCGAGGAGCTCAACAATTCGGTCGCCGCGGCGCTCAAGGATCCGGACGCGGTCGTGAGCACGTTGAGCAACATCGCGAGCGCAGAGTACTCCCAGGGCTCTTACGAAGCCGCGCTCGACTATTATCTGAGAGCCCTGAAGCTGCAGGAAACCTTGCGAGACAAGCGCGTCGCCGCAAATCTGCGAGTGAACATAGCCAGCCTGTACTCAGCGACCGGAAATTACGGCGTCGCGCTTGAGTATCTGCAACAGAGTCTCGCGGTATTCGAGGCGCTGCACGACAAAAACAAGACCGCAATGACGCTCGCAGATGCCGGCGAAGCTTATTTTCAACTCCGCAACTACAATCTTGCGCTCAGCCATTTTCAGAGGAGCGTTCAGATCTTCGAAGAGCTAAAAAGCGCCGCGGATTCGTCGATGAGGCTCTACGCAATCGGCAACGTGCACTTTTTTATGAGCAACTTCGATCTGGCAATTGAGAGCTACGAAAAGGCGCTCACGCAGTTCGAAGCGATAAAGCACGCGCCCGGCGTGGCCAGCATGCTTGCGAGCATCGCTGGAACGCGGTACGCGCAACAGAAATACGATCTCGCGCTCGAGTTCTACCAGAAGAGCCTCGCGCAGTATGAATCGCTCGGCGACAAGGCTCGCGCCGCAGGAGTCATCGAGCGGATTGCAAGCGTTCGCTACTCGAAGGGCGAATACCCGGCCAGTCTGGAGCTCGTCGGGCGTGCGATCGAGATGGCCGAGCAGACTGGGAACTCGGATGCGTTATGGCGGGCGCGATATACGCAAGGGCTCGCCCTTCGCGCAACCGATACAATCGAACAGGCAAAGGAGAGCTTCCAGCTATCCATCGCCGCAATCGAGTCGATGCGCAGCAAGCTCGTTCGCGGCGAGCCTGATGCCCAACATTTCTTTCAAACCAAGAACGCCCCGTACTCCGCTATGATGGAATTGCTGGTCGCGCAGAACAAAGCGGCCGACGCCTTTGCATACGCGGAACACATGCGGGCGAACTCGCTCACCGACATCTTTCAACGAGCCCAGATCACCAAGTCCATGACATCAGCCGAGGTGGAACAGGAACGCAAACTCGAGAGAACGGTCGTCGCTACGAAAGCCCAGATGTCGCACGAGCGAGAGAAAAAACAGCCCAATCTGCAGCGCTATGCCACTCTGGAGTTGCGCCTGCAACAGTCCCTCGGCGATTATCGCGCGTTCGAGGCGGCGCTTTACGCTTCTCATCCCCGCTTGAAGACGCTTCGAGGCGAGGCTGCACCGCAGGGGCTCGAAGACGTCGCCGCTTTGTTACCGGACTCCTCAACCGCGTTTATAGAGTTTGTGGTGGCTGACAGCTACACCTACTTGTTTGCGCTGACTCGCGAGTCGAAGAATTCGGCGGCGCCCCGATCGCGCGCTCCGGTTTATGTATTGAATGCCTACGCTATCAAGGCGGGCCGAGGCGAGATTGCCGAGCGGGTGAAAACATTCCGAGAGATGATCACGCAACGCGATGAGAAGATTCAGCAGACTGCTCGCGACACTTATGAACTATTGTTCAGCGCCGCCCGCGAGCAGTTGAGCGGAAAGACCACGTGGTTGATTGCACCCGATGATGCGTTGTGGCAAATGCCCTTTGCGGCGCTGCAGCCGGCGGAGAATCGCTATCTGATCGAAGAGCGCGCTATTGCCTACGCGCCTTCACTCACGGCTCTCATTGAAATGACGAAGCCTCGCGACGGCGCAGGACCCAGCCCGGTCGTGTTACCGACGCTGCTGGCCGTCGGCAATCCGGCGATCAGCAAGCAAACTGCGGAGCAAGGGAGTCTGTTGAGTGGCACCAGGACGATAGATTCATCACCTGAATCTGAAAATGAGGTCAGGTCGTTGGAGCGTCTCTATTCCGCGGCGAGAAGCAAGATCTATGTAGGCGCACAGGCGAGCGAATCGCTCGTCAAACAAGACGCGGGGAAATTCAACGTGATTCATTTAGCCGCGCCGGCACTGCTCTCTGATGCGAGCCCGCTCTACTCTCGCATCGCGCTGTCGCAAACGGAAGAGAACGGTAACGACGACGGCTTGCTTGAGGTGCGGGAGATTCTGAAGCTCAACTTGAGCGCTGAACTGCTGGTGTTGTCGGACAGCGAGATCGCGCGCGACAGATATGCGACCGGCGACGCGATGCCTTGCCTCGCCTGGTCACTCTTGATTGCGGGTTGTCCGTCGTCGGTCACCGGTCGTTGGTTAACCGGTTCGCCCACGACAACAGAATTGATATTGGAACTACACCAAAGCTTGCAGCCCGCATCGACCCGGCGAGTCCCGCTTTCCAAGGCAAAGGCACTGCAACGGGCAATGCTCAGAGTTCTTCGGAAAGGGCAGTATCAACATCCCTTCTACTGGGCTGGTTTCTCTCTGGTCGGCGACTTCAGATAGTTATTTTGAAGTCTTCGGCGGCGCGGTGTGACCGACCGCTTCCTTCCAAAGCGCCGGATAATCCGTGAACCCGCCGTCTATGCCGTAGCCAATGTAGCGCTGAATGTCCGCGATGATGTTCGCGCGAACAGACGGGCCGTTCGGCTGAGCTTCATCAAGCGGCCTGCGCACATTAGCTGACGTCGAACCTCGAAAGGTGTACGGGTGAATCAGCAACCCGGCTTTGTGAAACGTCGCGACATCGTCGGCGCTCTTGAGAAGGCTCTTGCTCGGGCCGACTCCCTTTGCGTAAGCGGCGACTTCCGACGCGAGGCCTGAGGTTACTATCGCCGAATCCTTCTCGCGTCCGGCGGTTTCCATCGGCAAGAGTTGAATGCGGGGATAACCTGGCGCAAGCTCGCGCATTCGAAGCAAGGCTTCCTTGTAGAACGACTGGATGAAAATCCGTTCACGCTGAGCCGGCTGATCGAAGCCATGCGTTTTCAGGACTGCAGCGAGTTTCTCGGCAGCATCGAAACCCAGCGATTTGTAAAACGTAAAGTGTTTCAGCTCAATGTACAGCCCCGCGCGATTGCCAACGAGCTTGATCGTCTCTTCCATCGTCGGAATGCGCTGACCCACGTAAGCGGGATTGGCGGCGAATGGGTTAGCTTGGTTGAACCATGAGCCGGCATCGAGCCGCTTGATCTCGTCAAGCGTGAAATCAATCGTGTACCAGCCTCGCTTTGGCGTGCCGGTCTCGAGGGGATCGCGCAGAGTCGCTCGATCGGGGAAAACTTCCGCGACGTTCGTTGTGCGCTCGAGGTCGGGATCGTGAAGACAAATGAGTATTCCGTCTTTCGTGATCTGCAGGTCTTGCTCGACGAAGTCGGCGCCTTGCTCAATCGCCAACTGATACCCGGCAAGGGTGTGCTCAGGCGCGTAGCCCGAGGCTCCACGATGCGCGATCAAGAGCGGCCTTT
Source organism: Blastocatellia bacterium (assembly GCA_035576605.1). Lineage (GTDB taxonomy): Bacteria > Acidobacteriota > Blastocatellia > UBA7656 > UBA7656 > Onstottus_A. Next base: position 3,369 of record DATLWF010000318.1, on the reverse strand, counting down.
TTGTGGAAGAAGTCGTTTGGATAGTCATTGCGGTGAGTAAGGGGTGCGCCGTAAAGAACATCGTCAGGGCCGCGACCCACGACGCAACCAACTTGTGAGTACAGAAACGCTTGGTCATTTGCTGGACCGCCGGCTCAGACGCAGAAGCACGATCGAGAATACCGCAGAAGGCGATGCTCATCAACATGACAAAACAAACTTGCCATAAGTGAAATACTTTGTTTCGATAGCGGCTGAGAACGGAGGACGCGATGCCAAGCTGCAAACTCAATTTGAGCGCGACGCTCATATCTACGAGCCTTGTCTTCAGTCTCCTAGTGGCGGGCGCTCAAACCAACGCCCTTGCTGTGGGCAACGGCCTCGCACGGACGCCGCCAATGGGCTGGAATAGTTGGAACAAGTTCGCGTGCAACGTCAGCGAGCAGTTGATCAAAGAAATCGCCGATGCGATGGTCGCGACCGGCATGAAGAAAGCGGGATATCAGTACGTCAACATTGACGACTGCTGGCAAGTAAGCCGCGATTCGGCAGGCAACATCGTAGCTGATCCGACTAGATTTCCAGGCGGCATGAAGGCTCTTGCAGACTACGTTCACGCGAAAGGCTTGAAGCTCGGCATCTACACCGACGCCGGTACCATGACTTGCGAGAAGCGCCCGGGCAGCCTTGACCACGAACTCCAGGACGCCAAAACATACGCCGCCTGGGGAGTCGATTACGTCAAGATCGATTGGTGTCACACCGAGGGACTCGATCCACAAAAACAGTATGCGAAGTTTCGCGACGCGCTGGCGCAGTGCGGCCGGCCGATCGTCTTCAGCATATGCAACTGGGGCCGGAACCAACCGTGGACCTGGGGACCGGCGACTGGCAACCTGTGGCGGACGACCGGCGACATTCAAGACAACTGGGCAAGCGTGCTCAAGATTCTGGACAACCCCAGCCAACAGCACGCCGAGGCTGCCGGACCCGGCGGGTGGAACGATCCGGACATGCTCGAAGTCGGCAACGGCAAAATGACTGACGCCGAGTACCGCTCGCATTTCAGCTTGTGGGCAATGATGGCTGCGCCTCTGATAGCAGGGAACGATCTTCGAAGCATGTCGCAGGCTACGAAGGACATTCTGATGAACGCCGAGGTGATCGCCATCGATCAAGACGCGGCCGGCAAGCAGGGAACCAGGATTCGCGTGGAAGGCGGGTCGGAAGTGTGGGCGAAGCCGTTGAAGCAGAAGGGCGCGGTTGCGGTAGTGCTCTTCAATCGCGGCGAAGCGGCCGCTGATATCTCTGCTAATTGGGGCGAAGTCGGATTGCCGTCGGGCAAGGCCAAAGTGCGAGACCTGTGGGCTCACACGGATCGAGGAGTCTTTACTGACAGCTTCAAGGCGAATGTTCCACCACACGGTGTGATGATGTTGAAGATCGTCAGCACGAGGTAGCATAGACTTCAGTCTGTGTTTCTGGGCTGAAATCGGAATTCCACCCACGGCAGAAACCGTGTCAAGACTCCGAGAATACGACCCACGGCAGAGATTGTGCGAAAAGTCCGAGAATACCACCCACGGCAGTGGGTGAATCGTTCAGGTTCAGCCTACAGAGACCGTGCGCCAGAACCTCCTGTTTCTCCTCTCGCGCGCCCCTCGCGTGCGAGAGGTGCGCGAGAGGAGAAACGGGCCACACGCAGAGAAGTACCGGGCTCCCCGGGTAGGCTGGACTTGAAACTTCCACCCAATGCCGTGGGTGGGATTCCCACGAATCGCAAGAGTCGGCAGGAGAAAGGAGGAACTGGATGAGGAAATTCGTTGATCGCTCGATGCAGATTCTTGTTGGTCTGCTCGTGACCACGCTGTTTGGCGTCTCATCCCCCGCCTTTGCGCAGGAGCACAAAAACCTGGCCTACGACAAAAGCGCGCAGACGATTCCGCCGCGCTTGACCGACCACTCGAAGAAAATGGAACAGCGGGTCTACAAGATCGCCGCCAACGTCTACTCGGCGGTGGGATATGCGCTTGCCAATTCGATCATGATCGAAGGCCGTGACGGCATCATTATCGTCGACGTGACTGAATCGGTCGACTCCGCGAAGGCTATCCTCGCCGAGTTCAGAAAGATCACCGACAAGCCGGTCAAGGCCGTCGTCTACACTCACAACCACACCGACCACACGATGGGCGTAAAGGCTTTCGTCAGCGAAGAAGACGTCAAGGCGGGGCGCGTCGACATCATCGCGCACGAAACGTTGATGGACACGGTCATTAGCAATGCCAGCGTCATCGCACCAATTCTCGGTCTTCGCTCTGCGTACAGTTTTGGCATCGCGCTCGAACGAGGCCCGGAAGGATCAGTCAATGAAGGCATCGGGCCGAAGCTGATAGTTGGTCAGCGAAGCTTCATCGCTCCCACCAAAACATTCAAAGACTCTCTCGACATCGAAGTCGCCGGTGTGAAGTTGCATTTGCAGCACGCGCCAAGCGAGACCGACGATGAGATCGTTGTCTGGGTGGCTGAGAGCAAGGTCTTGCTGACCGCGGAGGTGATTCAGGGCGAATGCTTCCCTAATCTGCACACGCTTCGGGGCACGAAGTATCGCGACCCGGTGAACTGGTTCAAGAGCATCGACAAGCTGCGACTTTTTGGCGCCGAGCACATGGTCCCCTCTCACGGCCGTCCGGTTTCAGGAAAGCAAAACATCGAAGAGCTGCTGACCTCCTATCGCGATGCGATTCAATACGTGCACGATCAGACGATTCGCAATATGAACAAGGGCCTGACGCCTGATGAACTGGTCGAGGTCGTCTCGAAGCTGCCCCCTCATCTTGCCAATCACCCGTGGCTAGGCGAGTTCTACGGCACGGTGAAGCACTCGGTGCGAGAGATTTACGTCGGCTATCTCGGATGGTTCGAAGGCGATCCGACTTTTCTCGACCCGTTGCCTCGTGGCCAGCGAGCCGCGCGCTACGTCGAACAGATGGGTGGCCACGACCGTGTCCTGGAATCGGCTCTGAGAGCCTGTGACAAGGGAGACTACCAATGGGCGGCCGAGTTGCTGACTTATCTGATTCGTGTCAACAAGGACGACGCGCAGGCCCGAAGCCTCAAAGCGAAAGCGTTGCGCGGACTCGCCTACAAGACCGAGAACACCAACTGGCGTGACTGGTACGTCTCGTCCGCAAGAGAATTGGAACGCTCATTGAACAGCATTGTGACGCTCGCCGCCACGAGCTCGCTTGCGGCTCCGGACATACTCAAGCAGCTTCCTGTCAGCAAACTACTTGAAGGAATGACCGTGAGGCTCGATCCGCTGAAGGCTGCCGACGTGCATCTCACCGTTGGGTTCCGCTTCACTGACACTGGCCGGGGCTACGCTCT
>DATLWF010000317.1:0-2830 GCA_035576605.1 Blastocatellia bacterium | reverse complement strand
GAAGATGGGCGGGCGCCGTGATAATTACTCTCGGGGTCCTGTTCGTTTCGCGTTCGGGGCAGCGCACAGGTGAGACGCCGCCCGGCGAATTGCATGCGCCAGGGGTGCTCGAATGACTACGGCAATGTTGATAGCGCTGGTCGTGCTTGGCGGCTCGGCGGGCGACGTGTTCATCACGAAAGGCATGAAGCAACTCGGCGAGATCTCGACGCTTAACGTTGCGCGCCTGCTCTCCGTATTTGGCCGCGCAATTTCGAATCGGTACTTTCTGATCGGCGTGCTCTTCATGGCTGTCAGCTACTTCTCGTTTCTCGGGGCACTGAGGCTTGCGGATCTAAGCCTGGTGCTCCCGGCGACATCAATCAGCTTCGTCGTCACAACGATCGGTGCGCGGCTCTTCCTCAACGAGACGATCAGCGCGATGCGGTGGGCAGGTATCCTGCTGGTCGGCATTGGCGTCGCCCTGATCTCGATACCGTCGCAGCCCTGATAAGGTCGCTACACATTGTTACACCTTGCATTCATAGCGATCCAGGTGATGCTGATCGGCTGCACGTTAGCAGCCAATGCCTATTACCTGTTGTCGATCGTAGCGGGGTTCAGATTCTTCTCAAGACCGAGCGTGCCTGAAGACGGCCGCTCCCTGCCGGTGACAATAATGGTTCCGCTTCACGGAGCCGACTTCGAAGCATATGAAAACTACGCTCGATTTTGCCGGCAGGACTATCCTGAATATCAAATCGTATTTGGGGTGCGCGACTCGCGAGACTCTTCAGTACCCATCGTTGAAAAGCTTATAGCGGACTTTCCCGATCGAGATATCGCGCTCGTGATTTCCGCAAGCACGATCGGGCAAAATCTGAAGGTGAGCAATCTCCAAAACATGCTCACGCGAGTCAAGCACGAACAAATCGTGATCGTCGACAGCGATATTCGAGTGGGCCGCGATTATTTGCGCAAGGTCCTGGCGCCGCTATCCGATCCGCGCGTGGGACTGGTGACGTGTCTCTATCGCGCTGCTGAAACGCCGGACTTCGCCGCGAAGCTCGAAGCAGTGGGAATCACGGCCGAGTTCGCCGCCGGCGTTCTCATGGCGTGGATGCTGGAAGGCGTGAAGTTCGCGCTTGGATCGACGATGGCGACAACGCGGGCCAGGCTCGAAGCGATCGGAGGATTTCACGCGCTTGCCGACTACCTTGCGGACGATTTCATGCTTGGGAATCTGATCGAGAGGGACGGGTACGAGGTTCGGCTCCCTCAGCACGTCGTCGAAACGGCGATGCAGCCGTCGGGTTTTGCCGGGATGATGCGGCACCAGATGCGGTGGGCGCGCTCGACTCGCATCTCGCGTCCGATGGGTTATCTGGGTTTGATCCTGACTTACGGAACGGCGCTGGCGCTGTTGAATGTGGCGGTGGATCGCGCGTCGACGTTCAGCTTGATACTGCTTGCGTCAACGTTAGTCATACGGTTGATGATGGGTTGGGTGATAGGCGTCCACTGGCTCGGCGATAATATTCTGAAGAGGTACTTTTGGCTCGTGCCGGTGCGGGACCTGTTGAGTTTCCTTATCTGGTGCCTGAGCTGGTTCGGCAAGAGGGTAGAATGGCGCGGACGTCTGTTTAAGGTTGAGCGCGACGGCAAGATGGTTATGGTTGTCGGCCCCATGGATGGCGTGCCGAGTCGGGACGCTGAACAGCTGGACACCACTGGGTCTCTCCCCGATGGTTGAGCGAGCGGGCACATCCGCTCGATGTTGCAATGATCTAGCTCACTGGGCATTGCTCTGCGAACCAGAGAAAGTGAATCCCTTCTATATTGATTCTAAGCCGTAGGGCAGGTACTACTCGCCCTACGGTTCTCTACTTTTGAAGGACCCTTTGAGTGAAGCCATTCAAGGAATCTAATCACTCTGAAGGTCTATTGGCGCGGCCGCAGAAGATTCAGAAAAACGTAGTGGGCGACGTTGCGACCGATCGATTGTCCGGCGATGTTATCGAAAGTGAAATCAACTCCGGCATAAATGCGGCTTCGCGTTTCTTCGTCTGCCATTGCTGTAAAGCCTTGGTACGAGCGCGTCGCGCCGCCCGCGCCTTCCCATGTGTTTTGAAAAGGCATGTCGTCGCGCCCGAAAAAGAGCGCGAGAATCGTTGATTGCGAAGTCGCCACTGCCGCCATGTCTCCGGCGTGGGACGGATGCGACTTGGCAGCAATCAGCGACGACCAATTAATATCTTGAGTCGTGTTCGGGTTGCCGTCTTCGTCAGCGCGGCGAATCGCCGTGACCGGCCGCCACAGACCGTAGGCATATTTGCTGGCGAAGGCGGTTTGTAGCGCGTCGTGATGCGCGATATTCAGCAGGGCGAAGAGTCTGGCGTTTTCCACCGTCGACAGATTGCGAAACGTTGCCCCGTTACGGGCGACGTTGTTCCAGACTGAGTAATAGTTTGTCGTCGTACCGACATTATCCCAGAGCCGCGCCACCAAAGTTTGCTCGGCGGTGCGCGTCAGGCTGGTCGCCGAACCGAGTTCCCTTACTTCATTAAGATCCGACGCGTATTGCTCGCTGGTCAGTGCCGGCGGGGGATTTGCGAGGAACTGAGAACTGCTCGTCGTCCCAAACGGCAGAACCGCGGGATAATGGGTGAATGTGGCGGCGGCGAATCCAGGCGGAGTCGGCTGCCAATTGCCCGGAGTCAGCGAAGAAACGAAAGGCGGCGGCGTGACATTCCATCCATCATTCGACCGCGCCGCCAACATGTGCGCAGCGACAATTTGACCAACTGTGATGCCTTGCCGCATTCGTTTTTCCTGGATTCCGATGAACGAA
>DATLWF010000316.1:0-3355 GCA_035576605.1 Blastocatellia bacterium | reverse complement strand
CCTGACGTCGCTTACTCGTTCGCCGTTCACTCGAACGCCGCCCTGTGCAATGAGCCTCTGCGCCTCCGCTACGGAGGGCGCGAGGCCTTCTCCCGCCAACAGCTTGACCAACTTGATCGCACCCGCGGGCTTCTCGATAGTCGCGATGTCGGCAGGCGTCTGGCGCTCCCGGAACAATCGATCAAACTCGCGGCTTGCTTCCTCTGCCTCGCCTTGTGAGTGAAAGTCGGCGACGATACGGCTGGCGAGCTCGACTTTCAAATCGCGAGGATGCCGTTCGCCGCGCTCGGCTGCAGCCTTCAGCTCGGCGATTTCACCGGGCGGCGAATCGGTCAGCAGTTCGTAGTAGCGCCACATCAGCTCATCGCTGATCGACATTATCTTGCCGAAGATATCACGAGCCGGCTCTGTGATTCCGACGTAGTTGCCCAGGCTCTTGGACATCTTCTGCACTCCGTCGAGCCCTTCGAGCAACGGCGTGGTCATAATGAGCTGCGGCTCTTTCACGCCGTAGGCTTGCTGAATCTGCCGAGCCATCAGCAGATTGACCTTCTGATCGGTGCCGCCAAGCTCGACATCGGCTTCCAGCGCAACCGAGTCGTAGCCCTGCGCCAGCGCGTAGATCAATTCGTGCAAGCCTATGGGTGCTTGAGACTGCAAACGTTTCTTGAAGTCTTCCCGCTCGAGGATTTGGGCTACGGTTGCTTTTCCAGTCAGTCGAACGAAATCATCGGCGCTGAACTTCGAAAACCATTCGTTGTTGAATCTGATTTCGGTGCGCTCGCGATCAAGCAGCTTGAAGATCTGTTGCTTGTAGGTTTCAGCGTTTTCGTCAATCTGTTCGCGAGTGAGAGCGGGCCGCGTGGCTGATCGTCCCGAGGGATCTCCAATCATGCCTGTGAAGTCCCCGATCAAAAAGATGACAGTGTGTCCGAGTTGCTGGAAGTGGCGCATCTTGCGAATGAGCACCGTGTGGCCGATGTGAATGTCCGGGGCGGTGGGATCAAACCCGGCCTTCACTCGAAGCGGCTTGTCAGTCTTCGCAGAGCGTTCAAGCTTACGGCGAAGCTCTTCGTTGGGGACGCAATCGACCGTGCCCTTGTTCAGCAAGGCTATCTGTTCGTCAATCGTCAAGCTTGCTTGGCCTCCGTCTACGTCGTGCATGCGCCTCGCGTGCCGGCTGTTTCTTGATGAGCTTGAACCCGACCAGGAATAGAAAGAGGCTGAATGCCGTCGGAACCGCGGCATACCAGTTCATCGCGCCTGCTCGGATGGCGAGCACCAATAGGACTAGTATCAGCATTGCACCTACGATCAAGAAGTAACCATACTTGTTGGGTCGCGACGCGGTGAACAACGGATGAATGTTCCCGCCCGTGTAGTACCCAGGGTCGTAGCGATGTTCCTGCCAGTCAGTCAGTCGCTCAATCGGATCGTTCTCTTTCTCAATTGTGTCAAAGGCCCGCCCGTGACGCGGACGATTTCGCTTTTTCCGTTTCATCGTAAACCTGGATGCCGTCAGGTCGCCTGAGTTCATCTAAGGCTGGCGGCCGGGAAAAAATGAAGACCTTGAGCATCAGTATCCAACCGGCACGCCGCCAGACCTCGGGTCCGAAGCTCCCAACCTCATCCCGGTCTTCGGGTCGATCATTATCCCTTCAGCGTCTCCCATGTTTCCGGGTTTCTCGGCGAAGACGTGTCCCTTCCTTTCAAGCGCAGCCCGAGTGTCGCGATTGACGCCCAACGGCTCGAATTGAATTCGATCAGGCATCCATTGATGATGGAAGCGCGGCGCATCGATCGCCTGCTGAATGTTCATACCGAAATCGACGACGTTCACGATCACCTGCAGCACCGTATTGATGATCGTCGGACCGCCGGGACTCCCGATTGCAACCCATACCTTTCCATCTTTCAAAACGATTGTCGGAGTCATCGCCGAAAGCGGACGCTTGCGCGGCGCGATGGCGTTGTTCTCGCTCTGAAGGAGTCCGTAGGCGTTGGGCACTCCGGGCTTCGAAGTGAAGTCGTCCATTTCGTTGTTCAACAGCACACCTGTACCGCGAGCGGTCGCCCCTGAGCCGTAGCCACCATTCAGCGTGTATGTGTTCGTTACCACATTGCCTTCTTCGTCGATCACGGTGAAGTGTGTCGTCTCGGTTGACTCATAAACGGTCGGCTTACCCGCGCGAACTTTCTCGCTCGGCGTTGCGTGTTCCGGGTCGATGGTCTTCGCCAGTTCGGCCGCGTACTTCTTTGAGATCAATCCTTCGACCGGGACTTTGACGAAGTCGGCATCTCCCATGAACTCGGCGCGATCGGCAAACGCTCGGCGCTGGGATTCGACAATCAGATGAACGGCGTCCGACGAACCCGCGCCGAGCTCGGCGAGATTGTAGTGTTCGAGAATGTTCAACATCTCGAGTAACGCCGCGCCCCCCGAAGACGGGGGAGGCATCGTGACGATCTCGTAGCCGCGATAGGTGCCCGCAAGCGGTTTGCGAACGGTTGGCTCGTAATCCTTCAGATCTTTCTCGGTAATCAAACCGCCGTTTGCTTTCATATCTTCGGCGATCATCTGCGCCGTTTTGCCTTCGTAGAACTCGCGCGGGCCTTTCTCTTTCAGTCGCGCCAGCGTTGCAGCAAGCTCAGGCTGCACGAGGCGTTCGCCTTCGTCGTAGAACTTGCCGTCGCGAAGAAAGATTCGCTTGCTATCGGGGAACTGGGTTAGAAGCTTTTCGGCGCTTTGAAGGCTGCGAGTGAGATGATGACTCATCGTGAAGCCTTCGGCTGCGAGCTTGCGAGCGGGCTCGATCACATCGGGCCACTTCAGCTTGCCGTGACGCTTGAGCGCGAGCGACAGCCCTGCTACCGTGCCAGGAACCCCGACGGCTTTGTACCCGACCGTTGATGCACCCTTGATCACGTTGCCATCTTTGTCCAGATACATGTCGCGGGAGCCGGCCAGCGGCGCGCGCTCACGGTAATCTATGATCTCAGTGTCGCCATTTGCGCGCCGAATCATCATGAAGCCGCCGCCGCCAATGTTGCCTGCGCTCGGCCAGGTCACTGCGAGGGCGAGGCCGACGGCCACTGCCGCGTCAATCGCGTTACCGCCGCGTTGCATGATCTCGACGCCAACGCGCGAGGCGATCTCGCTGGTCGAGGCGACCATCCCGTGTCGCGCGCGAGCGGGTTCACGCGATGCCGCGTGCTGCGTCATCGGCACCGACGCGACGAACAGGAGGATCAGGACTATCGCGCAGATCTGTTTTTTCATTCTTACCTCCGAAAACTTGATCGCGGATCAAGCGTCTGATGCAGCTTGTATGCGAATTCGATAGTAGCTTCTCAG
>DATLWF010000315.1:0-7869 GCA_035576605.1 Blastocatellia bacterium | reverse complement strand
CGTTTTGCGTTGTACGGATTCTTCAGAGCACACTTTCGCTGGATAAAACTGGAAGACCGATACGAAGCTTCCGCAGAATCAGTTGAAGCGCCCAAGGTAGACGGTTAACGGAGGACATACATCACACGGGAGGTCTTTTACTCGCAATGAAACTCGCGCAATTCACACCGTTGGGTTCGGACGAACAGAGTCTGGGCGTTCTGATTGACGATCGCGTGGTAGCGGTCTCGGCGCTCGCCCTGGCTGCGAGCCGCCCGGACAAGCAGATTCCTACCTGGCTACTTGAAGCGACCGGCATGCTTGATGTCATCGAGCGCGGCGATCGAGGGCTCGCCGAAATAGCGGCGCTGCTCAAGCGAGTCCCATCCAGCGTCTTCGAAATAGACGATCGGTTTGCAGTTCCGGTCGATTCAGTCTCGTTTCTGCCAGCCGTCTATCCCGGCAAGATCGTCGCGATCGGCCGCAACTACATTGATCACGCAATCGAAGGAGGATCCGAACCGCCGACGGCTCCGCTGATCTTCAACAAGCTTCCAAATTCGCTCAGTGCACACAAGGCGCCGATTGTGCTCCACAAGATCAGCTCGCAAATCGACTACGAGGCTGAACTGGCAGTGGTGATGGGACGACGCGCGTCACGAGTCAGCGAAAGCGATGCCCTTGATTACATATTCGGCTACACGTTAATCAACGACGTGAGTGCGCGCGACCTCCAGTTTGGCGATGGACAGTGGGTGCGCGGAAAGAGCCTCGACGGTTTCGCACCGCTCGGTCCGTTCATCACCACGCGTGATGAAGTTCCAGACGTTCAAGCTCTCAACATCGAGGGACGATTGAACGGCGAGCTGATGCAGTCATCGAACACCAGCAAGATGATTTTCAAGGTGGCTTACCTGGTGTCGTACATTTCGCAAGGAATCACGCTCGAACCCGGAGACGTGATTGCGACGGGAACTCCGGACGGCGTGGGCATATTCAGAAATCCGCCGGTGTTGTTGAAGGAAGGTGATGTCTACGAGGTGACGATCGAAGGTCTGGGAACGCTACGGAATCCGGTGGTTGCGTCGGATTGAGATTGTAATCCATTCGAATGAAGTTTACGGGCGGCGACTCACCAGGAAACCGCGTGCCAACCTTCCGGTTGGGGGATTGCGGGAGACGTCGGTTGCCGTGCCCGGTAGGCTGGCGTGAATGATCCCAACCTTCCGGTTGGGGGATTGCGGGTGACGCCGGTTACTGTGGCGCTGTAGGCTGGAGTGAATGATCCCCAACCTTTCCGGTTTGGGGGATTTCGAGAGACGCGTCGGTCATCAGTCGCCGGTCTTCATCGGTCATCACTCATCAGTCATCGGTCGCCGGTCATCGATCAGGCCCTGACCTCTGACTTCTGCCCTATGATCTCTGACCTCTGACTTCTGACCTCTAGCTTCTGACTTCTGCTTTCCGCTCCCTGGGCCGCGTTGTCAACTACGCGCTCAAGACCGCCGGCCAGCGCAACGTTGAATCCCGCAATCAGAAGATTGACGTCGACCAGCAGCGGGGAACCGCTGCATCTGCGATACAGTGCGAAACTTCCGAGTCTCTGACCGCCCGTCTTTTTTTTCAGGTCGAGAGTCAGGGTCCATTCAGCTTCGCCGGTGACGTCTCTTTCGCGGCCGTTTGGTTTATGCCACTCGAGTTGCGCGCTGTTGTTTTGCTCGTTGGCTCGCCGCATTCGGTCAAAAGGCGCAAGCCTCAGCACAAAGCCGTCGAAGTCGTTGGCCTCAAAAGCGTCTCGAAGCACACGCCCGACGCCGTCGATGTCCTCCGATTTCGACAGGGCCTCGGTCGCGCGGCGGATCGCCAGGTTGTTGACGATGATCCTCTTCTGTTCCATCGTGCGGTGAGCCATGCGGCCCAGCTCAATGAACTCATGATACCCGAGGTGCTGCACGCCCACCCAGATTCCTGCGCCTATGACGAATAGCACGATTCCCACCAGTGAGCCGGATGGGTACAACAGGAAAAGGCTCAGCAGCCCGCACGCAGCGGAGACCGAGTAGAGGATGAGCACCACTTGCCGTTGTGAGAATCCGCGTTCAAGAAGTTTGTGATGTATGTGACCGCGATCTGCTGTAAACAAGGGCTGGCCGCTCAGGAATCGGCGAAACACCGACAGCACTGTTTCCAGAACCGGAAGACCAAAGGAAACCACCGGAATAGCCACCGCAACCAGGGTCGGAGTCTTTTGCGCCCCTGCCAGCGCAAGCGCGCTCAACATGAAACCTATGAACAGACTGCCGCCGTCGCCCAGAAAAATAGTCGCGGGGTTGAAGTTGAAGCGAAGGAAACCAAGAATCGCACCTGCCAGAGCAAGGGTGAGCGACGAGATCAGAAAATTGCCGCTGATCAGCGAAACGACGAACACAGTAAGGGTCGAAAACAGAGCCGATCCCGCGGCGAGCCCGTCGATACCATCGAGCAGATTGAAAGCGTTTGTGATCCACAGTACCCACAGTATTGTCAAAGGCAGCGCCAGCCACGCGGGTGTGTGCGACCCGAACAGGAGCGGCAATTGAAAGACTCCGAACCCTCCGAAAAACAGCAGCGTTGCGGCCAGCGCTTGCACGACGAACTTGACATGAGCCTTTAGCGGTTTGAAATCATCGTAGAGCCCCAACAGAAACACGAGCGTGGCAGGCCCCAGAATATACAGAACGGTTCGCCGCGAAAGCGACGCCTCAACACCCGGCACGCTCGGTATGGCTATAAGCGTTATTCCGATGACGGCGAACGAGATGAATATGGCGATGCCTCCCAGTCGCGGTATCAAGTCTTTGTGTATGTGCCGGGAAGAAGCCGGAGCATATACCCAGCCCCGCGAGTTCGCGATGTTGCGTATGCTGCGCGTGAGAAGAAACGAGATTAGCGAGGCAGCGACGAATATTCCGAGTATCGTTACGGTCATATGACACCTTGGCTTTTACGCAGAAACTGCAAAGGGGGCTTTACCTGGCAGACCGATCACAATGGGGGGTTCTTGATTCTGGCCTTGCGAGACCCGGGAGTTGAAGAGGAGGCTGGCATAAGATTAATACACTTTGCGAATGTTTCCAAGTAGGCGCTAACGGCGTGCGGCCGGTCGAACCGGTCGTCAAATAAGGCCCGCGCGGCGGAACCGAGTTCTTCCAGCTTCAATCTCTCCGCAGACCAGGTCGTAACGACTTCGGCCAGGCCCCGGCTGTCACCCGAACCGATTACAGCGCCGCACCGATACTCCGTGATGATGCGAGCGATGTCGCTACGTGGATCTCCGACAAACAACAACGGCCGGCCTGCTGCCATAATTGCGTAAGCTTTGCTCGGCACGCTCAAGCCCGCCAGCCCGTCCGCCAGCGTCACCAGCAGCGCGTGCCCGGCGCCCAGGCTGTAACGCAACAGATGCCGCGGCTGGTAGGGCAATAGCTTCACGTTGTCCAGATCATGCTTGCAGCGGAACTCCTGAATCTCACTTTCTTTCGCGCCCCCGCCGACAAACAGGAAGACTATGTCAGAACGGTCGCGTAGCAGACGTGCGGCTTCCAACACCGTCGAGAATTCATTGACCCGCCCCAGATTGCCCGAGAAGAGAATCACAAAGGATTCACCCAGGTTGTGTTCGACAACAAAGGGATTGCTTGCTTCGGTGATCGGCCGGATATCCGTTCCATCCGCCCAGTTGTGTATCACGTCTATCCGAGAGGCCCGCGCATCGCCGACCTTTGCGGCAATGCGTTCGCGCATTGATTCGCTTAATACAACGATGCGGTCTGACCTTTTGAGCACCTGACAACTGATCCACTCGAGCGCTTTGGTAGCCGGACTCCCGGGCCGCAGCGCGCCCAGAGCGACGGCAATGTCCGGATAAACGTCCTGCACGAGCATGATCACGCGCAGGCGGCGGAGCCGGCCCACCAATAACGCGACAAGCCCGATGAGCGGCGGCGTTGTGAGCGCCATAACCGCATCGTGCGAGGGCAACCGCAGAAGCTTCCACGACGCGCCGAGATAAAACGACAGGTAATCAGAGATCCGGGCGGCGACATTGCGCTTGCCGAATCCCGTGGACCACGCTCGCTCGATGCGCACGCCGTTGTAGTCTTGTCGTGGTGAAAGCTTCTCGCCGCCGGTGTAACGTCCGCGACCTGCGAGCGCGGTCACGGCAACGCCGCGCTGTACGAGGCTCTCGGCCAGATCGGTCATCAACTGGCTGGTAGCGGAGTGGTCCGGATAGAAGAACTGGTTGAGGATGATCAGGCGCATGGATAAAAGCCGGAAGACGGGCGACGGACGACGGGAAAAATGACGGAAGACGGAAGACGGAAGACGGTCGCCGGCCGTCTCCGGTCGCCGGTCATCGGTCGTCTCCAGTCCTCTCCCTCAGCGGTTGCTGGTCGTCCCCCGATACCATTCGATTGTTCGGCGCAACCCTTCGACAAAATCAGTTCGCGCTCGAAACCCCAGCAACTCAGCGGCGCGAGTCACATCAAGCGCGCGGCGCGGCTGCCCGTCCGGCTTGCTCGCATCCCAGATTATCTCGCCATCGAAGCCCGTCTCCCTGGCAATCAGATTGACCAGATCTCGAATGCTGATCTCATGTCCCGATCCAAGGTTTATCGGCTCCCTGCCGTTGTATTTCTCAGCGGCAAGGACGATCCCGTCGGCGGCATCGTCGACGTACAGGAACTCGCGCGTGGCGCGGCCCGTTCCCCAGACTTCGATTGCGCGTTCCCCTCGCTCCACCGCGTCAACGCATTTTTTGATCAAGGCCGGAATCACGTGCGAGGAAGCCGGATCGAAGTTATCACCCGGCCCGTACAAATTGACCGGGAGCAGATAAATCGCGTTGAGGCCGTATTGATCGCGATAGCCCTGCGCCTGAACCAGAAGAGCTTTCTTCGCGATGCCGTAAGGAGCGTTCGTCTCCTCCGGGTAGCCATTCCACAGATCATCTTCTTTGAATGGCACCCGCGCGAACTTGGGATACGCACAAACGGTTCCGAGCTGAACGAACTTTTCCACCGAATGCCGGCGCGCGGCCTCCATCAGCTGGACGCCCATCATAATGTTTTCGTAGAAGAATCTGCCCGGGTTTTCGCGATTCGCTCCGATCCCGCCGACAACCGCGGCAAGGTGAATGACCACTTGCGGCGTTGTGTCGCGATACAATCGCTCTACATCCTCGCCGCGAACCAAATCGTACTCGCGGCGCCGCGCGACGAACAAATTGTCGCAGCCGAATTCGCGCAGCCGGGCGACAACGCGCTGGCCGAGAAAGCCGCCGCCGCCGGTAACACAGATTCTCTCGTTTACAAGGTAGCTGCCCATCTAAGCGAGTCCCCGTCGGGTTGGGATCGACCGTCGACCGTCGACCCTCCGGCGTTTGTAACAAGGTAGCTGGTCATCTAAGCGGCTCCCCATTTGGTTGGAGCCGTCCGTCGATCATCGCCCGTCGACTGTCCGGCTTCCTGAGTAGCCAGTTCGAGATCGTGGTCGACCATCAGCGTTACCAGCTCGTTGAAACTGATGGTCGGCTCCCAACCCAGCACTCGGCGGGCCTTGCTTGCGTCTCCCATCAACACATCGACCTCCGCGGGCCGATAGTACCTGGGGTCTATGTCGACGTGTTCCTTCCAATCGAGGTCGAGGTATCCAAAAGCCTGGTCCAGAAAATCCCTGACCGAATGAGACTCCCCGGTTGCGATCACGTAATCGTCAGGCTCATCGGCTTGAATCATCAGCCACATCGCTCTCACGTAATCCACTGCGTGGCCCCAATCGCGGCGGGCATCGAGATTGCCAAGATAGAGCTTCTCCTGCAGGCCGAGCTTGATCCTGGTCGCGGCGCGGGTGATCTTGCGCGAGACAAAAGTCTCGCCGCGGCGCGGCGATTCGTGATTGAAGAGTATGCCGTTGCAGGCGAACAGATTGTACGACTCGCGATAGTTGACGGTGATGTAATAGCCGTACGCCTTAGCGCAACCGTAGGGCGAGCGCGGATGGAAAGGTGTCTTTTCGGACTGAGGGACTTCGGCGGCCTTGCCGAAGACCTCAGACGAGGAAGCTTGATAGACTTTCGGTCTTATGCCCGCTTCGCGCACGGCTTCGAGGATTCGCACGACGCCGACGCCGCTAACCTCGGCGGTATACTCGGGCACATCGAAGCTGACGCGAACGTGAGACTGGGCGCCGAGGTTATAGATCTCATCAGGCTTAACCTTTCGCAGAATCGTATTCAACGAGCTTGAGTCGTTCAAGTCACCGTACAGGAGCCGCAGTCGAGTCTGAGGCTCATGCGGGTCCTGGTAGAGGTGATCGATGCGCTCGGTGTTGAATGAAGACGACCGGCGAATGATGCCGTAGACTTCGTAGCCTTTCTCGAGCAGCAACTCAGTCAGGTAGGAGCCGTCCTGTCCGGTTATTCCGGTAATTAGCGCGCGTTTAGTCATAAGTTAGCCCACGAATGAAAGAGCAAAGAGCAAAGAGCGAAGGGCGAAGAGCAGAAGGCAGAAGGCAGAAGGCAGAAGGCAGAAGGCAGAAGGCAGAAGGCAGAAGGCAGAAGGCAGAAGCCAGAGGTCATAACGCAGAGGAATTGAAAATTGAGAATTGCAAAATGAGAATTTCAAATCTTTTCACCTTCCTCTGAAACTCTGACTTCTGACTTCTGACTTCTGACCTCTGCCTTCTGCCCTCTGCCTTCTGCCTTCTGCCATATAGCTCTTGGCTCTTCAAAAAGGTATAGCGACAAGAGCAATTCAGCTAGCACTCGTTGGAACGTGTAATAGAGGCCCGCGCGCCCGTCGAGGATCGCCCCCTTCACAAACAGGCAATAAAACAAGATTGCGACCGGAGCAACAAGCCGCATCTTTCTGATTCGATCTGCCCACCCTAGTTCGTTCCATGCGGTTTCACTCAGCTTGTCAGACTCGAGCCTCATGTAACCATCCTGGGCGCGAAGCCAGTGGCTGAGGGATTTGCGATCGTCGTGAAGGATAAAAGAGGACAACCATCGCGTATCGCCGGTCACCCGAACGTGATGAGCATGTCCATCATTCTCATAAATGGCCCGCTCGCGTCTGTGCAGTACACGGCGAGGCGGATATGCCGCGCCTCGGAGCCGCTTCCCGTTGATGCAATAAATGAACTTCACAAAATACGCGCTTGTAGAGCTTTCGGGACGAAGATGTTGTATCTCAGATATCAAGTCATCGGTTACGAGGTAATCTGCATCGAGCGATAACACCCATTCTGTTCGGATCTGCGTCAATCCAAAGTTGCATTGCGCGGCGAAGGAATCAAAATCTCGATGAACGACACGCACGTGAGGATATCGGCCGAGAATCGCCAGCGTTTCATCAGTGCTCCCGCTATCGATGACGATGATATCTCGCGCCCACTGAAGCTGGTCGAGCGTGCGCCCGATGTTAGGAGCTTCATTGTAGGTCAGGATGACCGGGGTGATTTTCTCAAGCATAAAAGTGCTAGAGATCAGAGGTCAGAAGGCGGAAGGCAGAAGGCAGAAGGCGGAAGGCAGAAGGCGGAAGGCGGAAGGCGGAAGATTTTCCATTTTCCATTTGTCATTTGTCATTTCTCGTTTTTTTGGCAAAGAGGATACGCGAGTCTGCGAGAATTGGAAAATGACAAATGACAAATGGAAAATGAAAAATCTTCTGCCTTCTGCCTTCTGCCTTCTGCCTTCTGCCTTCCGCCTTCTGCCTTCTGCCTTCTGCCTTCTGCCTTCTGCCTTCTGCCTTCCGCCTTCCGCCTTCTGCCTTCTGCCTTCCGCCTTCTGACCTCTGATCTTCAGCACTTTTATGCTTGAGAAAATCACCCCGGTCATCCTGACCTACA
>DATLWF010000314.1:0-6441 GCA_035576605.1 Blastocatellia bacterium | reverse complement strand
TTTATCCTTGAGTCTCATTTGAGAATCCCTCAAAGCCTTCTTCCAACTGAATCCCGATAGAGTTGAGCACCATTGACACCATCTTGTACTGGCCGGCAGTGAACAGGAAATCCAGGAGCTGTTCGGTGCTGTAACGCTCGGCAAGCGCTTTCCAGGTGGCATCGCCGATGAAGGTGTTCGCGTGCAGCGCGTCGACGGCACGAATCAAGGTGGCTTCAAACGAGTCGAGCCCGGGAGCGTCAGGGCCTTCCGCGATTCGCTTGATGTCATCATCGCTGAGGCCGGCTTTCTTTCCGATCGCGACATGATGACCCCACTCGTATTGAGCCCGGCATAGCCAACCCATTCGCAGGATGGTGATCTCTCGCTCTCGCGCGGGAAGGGTTGATTTGTTAAGCACGTGGCCTGCGAATACCAGCCAGCGTTTCAGTAGCTGCGGATGCGCCGCGAGAGTCGAGAAGATATTGTAGACGCGACCGTCTCGCTTGAGGCTTTCCATAAGCTCTCGTGTTTCATCATCCCACTCGGACTGCTGAAGAGGCTTGATACGCGGGTCGGTTAGATACATCGGCTTGTCTCCAGTGAATGTAACATAGACGGTCTAGTCTGCGGCTGCCTTCGTAAAGCAGCGCCCGGCCTTCACTTGGCCTTAGGACAGTTAGTGCTCCGTCAGCCCTATGGCTGAGAGACGCATTGAACGGATTGTTGCGAGTCGGCTCAAGGAAACCGGACCACAACATTTTCAACCGGAATCTCCATTCGACGCCCTTCTACTTTACCGATCGGTTTCCAACTGGCTCCATTGTCGCTTAGCTGGCCCTCTCCCAGCTTGTCAAATGACTCAAAAACAAAGGGCAGACCCTCCGATCCGAGCGGTGAATTCGCATCGCAGATTTGAAAGTGTAGATGTGGTCCGTCTGAGTTGCCGGAGTTTCCAACCAACCCCAGGACTTCGCCCCTGCGAACTTTGTCACCGGCTTTTACGCGAATCTTACCGGGCTGCATGTGCGCATACAGCGCGTACCGGCCGTTGCCAAGATCGAGTATGACGTAGTTGCCGCCTATCGTCTCAAGGGTGATGGGCACCGCTCGTGACTCAGTATCGGGTTTATTCTCGGGAACCGCGTCGTTGACCGAAGCAACAACGGCATCAGCGACGGCAAGAATCTCAGCCCCGTACCCAAACCAATTCGCATTTTTCGCCGCGCCGGCGGACCACAGTTGACCGTTAGCCCCAAACTTAATCCAATCGATAGCGAACCGCTGCGCGATTCGAGCTTTCCCATCCACCGTGTTAATTGCGCGCCGGTGTTCATTCTCGGCCCGATTGGATGGGCCGTTGGCTGCCATCCATCCCTCGCCACGCAGCGGCGGGCCGATGACGAGAGGGGCGTCGGGCCGGACTTCGATCACTGCTCCCTCGACCGTTCTTTCGCCGTTCACTTTCTCGATCGCGAAGGCCAGGCGATGACGCAACCTACGGGGAACTGCGGCAGCAGAGTCGACGGTGATCCATATGAAAACGACCGCGCGCATGCCGCCGGCAATACGGCGTTTGTCGGGCAGTTTCTCGCCAGCCCCTGGACGAGCCATTTGTTTGGCGAGATCCTCACCCACCAAACGGGCGAGAGGAGCGCCGTCCTGGCTATCGCCGAGAACCTCGACGCGAGTCAGCGTTAAGTCGCGGGCTGGTTTGTCAAAGTTAGTGATGTGCAATTCGTAAACGAGATGAACCTTACCATCAGCCTTAACGGGCGTTGGAGCGACAGGGATGTCAAGATCAACCGGGACGGCGGAGTGTGTTTGCGCCCTGGCCAGGGCAATCGCCAAGTGAAGGAGCAGCACAACGCTAATTGATAATTTGGCCAGCGTCCTTTTCATCGAGGTTCCCAAATGTTTCCGAGTGCGGCCGTTGAATGTAACCGAACTCTGGAAAGGTTGGTCGCGGAGTCGTCCCCCAATCATCGGGCTATTCGGAGCAATACCTTCACGAGCACCGGAGTACCTGGCTTTGCGTTCATTCGCAGGATCGTTTGCGGAAGCGGGTCCCCCTGAGTCAGCATCCGTGAGCCGTCGCCGCCTGCCGACTTTTCCGCTTTGGTGTAAGGTAGGCCGGCTCCGCCTTCCAGCTCGAATTGCTCGGCTCGTCCACCCCAGTCTTTCTCCCACTGCGCAACCTTCTCGGCTGGTACTTTGACAGGTTCCGAACCGACGGCCAGCTCGGCAACCCGTTGAGGCGAGACAATCAGAATCAGCAGCTCGCCGACGTGGTCCGGGCGGCTGCGCGCCAGCGTGAAGTAAGGCGGGTTGTCTTCCTGGGCGGGAAACTCGATGACTCGTCCAGCGATTACGGCGTTGTCGCCGCCGCGCGTGCGCGCTGTGGGAAAGATCGAGTACGCATCACCGAGGCTGCCGTCGGCGTATTGCTCTCGATCGATGACATAGAGGTAACCGGTGCTGGGAGACTCGATGCTCACGCGTAGCCGTTCTCCCTCGTTGAGACGTGCATCCGCTTCGATTCTCTCGGCGGTCCATTCGGCGCTCTTTGCTCCCTGATGTTCGAGAATCCTCGCTCCCTGGTTCTCGGCGGACTGCGCAGGCCGCAATCGCCACAGTGTTACGCCGATAACTGCCTCGGACGCCGACGCCGATTTCCGTAGCTCGGAAGATGAAGCCGTGGAAGTCGTCGACCGATAGGTGCGCGGTTGTTTAGGATCGGACGGTGTAGTGGATGCAGGCCGGCTCTCTTCGAGTTTTTTAACGTGGAGCCCGCGCGTCTGGTCCTGCGGTTGCGCACTTGAGGTGGTGATGACGCTCATCGCGCAAACGAGGATTGCGAAGCATTCACTACTAGTATTGATCGTCGCGAATATCTTATTCATCAGATGTCTAAGGCTTCGCCACTATCATCGGCTGCGACTCGGGCTCGCGCCGATAGAAGACGCGCGGACGTTGCACGTTTCGCTTGTCAACGTCCTCTACCTTCTCCTCTCCTTCCACAAAAGCCACCTTGTGCGTGAGCCCTCGTCCCTCCTTCATCTTCGCCTCCTGCATTCGAGGCACGCGCTCGGTCGCGTAGTCCAGCCACTCGCGCAAAACCACCTGCCCGTCTTTTGGCGCGACATCGGCCGCACCGGACTTCAGCCCTTCTTCAACCAGAGCGTAGGTCAAGTACCCGTGCCCGAGTTGCTCGGCCTCCATCGCCGCCTGATAACTCTGCGCCGCCGTCAGTATGTACATGCCTTTTTCATAAGCGAGCTGGGCGAGCCCTTTCGAGTTCATTGGCCCTCGCCGTTTTTCTTCGGCCTCGAGCGCCTGTCCGCTGTTGCAAGCGTCTATCACCATTAATAAGTGCCCGGCCTCTATGCCCTCACACGCCTGCTCGAGCTCCAGGTCCGAGACGCTGTGGGACAGGATCGTTTTCAATGCTGCTTCATCAAGCTCAGTGCGGCCTCCCAGGTAGCCGAGGTCGTGAGGGATCAGATAGAACCGCTGATCCTGGGCTGTCCCGTGACCCGCATAGAAGATGACGACTGCGTCCTCCGGTTCCGCGGCCTTGATTGTTTCAAGCGCGGCCGGAGCCCCCTCAGGCGGCTTTGAATCCGCCGATCCGCCCAGGCGCCGGAGCGCGTACAAGATGTTCGCTTTCGTCGCGTCCTTGTCAAACAGTGTCGTGACTTCAATCTGACCGACGCCGCCAAGCTTGCGTTGCTGTCGTTCGAGTTCTTCCGCGAAGGCGCGCGCATCAGCCCCCGCGTACTTCAGATTGTAGCCCGGGTTCGCGTATTGATTTACCCCGACGGCCAGAAGGTGAAGCGTAGCGGGACGCTTCAATGAGTCAGCGCCGTTTATCGCAAGCGTAGCGTCGGAGCTTTTCACATTGTCGCGGTTGAAAGCATACGCCGTAAGCTGATTCTGCCCGGCGACGACGCTGATCGTTGTCTCGAGCACGGCGGCGGGTTGACCTTTCAGCACGTCGCCGCGCCAGACCTTGACCAACGAGCCGTTGCGAAACAATCGCACGTCCTGCGCTCCCGCGGGAGCTTCGGTGACATTGATCTTGATCCTTATAGTTCGAGTTGAAACGGCGGCGCTTCGGGCGTCCGCGAAGTCGAAGGTCAGCTTAGGTTGACGGCGATCCTTCTGCGAAATGTCGGCGACAGCGGCGATCTTTTTGCCTGCTAGAATGTCAGGCAGCAGACCCGGATGAAAATATTCGTTGAAAAATATCTCGACCGGCGAAACGTCAAAGGTGTTCGGCGAGAATCGCCAGAGTATTTGATTCCACCCGCCGGGTGAGCCATCGAACAATCCGTCGGGGGTTACGACCAGCCAGTCATCGCCTTTGTTCAGGCTCACCAGCGTTGCGAGCATCTGGCCCGACTGAGTATTCCACAGTCGCGTGCTCCCGTCCTCGCTGCCCGAAACCACAAAGCGTCCATCGGCGCTGAAGTCTAGCGCCGCAATCGAGCCAGCATGGCCCTTGAGAGTGCGCAACTCACTCCCGGTTGCCAGATCCCAGAGCTTGATCGTGCTGTCGTAGCATCCGGACGCAAGCATCCGGCCGTCACGGCTGAACGCAAGAGCGTTGACGAAATTCTTGTGCCCTTCAAGCGATTTCAGTTCGGTCCCGGTCTGTGCGTCCCACACTTTTATCGCAAAGTTCAGGTCGTCAAACGAAAAACTCTGCGCAGCATTCGGATCGGCAAAGTTTCGCTTCGTCCCCCAGTGAGCTGAAGCCAGCCGCTTGCCGTCGGTACTCCACGTCAGACCGTAGACGCTCATGGAGAACGTTGTCTTCAGCGTGCGCAGCTCTTGTCCCGTACTTGCATCTCTGAGCGTGATCGGCGCGTTGAATCCGGATGCGCTCGCGAGAATGCGTCCATCAAAACTAAAGGACAGAGTCGCACTCGACATGATCGAGTTCGCGGTCATGTCGTTCATGAAACCGCCACCGACCGGAATCGACTGCAACTGACGGCCACTAGCTACATCGAGTATGCGAAGGCTTCCGACGCTCTTGTTCACTTTGTTTGCCGGCGCCGCCATCACTCCCATCGATTCCAACACCGACATACCGGCGCTCATATCGCCGTTCTTCATCGCCTCCTGAGCCTTCTTCATCTGCTCCTGCATTTTCTTCGGGTCTTTCCGCATCTGTTCCATGATCTTGCTCATGTCGGGCAATGCGACCGGCTGTTGGGTCGGCATCGTCGGTGGGGTTTGGGCCGGCGCTTGCGGGTCCGAGGGTGAAGGCGTCTGATTGTTTTTCTCGATCAGCGCGACAACGCTTCCGTCGCCGTTGAATGCGGCGTTGCCGAGTTCCTTGCCTTGCGTCAACGACATGCTCGGCAATTCGCGCCCAGTAGCAACCTCCCATATTTTTGCAGTGGACTGAGTGCTGCTTCCGGCGATCACGAGTTTTCCATCTCGGCTCAACGTGCAGGCGCGCTCCTGTATTCCACGCAGCTTCGGTCGCCCATAGTCATCAGGCAACGAGACCGCGCGCCGTACGCCGCCGGAGACCAATTCCCACGAGCTCACTGCCTGATGCCCCGCGACAGTGAGCGACTTGCCGTCCCGAGAGAAAGCAAGATCGCTGACTGGCATGGCCGCGCCGCTCAGCGATCTCAGTTCGCGGCCCGTTGTAACATCCCAGACCTTGATCTGATTATCCGAGCCGGAAGACGCGATGAGCTTGCTGTCGGCGCTGAAGCTGACGCCGAGAACGGCTCCGTCGTGTCCCGCGAGCGTCTGCAGCGTTGTCCCGGAAACCGCGTCGACCAGATTGATCTTGCGGCCGTCGCTCACTACTGAAAGCAAGCGCCGGTCAGGACTAAAAAGAAACTTGTTCGCGAATATAACGAACGCCGGATCAGATGGATTGCCGCTCATTATTCTCGGAGACGGGAAGCTTTTCAGCTCGCGCCCTGTGGCGACGTCCCAGAATTTCATCGTCGATTCATCGCGCCTGGCCAGCCATGCGCCATCGCTGCTGAAGGCCAGGCTCGCCATTACTCCGCCGGCTACGCCGAACTGCGTGGGTGCTGTCGAGACTTTTAGGCTTTGCGCTTTTCGTCCGCTCGCGACATCCCAAAGCGTGATTTGAAGAGTAGTCTCGGCAGCGCCCTTGCGCGAAACTTTCACGGTATCAGTGAGCACTGCCAGCCACTTGCCATCAGGGCTGAGCGCGATAGCGTCATTCGCCACAGGCCGTTCTTCTTTTTCGAAGGTAATCGCGCGCAGCTCGCGCCCAGCGGTCGTGTCCCAGATACGCACAGCGCCGCCCTTCAGATCCGATCCCGCAAAGACGCTAGCATCTTCGCTGAGGAGGCCGGCCAGGAGATCTTTGGCGCCGGACAAAACGGAGCTGGCGATCTCGCGGCCCGTCTCGACCTCCCAACGCCTTATTCTGCCGTCAGCCATAGCGATCACCGTTCG
>DATLWF010000313.1:0-13169 GCA_035576605.1 Blastocatellia bacterium | reverse complement strand
CGGAGTGATTACCGGCAAGATTACTGACAGCGAGGGGCGCCCGGTCATTGGTCAACGCGTTTCTCTCAAACTGGTTGAGAAGACAGAAGCGGCGCCATCGACCTCGTTCCCCGGCGCGATGTTTGGCGACAGAATGTACGCAACCGACGATCGTGGCATTTATCGGATCTTTGGCCTGCGGCCGGGGCGTTACATCGTAAGTGCCGGCGGAGACTCTGACGTAATGTCCGGTCTTCTTTCTCAACGCCCCAAGAGAGTTCAGACCTTTTACCCCAGCGTGACCGACGAGACTAAAGCTAAGCCGGTTCAAGTGACGGCCGGGTCTGAAACCGCCGGCGTGGACATCCAGTTCAGCGCTACTGACAAAGGCTTCGTTGTCAGCGGACGCGTCGTGGATTCGGAGAAAGGCACTCCGATCGCGAACGCGATGGTCGCTTACTCGAAAGTACAAAAGACCCCGGGCGAGGAGATCAGCGTCGCAATCCAGACAGGGGGCCAGAGTGAGCTATCAGGTATGCCCGGCGGCTTCACGACTTCAAACGACAAAGGCGAGTTTCGCTTCGCCTCGGTCGCGCCAGGTAGCTACAAACTCGAAACCGCGTCCGTCGGAGCACTTGCCGGAACAAGCAGCAGCCAGTTTTACGCCGACCCCCTCTCCTTCGAAGTCCAATCGGCAAACGTCGACAAGCTCGAGATCAAGGTCCATCGCGGCGCAGGCATCAGCGGAGTTGTCGTCGTTGAGAGTGCGGACACACAGGACACCCTTGATCGTTTCGGTCAACTTATGCTGATGGCAATAGTGGTAGATGAGGCAACTGAGGGCGTCTCATCCGGCAACTGCGTCGTGGGGGCCGACGGAAGTTTTCGACTCGGCGGCCTGAAGGCGGGTAAGGCAACCCTCCGACCGTTCTCTATGAGTCCACGGCGGCCGGGACTTCTGCGAGTCGAACGCAACGGCGTCGACGTGCAGGGCGGGTTTGAGATTCAAGCGAACGAAGAGGTCAGCGGAATACGAGTGATACTCACCCCGGCGACTTGCGTGATCCGCGGACAAGTTACGATCCAGGGCGGCGCTCTCCGGCCGGGGGCGAGGCTCACGGCCCGGGCGCGTTCGCTCAATGCCGCTCCGTCCGATGTCCCGGATTTCTTCGGCAACGGATCGGTTGACGTGAGCTCGAATGGCGCGTTCGTAATCGAGAATTTGACGCCGGGCAGCTACGAGGTTGAGGTGTTCGTGACCGTACCCGGTCCGCAAGGTTCGCGCGGCGCCTCAGCAAAGCAAACAGTAACCGTGACAAGTGAAAGTCCCGCCGAGGTTGTGCTCGTGCTCGACCTGGGCGGGAAGGCTTCTGACAAATAGCTCGTTATGCGAAAACTCACAACAGCAGTAACAAGCTCCGCGCTTATCATGTTAGCGGCGACGGGCGGTATCCGGGCCCAAACCGAGAAGCCAGCCACGAGCGAGCCCCAAAAAGCGCAGCCCAACACCGCTGTTAGAGAATCGCGCTCTGGCACGCGGATCAGAGGAAGAGTCACGGAGGGCGGACGCCCCGTTGCGGACGCTTCGATAATGGCCTTCCCGGTGAACATCGCAAGCAATATGCAAGGCGCAATCACCTCGATGCTTCGTCCAATCACTTCCGACGCAGACGGAAGGTTCGAATTGACCAGCCTCCGTCCGGGCGCTTATTCGATCTCGGCGAGCTCGCCCGGATACATTTTGTCGGATCAGGATTCGAAGGCGTTCTATCGTCCCGGCGATACTGCTACGTTGACCCTGGTCAAGGGCGGCGTCATCACCGGCAAAGTGACCAACTCGTCGGGAAATCCCGTCGTCGGAGCGCTGATCAGGACTGTCAAAGTTCGTGAGGCCGATGAGAAACCCGCACGGATGCGAGGGAACATAGGTTCTCAGATCACTGAGAGCATGGAGGCATTACTTGGGCCTTTCAAAACTGACGACAGGGGAATCTATCGGCTCTACGGTCTCGCGCCCGGATATTATCAGGTTGCCGCAGGTGGTCGCGGCTCCCAGGGGTTCTCGCTCGCCAGCGGGAATGCCTACGACGGCGACGCTCCAACTTACTACCCTTCGAGTACGATCGATACCGCAGCCGAGGTCACCGTGCGGGCTGGCGAAGAAGCCAGCGGCATCGACATACGTTATCGAGAGAATCGCGGGCACTCGATAGGCGGAACCGTATCGGTGTCCTCAGGACCCATGCCCCAGGCTATCTCGGTGGTCCTCACCCGCGCCGGCAACGGAGTGGTTGAAGCTCAGACTGTCGTGATGGGGGGCCGGGACCATTTCGGTTTCGATACGTTGCTGGATGGTGAATATGTCGTCACCGCGATAGGTAATCCCGGCAATATGGGCCTGACGGCGGGCGCCGAAAGCATGATGACCGCATCGGTCTCTCAACCGCGTCGCGTAACAGTGAAGGGCGCCGACGTTTCCGGCGTCAACCTCATCATTGAACCTCTTTCTTCGATCGCTGGACGCTTGGTGCTCGAACCGCTTCAGGATGCCAAACAGAAAGCGGCATGCAGGGAGCTTCGGCCGGTCCCTATCGAAGGGACCGTGCTTAGCGCTCCCGACGAACGAAAGGAGACGGCGGCGGACCCGCTCAGCGGCCCTCTTGGAGCATTCCAGGATACCACCCCAAACGAGAAAGGGGAGTTCACCATCAGTCTGCTCCGGCCAGGCATTCATCGTTTGGCGATGCAACTTCCCGCCGCGCACCTCTATGTAACATCGATCATGCTTCCACAAGCCGACACTGCCGCCAAGCCAATCGATGTTGCAAAGAGCGGAGTGAAGCTACAGTCCGGAGACAAGATTAAGGGTCTGGTGGTCACCATTAGCGAAGGCGCGGCGGGATTGGAAGGACGGGTGGTCATCGGTCCGGAGAACAAACCGCCGACGGCGAAGATGAGGGTACACCTCGTCCCTGCTGAACCCGAGGCGGCGGATGTAGTACTTCGTTATTTCGAGGCCGAAGTGGCGGCTGACGGCAGTTTTACATTGACCAATCTCGCGCCCGGCAAATATTGGATCGTTGGGCGAGAGGTTTCTGAACCAGAACAAGCCGAAGCCGATCACAAGCCGCTTGCCTGGGACACTGGGGCTCGGACGGCGCTGAGGTTTGAGGGGGACGCTTCTAAGAAAGTCATTGAGCTGATGCAATGTCAGCTCGTGGCCGACTATCGACTGAAGTATATACCGCTGACGAAGTCATCAAAGCCCAAACCGAATTAGCAGGAGAGTTGATCTTTCAGTTATGGGCTAAGACCCATTCTCCGAATTACAGACTATTCTTTGACGGAAGATGCCAGAATCGGAAATAGCTTCTCAGAAACTTGATGTCATTTGGGCCTTATCAGTTCATCTCGAAGATTACTTACTGGAGGAACCCCTGGTAGTACCCTTCGGAAGCGCCGTGATCAGCTCGCCTATCTTCGCGGCCAGTCCTTCGCCTCTCAGACCGGTCGCTCGAATCACGCCCTCCTGATCGATCAATACCGTTTGTGGGATCGAGTACACACCATACAAGCGAGAAATCTTATTCCCCCATCCGAGCCCGTCGTAGTACTGCAGCCAGGTGATCCCTTCTTCTTTCATATAGGCTTCGAATGGAGGGCGACTCGAGTCGAGGTTGATGCCTATAATAGCGAATCGATCGCCGCCGTATTGTTTCCAGATTTTTTTTACCTCAGGCATGTCTATCCGGCACGGGAGACACCAACTCGCCCAGAAATCCAGGAGCACGATCTTACCTCTAAACTTCTCGAGCGACAGCTCCTCTCCTACATGCGACTTCACAGAAAAGGATGGTGCGACTTTGGCGTCAACCATCTTCAGATTGGCGATCACCGCGCGCGCCTGACTCACCTCGGTCGCTCCGGGGTCGAGTTCGACAAATTTCTTCAGAACCTCAATTCCCTCCTGTTCCTTGCCGGACTTGATCAACGCGAAACCGAGGTTATAGTAAGCCTTCACTACGTTGCCCTTGCTTAGTTCAATCGCTTTTTGCAGAGCCACGACTGCATCTTCGAACGACTGCTTTTCGTTCTGCAGGTAGAGCACCACGCCGAGGATGTTATACATCTCCGCTTCGTTGGGTGGCTTTAGATCGGCTGCCTGTCGAAGCGCGACCGCTGCATCCTTCAACCTGCCCTGCTGCAAGTAGACTTGTCCTATCCTCTGAAAGCACTCCGCGCACTTTTCATCCTGGAGCTTCGCCGCGCGCCGAAATTCGTTGACCGCATCGTCGATGCGGCCCTGGCGCAACAGGAGATTCCCGTTGTTGAGAGCTTGCTGGGAGGCATCGCGATTGTCAGCCGTAGAACTCTTCTGTTCCTGACCGATCGCGGCCTCTGGGCCTTGAAACGCGCCGGTCAGCAAAGTAAACAACGCAATGAAACTTGCCCGTTTCACCTTGCTCGCTTGCCGCAACTTAACCGGTCGGCTATTGCAGAGAACGTTCACTGTCAACCATGCCTCGAATGCTCGCGCGGCGATGTCAATTCAACTTGAGCGAAACGCCCGCGCCCGCCTGTTTTGAATTCAGTTTCCCGATCGTCATCGTCAAACCTTTCTCGCGCGCGGCTTCGCTCGACGCCAGGAAGAACACTAGTCCCTGGCGAGACTGGCCGGCGCCAAGCGGTGTTCTGACGTCGAGCGCAAAAGCGGCGAACGCATCAAGAGATTCGGTGTAGCCGGACTTGCTGTAAGCCGAGATTTCATAATATGAAATCAGCCGCTTGAATGCCTTTCGCGCTTCGACCGCCTTGAACTTTCCTGTACGCGCCTCGACTTCAAAACGCGCGCTCTTAAGATCGAAAGCCTGGTCGCCAGAGTTAGTCAACATGACTCGAACCGGCAGCACTCCGGCCGAAATCAGATTTGCGTCGAAGGTATCGTACAAAAAGTCTTCGTCGGTTATCGCCTGCGCTTCAACTGCGAGGCTATCCACTGTTGCTTTCGCCGCGTAGCTCGCCGGGGGCAGGTTCGGCTGCGTCTTCACGCTGAACGGCCGTCCGCATCCAAACTGCACCGACGCCAGCAACAGCAAAGCGCTGCTCGTCGCGAGTCGAAACGGAAACCGCTTTGATGACCCGCTTTTGTTGAGTGCGGTTCTCAGCATAACGCTGATGCTAAGTGAGCAACGACAGGGTGTCAACTTGCGGCTCTTCGGAAGCCTATGCTAACGTCAGCTCTTTCGGTAGACTGCGGGTTTCTCGTCCTTTACGCGGCATCGCGCGACCGCAACGGGAGAAGACTCAGTTTCCTGCGTTGGCGACGCGCCGGCACCGTTAGGAGTGCCTGATTACACCATGATCATCTCGTACAAAGGTATAAGTCCAAAGATAGACGGCACCGCCTTCGTCGCGACAGGCGCGCAGATAATCGGTGACGTTCACATTGGGGCGCACTCGAGCGTTTGGTTTAACTGTGTGCTGCGCGCTGACTGCTATTACATCCGGATTGGCGAGAACACTAACATCCAGGACAACACCGTCATTCACGTAACCCAGGGACAATTCGCAACGGTCCTCGGAAGCTACGTTACGGTAGGTCATTCCGCGGTGCTTCATGGGTGCACAGTGAAAGATCGATGCCTGATCGGCATCGGCGCAATTGTGCTGGACGACGTGACAATCGGCGAAGAATCATTCATTGCGGCAGGCTCGCTGGTCACGCCTGGCTCGGTAATACCGCCACGCTCAATGGTAATGGGGGCGCCGGCGAAGGTGCGCAGGCAGGTGACCGATCAAGAGGTGGCACGCATCAATGAACACTGGCAGCATTATTACGAGTATAAGAACCAGTACCTCTCCGAACAAAACAAATTGAAAATTGAAAATTGAAAGAGCTTATGCCAACACTCGATAGCTTAGGAAGCTTAAAACGCAGTCACTATTCGGGCGATCTCAGGCCGGAGCACGCCGGAGAAGTCGTCCGGCTGATGGGATGGGTCCACAAGCGCCGTGATTTCGGCCCGCTCACGTTCATAGACCTCCGCGACCGCGAAGGAATAGTACAGGTCGTCTTCGACGAAGAGAAGAACGCCGACGCCCATCGACGAGCCAAAGAATTGCGCAACGAACACGTCGTCGCGATCGTCGGCAAAGTCCTGATGCGCGACAAGGATAAGCTCAATCCGAACCTCAAGTCCGGCCGCATCGAAGTCAAAGCGCTCGAGCTCTACATCCTCAACGATGCCAAGACGCCGCCCTTCGAGATTGACGCAACCAAAGCCAGCGAAGAGGTGCGACTCAACTATCGTTATCTGGATCTTCGCCGCGAAAAGATGCAATACAACATTGGACTGCGCCATCGGGCGGCGATCGCAGTCCGACGCTATCTGGACGAGCGCGGTTTCTACGAGATAGAGACGCCGATGCTCATCAAGACCACCCCGGAGGGAGCGCGCGACTACATCGTGCCCAGCCGCCTGCAACCCGGTCGCTTCTACGCGTTGCCACAGTCGCCGCAGATATTCAAGCAGCTTCTGATGATCGCCGGCTTCGACAAATACTTTCAGCTCGCACACTGCTTCCGCGACGAGGATCTGCGCGCCGACCGCCAGCCTGAGTTCACCCAGATCGACATCGAAATGAGCTTTGTTCGGCCCGATGATATTTTCAAAGTCGTCGAGCCGCTGATGGCCGAGCTGTCGCGGCTCATCGAGATGAAGGTCGAGCTTCCCTTCCCGCGCCTGACCTATGCGGAAGCAATGCGGCGCTACGGCAACGACAAACCTGATACCAGATTCGCAATGGAACTGATCGATCTGTCGCCTAACCTGGAGACCACCGATTTCACGCCGTATCGCACCGCGCTTGACGCAGGCGGACAGGTGAAGGCCATCAACGTCAGCGGGGGCGCGAAGTACTCGCGAAAGAATCTTGACGAGCTTACTGAGATCACCCGGCGCTACGGAGCCGGCGGCATGGGGTGGATCAAAACGGCTGACTCGGGCGAGACTACGTCACCGCTTTCGAAATCGCTCGGCGAAGAGAAAATTGCAGAACTGGCTCAGGCAGCCGGTTCCAAGGCAGGCGACTGTGTGCTCGTCGTCGGAGGTAAGCCCTCGGTCGTAGCAGCGTCGCTCAGCGCGCTGCGGATGGAGATCGCCGAACGCGAGGCCATTATCGATCAGAACAAGTTCAACTTTCTGTGGATTACGGATTTCCCGATGTTCGAGTATCACGAAGAGGACGGGCGCTACTATCCAATGCACCATCCGTTCACGAGCCCTCGCGAGGAAGACCTCGCCAAGCTTGAATCAGATCCTGGTTCGGTGCTCGCGAAGGCTTACGATCTGGTGCTGAACGGAGTGGAGTTGAGCAGCGGGTCAATTCGAATCCATCAGCGCGAGACGCAGCGGCGCGTGTTCAAAGTACTGGGAATGACCGAGGAAGAGGCGCGATCGAAGTTTGGCTTTCTGCTGGATGCGCTGGAATATGGCACACCTCCCCACGGAGGAATGGCGATAGGGTTTGACCGGTTGGTGATGCTGCTTGCGCGCGAGAAATCGATCCGCGAGGTGATTGCGTTTCCGAAGACAGCCAGCGCGATGGATCTGATGACCGAATCGCCGAGCCCGGTTTCGGAAGAGCAACTGACTGAACTCCACATCCGGATCGTAGACTGACCTTCACCGCCCTCGAGTTGAATGTCAGGCCAAGCCCGGCGAGTCTCATGGGGAAGAAGGCCAGCCATTCCGCGAAGCCTGAAAAGGGCTTTCTGCTATTGACTCTTATCCCCGCGATTTGTAGAATGCGGTCGCTTCGTAGTTGAAATAGTTCGAAAATAATCCTCCAGGTATTCAAAGGTTCCAGGGTGTGTAGCTAAGGCGAGCGGCAAGACTCGCCACTGCAAGGCCTCAGCAGTGCACAGGCACTCTTCGAGTGCGGCCTGTTATGCGACGGGGCTCGAAAGCCACTCAGGCCTCAACTCGGAATCGACTAACCTAACCAACGCTCACACTGACACTCACTTGTCAGGGGAAGAGGATATGGAGGCAAAATGTTTGGAAGTAAAAGAAGGCGGATCTTACAAAAAGGGCTTGTATTCGCAACCACGCTAATGCTGATGTGCGGCATCGTGGTCCATGCGCAGGATACTACCAACCTGTCGGGGATCGTGACGGACCCGCAAGGCAAAGTGATTCAGGGCGCGACCGTAACGGCGACAAATACCGCCAACGGGAATCATCGGTCCGTCACCACCGGCGACAATGGCGCTTATACGTTCAATCAGCTGTCACCCGGACAATACAACGTCAGGGTCGAAGCTCATGGATTCAAGGTAAGCGTCCAGGAAGGCGTCAACCTGGTGGTCAGGACCCCGGCTAGTATGAATTTTGAGTTGGAGGTCGGTCACGTCACTGAGACGGTTACAGTCAGTGCAGGGGAAACGCTGGTCAATCGGACCGACGCCACCATCGGCAACGCATTCACGGCGCCACAAATCACGCAGTTGCCGCTCGAGGGGCGCAACGTGGCCGGGTTGTTAAGCCTTCAACCGGGCGTGACTTTTATCGGCAGAGTTAATGCTGATGGGGGAACCACCGATAGCCGCAACGGCTCGGTCAACGGCGGGAAATCCGATCAGGCCAACGTCACTCTGGACGGCGTCGACGTCAACGACCAGCAAAATGGTCTGGCGTTCAACAGCTCATTGAGAGTAACCCTGGACTCGGTTCAGGAATTCCGCGTCGTCACCACCAACGCCAACGCAGAACAGGGACGTTCGAGCGGCGCGCAGATCAGCCTGGTCACCAAGGGCGGCACGAACACGTTCCACGGCTCGGCTTATGAATTCAATCGCAATACGCTCTTTGAGGCGAACGACTGGTTTAACAACGCAGTCAACCCTGAGGTACCTCGGCCCAAGTTGATCCGAAACGTGTTCGGCGCTTCGGTTGGGGGGCCGATAATAAAGGACCGGCTCTTCTTCTTTGCGAATTGGGAAGCACGGCGCGACTCCCGGGATGCGTCCGTCCTCAGGACTGTCCCCAGCGTGGATCTGCGCAATGGTATCGTTCACGAGGTGAATAGTGCTGGCCAGATCGTTACCCTTGACGCTGCTGCCCAGGTTGCGCTCGATCCGGCGCATAAAGGCCCGAATCCGGCGGTGCTGGCGATCTTCAAGCAGTATCCCGTTCCGAACGATTTCACTACTGGAGACGGGTTGAACGCGCAGGGATTCCGGTTCAATTCCCCGATCCACCTTCACTGGAACACCTATATAGCGCGGATGGACTACAACCTGACATCCGACGGGAAGCATTCCCTGTTTTGGAGAGGGTCACTACAGAACGACAAGGACAACGGAGTCTCGCAGTTTCCCGGTCAGCCACCCCTCGTTACCAATCTGGAGCACAACAAGGGATTCGCTGCCGGATACAACGCTGCCCTGACTCCGAACCTGGTCAATGTTTTGAGGGCCGGGTACACCAGGGTGGCCGTCGAATCCGCGGGGTCTTCTCCATTCAGCAGCACGCACATCGTATCGTTCCGTGGCATCTCGGACCTGATAGCCGCGCCTCGAAGCCTGCGTCAGTTCATACCGACATGGAATATCGTCGACGATCTGTCCTGGGCCAGGGGACAGCATTCGTTGCAATTCGGCGGCAACTTCCGTTGGATAAGGACGGACCGGCTGAACTTCGCAACGTCTTTCTTCAGCGCGTCGCTTAATAAGGCGTGGCTCCAGTCAGGCAGGCCGCTGCGGTGTGCTGGCTGCAGTTCGGGCGCGGACCTTTATGTAGCCGACCTGTGGGGCGTAGGTTTCCAGGTGAACGCACAGTACAACGTCGGCAAAACGGGGAACGGCTTTGGAACCCTGCCGGAGGGCACTGGCATCCAGCGCAACTACGGCGCGAACGAGTTCGAGTGGTACGGTCAGGATAGTTGGAGGGTGAAGCCCAATCTCACTCTGACCTACGGATTGCGCTACTCGCTGTACTCGCCGCCCTGGGAGTTGAATGGAAATCAAGTATCGCCCAGCATGAACCTCGGGGATTGGTACAACCTGCGGGGGGCCAACATGATCGCGGGCCGGCCGGATACCGGAAATACTCCTAAGATCGCATTCGCGTTATCGGGACCGGAGAACGGTGGCTTGAAGAGCTTCTATGACTGGAACAAGAAGAACTTCGCGCCCAGACTTGCGTTCGCGTGGTCGCCCGGTGGAAAGGGGTTCTGGAAGCACATCACCGGAGGCGAAGGGAAGATGGTGATTCGCGGCGGTTACGGAATGGTATACGACCGCATCGGCGGGGCTCTTGCAGTAAATGCCGAGGGCGGCGCCCTCAGCTTCGGGTTCTCGAGCGGCTTGACCAATCCCGCGGGTGTGCAGACGGTAGCTAACGGGGCGCGTTTTACGGGAATACACGACATTCCCGCTTCGCTAACTTTGCCGCCCCCGCCAGTCAGCTTCCCTGCAACCTTTCCGGATTCGTTCGCGATAACGGCAGGCATCGACGACAAACTAAAGACGCCGTACTCGCAGTCAATCAACTTCTCCATATCCCGCGAGCTGCCACATGATATGGGACTGGAGGTAGCGTATGTGGGCAGGCTGGCACGCCACCTCTTGATTAATCACGATGCGGCGATGCCACTTGACCTCGTGGATACGGCATCGGGTATGGATTATTTTACAGCCGCCCAGATTCTTGGACGGCTCGGATTCGCCAATACCCCGACGAGCAAGATACCCAAGATACCCTATTGGGAGAACCTGTTTCCGGGCTATGCGGGCGGCGGGCTCACGGCTACACAAGCGATCTACGATGGCTTCTATGGCCCTAATGGGTTTGCCCCCGACTTCACGACGTCTCTCCAGGCGGTCGACGCCAGGACGGGCGGCTGTAGCCCGTGTTCGAGGTTCGGTCATGAAGCGTTCTTCAACGCTCAGTTCTCCAGCCTTGGAGTCTTGCGGTCGCTGGGCACGTCAAACTATCACTCGCTCCAGGTGCTGTTGCGGAAGCGGTTCACCCATCGCCTCCAATTCGATTTCAACTACACCTTCAGCAAGAGCGAAGACATTACGTCATCGCTCGAGCGGAGTGGTGACTTCCAGGCAAACGTTTTGAATGCCTGGTCGCCAACGGTGCGGAAGAGCGTGTCGGACTTCGACATAACCCATCAGGCAAACATAAACGGAATCTGGGAGCTGCCGGTAGGAAAGGGTCAACTGGTCGCGGGAGGCGCGCCGAAGTGGGCCGACGCTATCATAGGCGGATGGCAGCTTTCCACGATCTTCAGAATCACCTCTGGATTGCCAACTTCAGTTGGAAACGGGTTCTTCTTCCCGACGAACTGGGAATTCAGCGGCTTTGGAACACAACTCACCCCCATAACTAATACCGGCGTGCATGGTAACGTGGCCGTATCACCCGCGGACAAGACGAAGGGACCGAATATCTTCGCCGATCCCACCGCGGCTTTCGCGGCCTATCAGAACACGTTGCCCGGAGGGGTTGGAACTCGCAACCTCATTCGCGGCGGAGGGTTCATGAACCTCGATATGGGGCTTGGAAAGAAGTGGGCAATGCCGTGGAAGGAAACTCACTCGCTTCAATTGAGGTGGGAAGTCTTCAACGTCACAAACACCGTCAGCTTCGATCCCGGCGGGATCTCGGCGAGCCTGGATACTCCGGGCACGTTCGGCAAGTACACCAGCACGTTATCGAGCTCGAGGGTGATGCAGGTCGCGCTGAGGTATCAATTCTAGTTAGACTGAATCCAGTTCGAATAAACCTGAAGGGTGGGACCAGGTCCCACCCTTTTTCGTGCGTTCTCGTGGCGGACTGCTCTTTAAGGCAGCGGCTTTCCTCAGGGACGGACCTCGAACCGTGTAGCTGATGATGCCCGGCCACTGGCGTCGCTCGCGGTCACCCGCAGCTCATACTCTCCTGCAGGAAATGAACCAAGTCCGAAAGACGTCGAGTAGGGAATTTTTCCGGTAGCATCAGGCTCGGGAAGCGCCCCCGACGATTTCGCGACCACGCTTCCATTCCTATAGAAATCGATCGCTACAGAGACCTTGCTGCCCGTGGCTTTGGAGGGGTAGACGTCGAAGTGTACCAGCAGGTTCTTGTCCGAGCCCGCGCTGAACGCTTGGGTAATATTTGGCACAAAGTAGGCCTGGCCTTCCAGATAAAGGGGGTGCGCCGCTTCCTTCTTCTGCTGTTCCGTAAGCGGATTCACACCGCGGCTGAGCACCACGCTCGAGATCCCGATGGCGTCGGCCGCCACTCCGGGAACCTCGAACGCGCCATGCACGACTGACGCCTTCCCGCTGAGCGAGTCTCTGGCTACTCCGTCCAGCGTGTACTTTCCGGGTTCAAGCAGTATCAATCGGTTGTACATCTCCGGGGCCTTGGTGGTTTCGTCAAGCTGAGAGATAGGCCCGTGCAACGAAAATTCCTGGCCCAGTTTTCTGACAATCACGCCCGCTTCATTCTTAACCAGCGCGAGCATCGCAAACCGAGACGAAAAGGTCTTCGCCTTTTCGTCCGTATCGAATTTGAGCGCCGACATCGGAAATTGGAGATAAACCGCCACCTGTCTGGCCCCCGCCGTCCCGCGGAAGTGGAGCGCTTCGGCATAGAGCGGAAAGTCCGTCTGGGCGGAGGGCATGTTGGCGCGGTCCAGCAGCGGCAGTTCAGCCGCCATCACCGGCGAATCCTCCAGGGTCCGAAGCCCGAAGTAACCTTGCCTCGCGCGAAGCTGAAGCCCTCCGGGATTCTTTAGCTTAAGGGTTATGCGTCGAAACTTACCGTCATAGTTCTCATTCGTCGACCGGTAAGTCATTACATAGTGGTTGCCCAGTCCGTCGACTATCTTCTTCATGCCATCCAACAGGTCATTGGTGTTCTTTACCGTATAGCCTCCGGTCTGCTCCGAAAGCTCATCCAGGGTTGAGAGACTATTCATTCGAGCCACATCTTCCATCTTGCCCAGCGCTGAATTGCCATCGCTGACCATTTCGGGACTCTTGTTGCGAGTGCGCTTTGCAGCCGCGGCATCGCGTTCCAGCATCACTTCCTCGTTCGGGTTGATCACGCGAAGCCCGGCAATGTCCAGGGCATAGAGGGTTATTCCGGCCTTATTGGCCGCGCTGATTACCGAGAGAAACTGATCGGATG
>DATLWF010000312.1:0-19480 GCA_035576605.1 Blastocatellia bacterium | reverse complement strand
GAATTCCGTCATACCTTCGCTTGGGGCATCCGGCGCGATAGCCGGAGTGCTCGGGGCTTATCTCATCATGTTTCCCCGAAACCGGGTGCGCAATCTTTTGTTCCTTGGATTTTTCTTGACTACAGTCGAACTGCCGGCCGTCGTCGTCCTCGGCTTCTGGATCGTGATCCAGATATTTTCTCAGTACACCGCCACCTTCGGGCACGCGCAGGGCGGTGTCGCTTACATGGCGCACATCGGCGGTTTCGCTACCGGACTCCTTTTGTGCTTCCTCTTCCGCAGCCGCAAAGACATGCAAGGACCACGCGCATCTTATTAATAATGGCGTGATTGCGCCGCGGCGAGTTTGAACGGCGTCGATTCGCGCTGGTAGACTCTCATTTCTTGGGTCTACACCCAACGTTTAACACCGCGTTCCTGAAACCTGA
The DNA here is from genome assembly GCA_035576605.1 of Blastocatellia bacterium. Lineage (GTDB taxonomy): Bacteria > Acidobacteriota > Blastocatellia > UBA7656 > UBA7656 > Onstottus_A. The sequence goes on along the minus strand of DATLWF010000312.1, from coordinate 19,052 downwards.
CCCGGGGAAGGTCAGTCTAAAACCTCTCCGTACGATTGAGGGGCGAAGGGAGCAGACGATGAGATCAGAAGTTTTGGAACACTCCGGTCTGGTTATCGAAGAGACGCCGCCCGAGGCGATGAATCTCCCCGGCCTGGATACCTTCGAGTATAAATACAAGGGCAAACAGATAAACATTTCGTTCACCTGTCCGGAGTTCACTGCGATCTGTCCGTTCTCGGATTTTCCGGACTTCGCCACAATTAAGATCGACTACATTCCGAACGAGCTTTGCGTTGAGTTGAAGTCGCTCAAGCTGTACATCAATGCGTTCAGGCCGCTGAAGATCTTTCACGAGCACGTCGTGAATCGTATCCTCGAAGACTTCGTCCGCGCGTCCGATCCGATCGCTGTTGATATCGAAGGCGACTTCAACATCCGCGGAAACGTCAAGACCGTCATCCGCGGTTCATATCGGCGCGACGACCGGACGAAATAAGTTCTGAGGTCGGGGTTCGGAGTTCAGGCTTTAGCCTGCTCCTTCCGATTGCGCGCAGCCTAAAGGCTGAACTCTGAACTCTGAACTCTGTACGCGGAATCGGGTTCGATTATGGAAATGGAGAAGGCCTATTACGTTGTCACCTTCAAGCCCGCTTACCTGGAGCTTCTGCGGGGAATGACGACTCAGTCGCCGGCTGACTCTGAAGAAACAACGCCGCAGCGAATGATTGTAACAATAACGCAGGGCGGCTTCGGTCAGGATGTAGTGGACGACGAACGTCAGGCGAAGGAACGATTTCTCGAATTCCTTTTCTTCTCGGGCGACCTGGATCTGCCGCGAACCGCCGAGGTCTTCGATAAGTATTTCGAAATGGAGCAGGCCGACGAATTTGTGGACCTCGATGAAGAGACCTGACTATTTGTCATTGGTCCTATACGTCCTATTGGTCCTATCGATTATATGGAAATCACAATCCAGACTCCCCCAACCTTCAACTTCAAACGAACTGCCATCAGTCACGGTTGGTACGACCTCCCACCGTTCGAGCTGAATCAGGAAAGCTGGATGCTCACGAGAGTCATCGACCTTGGCAAAGCCCGACCTGTTACGGTCACGATCTCGGAAGGGAAGCGAGCCGTCAAGGTTAATGTCGCTCGAAATGTTGGACCGCGCTCCGTCGAAAAGATCACTCGCGACGTTACGCACATGCTCAGGCTCGACGATGATATGACTCACTTCTATAGCGCCGTCGCGCACGAACCTGATTTCGCATGGATCGCAAACTCCGGCGCCGGCCGGTTGCTGCGCGGGCCCACAGTGTTCGAAGACGTCGTGAAAATGATCTGCACTACCAACTGTTCGTGGGCGTTGACTGACAAGATGATCAATGGACTCGTTGATGCGCTGGGCCGCGAGTCGGGCGGCGGACGCAAAGCGTTTCCGAACGCGGAAACGATGGCCTCGATGTCTGAAAAGTTCTACCGCGACGAAGTGAGAGCCGGTTATCGCGCGCCATACTTGAAAGAGCTTGCTGAGCGTGTTGCAAGCGGAGACATCGACGCCGAGAGCTGGCTCCGGAGCGAGCTGCCGACCCCGGAGTTGAAGCGGGACATGAAGCGCATCAAGGGTGTAGGCGATTATGCTGCGGAGAACATGTTGAAGCTGGTCGGCCGATACGACGGTCTCGCGCTCGATTCGTGGGTTCGAGGCAAGTTCGCCCGGATGCACAACAGCGCACGCAAAGCTTCCGATAAGAAGATCGAGCGATACTACTCGCGATTCGCTGAGTGGCGGGGGCTCGCGTTGTGGTGTGATATGACTCGCGACTGGCTGGAAGACGAGCAACCTCCGCTCAACTGGTGACATAGTGCAGCTACAAGATAGCGATGGCGTTGCGCTACGGGTGCGTCACGCCGGTTCCACGCCGGTCTTGAGCCGCGACGAAGGACAATACTTCTCCACCACACATTTCTCACACAGCGGTTTGCGCGCCTTGCATACCCGCCGCCCGTGATAGATCAGCAGGTGCGAAAAATCGATCCAGTCTTTCTTTGGCACAAGCTCAACGAGGTCACGCTCGATCTTTTCGGGCGTCTTGTTCTCGGTGAGGCCGAGCCGCTGGGACAACCGCGATACGTGAGTGTCGACAACGACCCCGCTCGCGATACCGAACGCGTTGCCAAGCACGACGTTCGCCGTCTTGCGAGCCACTCCCGGCAGAGCCAGCAGCTCTTCCATAGTCTCGGGGACGCGGTCAGCATACTGCTCGTTGAGGACTCTGCACGCGCCCTGGATTGATTTCGTCTTGTTGCGGAAAAAGCCGGTCGTCCGCACATCGTTCTGAAGCTCGCTGGCGGGAACCTTTAAGTAGTCTGCGCACGAGCGGTACTTTCTGAACAGGTCGGCGGTGACGATGTTGACGCGCTCGTCGGTGCATTGAGCCGAGAGTATTGTTGCGATCAACAGCTCGAGCGGATTCGAGTGGTTCAGGCTGCACTTCGCGTCGGGATAAGCTTTCTTTAACCGCGCGATGATCTTGCGAGTTCGCTCTTTCTCTGGGTTGCTCGCCAATCTCTAACCTCGCAGTCGTTGGGGTTGACCGCGGCAGACAGTCTAACCGATCTGATAACACGCGTCCCGGGCCGGATCAAACTCTATCGGGCGGGACGACAAGCACATGCCGCTGTGCCGTAGCCAGCACTTGAAGCATAACGTCGTTCGGTCTGAAACGAATTCGAGACCGCGGGCCGTGAGCGCCAATGACTATCAAGTCGTAATCGCCTTCTGTTGCTTCGGCCATTATTCCCGCGAGAGGAGTTGCTGCGTTCCTGATTCGCACTTCGCTTTCAACGTCGGTTGCTTTGAGAGTGGCAGCCGCGCGATCCAGGTGACTTCGCGTGAGTGGACTCACCTTCTCCGATTCTCTCGCGACGTACAACAACGTCACGGTCGCGCCCACACGACGCGCCAGCCGCCCGCCCACGCGGACGTCGCTCTTGCCCGGTTCGCCTGCGGCCGTGCAAATCAATATGCGTTCGAGCCGGGTTCGCTCCCCTTTCGCTATGAGCACCGGAACGTCTGCGTGCTCCAGAACGGTCATCAAGGTTTCGCCCAACTGCCTTGCCATCGCTCTGGCCTCAAGGACCGGAAGCCGCGAGGCCCTCGATCGCGATCGAGCGGTCATCACTAACATCTCGTACAGCGCTGCGGCTTGCTCAGCGGCAATCTGCTCTGCTGCCTGCCCGAAGCGAATACGCAGCCCGGCGTCAGACAGTGACTCTGCTTGCACGCGCTCGCTGAGCTTCGCTCGCAACGCCTCGCCTTTGTCGGGGTCCTCGGCTACCGCCAATACCATTGTTGAAGCCTGCATTCGCTCTGCCAGCAATCGCGTAATCGCGAGCGGCGTGGTTGAGCCTTCACCCGGATCGCAGGTGAGCAATTGAGGATCGGGTTGATCCAGGATTGTCCAGGCGCGCAGACTGACCCACAAGTCCTTCCCGTTGACGGAAACCTCGGATGGCAGCGTTGCATCAACGAGCAAGCACTCTTCTCCGAACGGAGGCGGCGGAGCAAGCTGGCGCATTCCCGACGGCCTGGGCAATCTCACGCGTACGCGCCGCAACGGTCCTGCGAAGCTTTCTTCGACTATCGCTCCCTTGCCGATGAAAGGCACATCAGACGGCGGAGTTTCTGAACCGAGGACAACCTGCTCCGGGCGGAAGAGTAACTGCACACGCGCGCCTTCGTCGTGCGGGCTTTCGACAGGGATCGGCAAGGTGAGCGAGCCGAATCGCGCCTGTCCATTTTCCGCACGCCCGACCAACACCGTTCCTGCTCCAAGAAAAGTCGCCGCGAACAGCGACCGTGGGCGAGCATAGAGGTTCTCGCCTGCGCCGACCTCGAGCAGCCGGCCGCGTTCAAGCACTCCGATTCGGTCTGACAACTCGAACGCTTCTTCCTGATCGTGAGTGACGAGAATGGTTGTCACCGCAAGCCGCTGTTGAATCTCCTTCAGGATGCGTCTGAGTTGCGCGCGAATCTTCACATCCAATGCGCCGAACGGTTCGTCGAGCAGCAAAACATTCGGTTCGTATACAAGCGCCCGCGCAAGTGCGACTCGCTGTTGTTGACCTCCAGACAGCTCATGCGCGTACCGGCCACCGAGCCCTGCGAGCCCGGCCAGTTCCAGCAACTGCTCGCGCCGCCGCGTTCGCTCTTCCCTTGGCACTTTGCGAATTCGCAATCCAAACTCGATATTCTCGGCAACGGTCATGTGGCGAAAAATCGAGTAATTTTGAAAAACGAATCCGGTGCCCCGCTGCTGAGGCGGCAAATCGGTGACATCGCGCCCGTGCAACAGAATCCGCCCGCTCGTGGGTTGGGTAAGGCCGGCAATCATTCGAAGTATCGTGCTCTTGCCGCTGCCACTGGACCCGAGCAACACGAACAATTCTTTGTCCGCCACTTCAAGCGAGACGTTGTCGACGACCCACTGGCTGCCGAAGCGCTTGGTAATCTGTTCGAGAATTATTGACATTGAGACTCTAAAGCGAGAAATGCTGAGCGGTGACGTGAAATATTACATTCGCCGGCTATTGCCATTCAATTCAGTATTCATCATTCACCGTTCAGCTTTTCTAGAACGCCACCTGAACTCGGCTGAGAACGACGAAAAAGTTCTTGTCTCCGGGATTGGGCGAACGAACGGGGTCCTTGAATCGCTCGAAACCGAGATCAAGCATATACCGCACGAACCGGTTCATATACCAGTTTGTCCCGAAGTAGAGTGTGCCGGCGCGATTCGATTTTGCGGTGGCGTCGGATATCTGAAGATTCGAATAGCGGACCTTCAGCTCCCATGCGCCAAGGCCTTGCTTGCCGTTCGAATCGCTAAACAGGTTATTCCTGGGCGATACAGACGTGAGCTCGGGCTTTTCTTCGCCAGTCAACAAGTAAGTGAACTGAGCCGTATAGCCTTTGGCTACGACGCCGGGAAGATTTCGGCCGTCTGGACCAAGATTGTCACGCCGCTGATTGGTTTGATCGTACTCGGCGCGTAGCGCTGCAGGTCCCAGCATCCAAGTCATCTCTCCGTTAGCTCGAATATATTTTCCGTTGATCGTGTCGGGAATGAAGAAGCTGATGCTGCGGCTTTCTGTTTGCCCGCGGACGCTTGTGCCGCCACCGCTGCGGCCCTGTGTAAATGCCCCTCCAAAGATGAAGCCCTTACTAAAGAAATCGTCGCTATGCTTCCATGGATTGAAGCGCAGGCGGAGGGCGGTTTCGGGAGTTCCGGTGCTATTCGCGGCGAGAAGCCCCTTGCCGTTCCACGCTCCCACCTGATACTCGAACACACCCTTGTTCAACACCCCCGAAGCCCCCAGACCGGGACTGCGGCTTGGGACGAGATTGTTGACCAGCGAACGCTCGACAAAGTCCTGATTATTGTCGGTGCGCATCTCTTCCTGGCTGATAGGGACGCGGAACTGCCCAAAGCGGAGTTGGAACTCGTCGATGCGATGAATGTTCACGTAGAAATCGCGCAACGGGGTGACGGGATCCGAGAAATCGCCTTCGATTCTGAAATCGAAGTAGCGCTCAAGCTTACCCTCAAGCCCGATCCGGGCACGACGAAGAAAGAAGCTGTTGGGAGGATGATTTCCCGACTGATAACCGCGGAAGTCGAGTTGCCCGTAGCCGCCAACTTGAGTCTCGAACTTTCCGTCGGCGCTGCGCAGGAATGCATGATTGTCGCCCCAACCTGCGACCACTGCGGGCTTGTCCGGGGACTTCGACTGGCTCGCGGCAGTCTCGTTCTTGGGAGCCTGGTTGACGTCGAGCGACGCCGTGTGAAGGTCGGGCGATACGCTGACGGTCCCGTCCCGACTTGATGATGAAACCTGCGCGGCGCGCGCTTTGCCGTCGGTGTCATCGAGTCGTTTCTGAATTTCCACGAGCGCGCGCTGCTGCTGCTCGACGAGCGATTGGAGCTGCTTTACTTGTGACTTCAACTGCTCGATGTCTGCGGCCTTCTCCTCTCCTTGCGTGTCGCTCCCTTTTTCGGACCTTTGATTGGTGACTGCAGGGGCTTCCGATCTGTTTGCTTGCGCTTGAGCAGAAGCCAACGGGAGAACCAGCACAAGTATGGCCAGTTGCAGAAGGCATAGAGATGTTTTTCTGTTGAAGTTCATAAAGGCTCTCCTTGTTTTCAGGGGATTGGTTCTTATGAAGTGAGCTAAGTCGTCCGAGTCCGTTCCGTTCGCTTCTTCAAATACTCGATCACCGTCAGTATCGCGAATGAGATTCCTGCCAGCACGACCGCCATTGCGTTCGCGCCAACGTAGTTCCGATCATCGAGCGAACGGAAGATGAAAAGGGTTGAGGTTTCCGTGAGACGGCTCACGCCGCCGCTTACAACGAGGACCGCGCCGATCTCGCCGACCGCGCGCGCAAATGTCAACGACACGCCGTAGAGCAGGCCCCAGCGTATCGCCGGCAGAGTCACATGCCAGAAGGTCTGCAACCGGTTGGCCCCGATCGTCAACGCTGCGTTTTCCTGATCGAGGCTGACCTGGCCGAGCACGGGCGCGACTTCACGTATGACGAACGGCAGAGAAATGAAGATCGTTGCCAGTAGGATCCCGGGCAATGCAAAAACCACTTTGATCCCGAGCGCTTCTGTTACCGGTGTGAGCCATCCGGTCCTGCCGAACAACAGAATTAACATGAAGCCTGCGATGACCGGCGAAACTGCGAACGGCATGTCAACAAGCCCGTTCATGATTCGCCTGCCCCAAAACTTGTCGCGCACCAACACCCACGCGATGCAGAGTCCAAACACGGTGTTGATGACGGTCGCGCTGACTGCCATTATCAAGGTCAGCTTGAGCGAGCTGATCGCGTCGGCTGAAGTAACCTCGCGCGCGACCGCGCCGAAGCCTTCCGCCAGGGCGCCCCAGAAGATCGCTAGTAGCGGGGCTGCCAGCAAGCCTGCTGCGTACAAAACAACGATCGCGATCAGCACCCACTCGACGAGTTTCCCGCGGATTGAACCGGGCGCTTTGCTGCCAGACGCTCTTTCACTGCCGAGGCGCAGAGAACGCAGAGTTGGCGCAGAGGTTTTTCTCTGCGCGGGCTCTCGGTTCTCTGCGTCTTTGCGGCGAATCAAGTTCTCAGCTCGATACATTGGTGATCCTGTTACGGCCCTGCATCCACTCAACAGTCAGAATCAAGGTGAATGAGAGCACCAGCAGCAAGATTGACATCGCGCTTGCTCCGCGCTGGTTCTGCGATTCGATCTGTCCGTACACGTAGACTGGCGCGGTCAGCGTGACGCCCGGAATATTACCGGCCACTACAACGACTGAGCCAAACTCGCCAAGCGCGCGCGCAAAGCACAACAACGACCCGGTGATCAGTGCCGGCGCAATCGAAGGCAGGACCACGCGTCGGAACGTCGTCCACTTCGACGCGCCCAGCGTGTAAGCCGCCTCTTCCTGTCCCTTTTCGACCTCCATCAAAACGGGTTGAACCGCTCGAATCACGAACGGATAAGTGATGACCAACAGCGCGAGCACAATTCCCGGCGTTGCGAAGATGACCTGAATGCCGTGCGCATTCAGCCACGCACCGACTGTGCGCTGCGGGCCGTAGAGAGCTACTAGCATCACTCCGGTCACGAGCGTTGGAATCGCGAACGGCATGTCTATCAACGTGTTGAGCAGTCCCATTCCCGGAAACCGAAATCGCACCAGGACGTAGGCTGTCAAAGTGCCCATCACCGCGTTGATGATCGTGATGATAATTGAGGTCGTCATCGTCAACTTGAGAGCAGCGAAAGCAGTTGGGTTCGTCACGTCGCCCCAAAAAGCCGGGAGTCCATCGGCCACTCCGTTCTTGATGATTGTTGCTAGAGGGAGCGCCACCATAAAGCCGAGATAGAGGAACGCTGTGATTCGCAGCCCCCATCTTCCCCACGGCAACAAAACGCGAACCGAAACGACCGGCTTCGGAGTATTCAGTTTTGCTTGCGCGCTGCTCATCTGGACTTTTGAAGCTCGTCGGAGGACTTAGAGTAAACGCCCTGAGGTCCGTAGATCTCGTCGGTGACCTTCTTCCATCCTCCGAGATAATCCACCTTCCAAAGGTCCTGCACGGGAGGGAACTGCGCGAGGACCTCTCCAGGCACCGCCGTTGGGACCACCGGCCTCAAGCCATACTTCGCGTAACCGCGCTGCCCTTCCTGGGTCCACAAGAAATTGACGAATGCCTCGGCTACTTCGCGAGCTCCGTGTTTATCAACGTATTTGTCGACGAGCGCGACCGGATTCTCGATCAGAATGGTCGAGTGCGGGACCACGTAATCGTAGTTCTGGCCGGACTGGCGGCCCACGAGCACTTCGTTCTCGTAGGTGATCGCAACGTCGCCGACACCCTTTTCAAAGGTCGTGATCGATTCGCGAGCGCCCTTGTCCATGATCGAGACGTTACGAAGGACGCTCTTGAGAAACTCCTGCGCAGCGGCCTTGTCGTCCTTCGCTACGCCGGCGAATCCTCTCAGCGCAGCGCCGTAGATTGCGTTGATGTTCCACTGGGCGCCGCCCGATGTTTTAGGATCGGGCGTCAACACATTCAGTCCCGGGTGAGCCAGGTCGGGCCAGTCTTTTATGTTTTTGGGATTCCCAGTCCGCACGGCCATTACGACAATCGAAGTGCTGACCATTCCCCGGTTCGACGTCGATTTCCAATCGTGGGTGATGAGGCCGGCTTCGGCGATCTTGTCGATGTCCCCTTCGAGCGAGAGAGCTGCGATGTCCGCTTCAAATCCGCCGATGATCGCTCGAGACTGGGCGCCGCTGCCCTGGTAGGATTCCTGGAACTCGACATCCTGCCCGGTCTTTTCCTTCCAGTGCTTTTGAAACGCCGGGATGAGCGCCTTGCCGTAAGCTTCACGCGGAGTCGTGTAGCCGCCCAGGATCAGCGTTACCCTATTGCCCCCCTTGCTTCCCTGACCTCCGCATCCTTGAAGCGTGCTCGCCATCGACGCGCTCAACAACGTGATCAAACCGAGGCATAAAGTCGTCCGCCCCCTTGATTGGATTTTCATAGAAGGATATCTCCTCTTCGGTGCAAATAGGCGTCGCCTAGATACACCGAACAGATTGCTCTTACTTTTTAAAAAGGGAATTAGCCGCGCGAGGTGAAGAAACTAAAAGCACGGAGCGATGCGCTCCGCAAACTCGTCGCGGCGTAATGCCCTTCCTTTTAGCCTACGAGGTTAGCTGACGGGCTCGGACTGGAAGTGTCCTACGAGCACCGGCGCTGTTGCCGCTTCACTCGATGCGCCCCGTGCCCCGCTTTTTGGCGGGGCCTTGGTTCCCCCGTGTTGCTCGTCTCAGACTGGCTACTAGGCGACGAGCAACTTCGGCAGACATTGTCCACGCCGGGAATATTACCCGGATGGAAACGCGATTGTCAAAAAAAATCCTTCTGTGGCAGAGGCCACGGAGTTTCTGAATATGACCGGTGATTCAAGTGAGCCTGAGTTTGATCCCCAGCTTGTCACACATGGCTTTGATGCCCTTGATACGCTTTCGGGAAGGGTGCTTTACATTAAGCGATTGACCTGCAGTTGACTTGCTCGCACCGGCCGGGGCATCCGACATCCAAAACACCTGTTCGCCTTTTGGCAACTTTTGAAGCTCGGACTTTAGACCTGCGGCGTCGCGCCTGACTGCGCTGCTTGCGGTTATTTCGTCGTACGTCTTCACGCGGTTAGTTCCCGGGAGCAGCGAATAGTACCAGTGACCTTTGATCTTCCAGCTATATAGCTCATAGCCCTTCATCGATGTCTGCGGCGTCTGTCCATGAGCAGTCAGCGATATCAGCAGAGCTGCGAAACAGGCAATAGTCTGCTTGCGAAGCATCATTTCCCTTTCACTTTGCGCCGTCACTCGCCGAGTGCGAGGCCACCATAGCGCCTTCGATCTCCGCGATAGTCTTGGGCACACGCGCCGAAAGCACCTGATGTCCGTCTTCGGTTACGAGGACGTCGTCTTCGATGCGAATGCCGATTCCGCGATAACGCGGGTCGACGCCTTCCGAGTCCTCTGCGATGTAGAGTCCAGGCTCGACCGTCAACACCATACCCGGCGCAAGCCGGCGCCATTCGTCGGCTACCTTATACGGACCTGCATCGTGTACATCCATCCCGAGCCAGTGACTTGCGCGATGCATGAAGAACTTTCTGAACGTGCCCTCTTCGATGAGCTTGTCGATCTCGCCTTCAAGCAAGCCGAGCCGAACCAACCCCTCGGTCAACACGCGTACCGCGCGGTCGTGAGGCTCGATGAAAGCCGCGCCCGGCCGGATCAGGTCGATCGCTTCAAGCTGGGCATCCAGCACGAGCTGATATAACAGAGCTTGATCGCCGGTGAATCTTCCTCCTGCCGGAAGCGTCCTGGTGACGTCACCGGTGTAGTAGCCGAACTCGGCGCCCGCATCGATCAACACCAAATCGCCGTCCTCGATGCGGCGGTTGTTGACTGTGTAGTGAAGCACAGTCGCGTTAGCCCCCGACCCGACGATCGTTGCATAGCCGCATCGCGGGCTCCCGCTCTTGCGAAAGACGTAGCCTATCGCCGCTTCGATCTCGTACTCATAAGCGCCGGGCCTCAGCGCTTCGATAGCGGCGAGGTGACCTTCGCAGGTGATGTCAATAGCTCGTCGAAGCAACTCGAGTTCGTCAGGCGTCTTGACGAGCCGCATTTCATGCAGCTTCTCCGCGGGATCAATCACCGAAGTCGGGCCAGTTCCTTCGCGCTGCCGCTGTCGTTGGAAGCGCCGCATGAATCCAACCAGCCGCTCGTCGAACGCCGGGTCGCCGCCGAAACGATAGTAAACTCGGTCTGCTTTCTCAGCGAGTTTGGGAAGTTCCGCGTCGAGCTTGTCTATCGTGAATGCCGCATCGGCGCCGTAGTCACGCTTAGCGCCCTCGTCTCCGGCGCGCCAGCCGGTCCAAACCTCGCGCTCGCGGTCTTTGGGCTGAACAAACAAGACAAATCTGTGCTTGGGGTGATCGGGAGTCAGCACCGCAACGGCGTTTGGTTCTTCGAAGCCGGTGAGGTAGTAAAAGTCAGTGTCCTGACGATACTCGTGCTCGACGTCCGCGTTGCGAACAGCAGTCGGCGCAGCAGGGAAGACCGCGATGCCGCCGGGTATGCGGCGCATGAACTCCTCACGTCGTTGTTTGGTCTGTTCTTTCGACGGGGTTCCAAGAGCTGCTGTCATAAAGATGGTGTGGCCGCGAATGCTTGATTGTGCATAACCTTGATGTAAGAATCATCAACTATATCGAGCACTTGTGACTTTCTCAAGCGAGCGGCCCGATCGAGCGTGACCCGGCCCTTTTGCGCTGGATCGAGCTGCGGCGGCGGACGCCGGTGACGGAGACAGATCGAATTGAGCAGGACGCCCTTCAAACTCATTAATACTGAACAATGCCTGGAACAGGCCCTGGGAGCCATCTCCAGCAAACCGGTTATCGGCGTCGACACCGAAACGACCTCACTAAGCCCCTTTCAAGGCGAGGTGCGCCTTCTTCAGATCGCAACTCCCGAACAAAGCTTCGTCATCGACCTTCTCCAGCTTCCGGCGCTCAGGAATAACGGGCTGCGGGAGTTGCTATCATCGGCGCAGCCAGTCAAAGTTTTCCATAACGCCAAGTTCGATTTGAAGATGCTGCTTTATCACTTCGATCTGGAAGTGCGCGGGCTGTTCGACACTTTGCTGGCGAGCCAATTGATCGGGGCAGGACGGAGCGAAGGCGGGCACGGGCTTGCGGCCGTAAGCGACCGGCATCTGGGCGAGCTTGTAGACAAATCGATGCAAGTGAGCGATTGGTCAGGCCGGCTTAGCGAGGAACAGTACGAGTACGCCGCGAAGGATGCCGCGCTCATGCTACCGTTGTATGAGAAGCTATCTGCCGGCCTTCGGGAAATGAAGCTGGAGGAAGTTGCGAAGCTCGAGTTTGAAAGTGTTCTTCCGATTGCAGCGATGGAGCTTGCCGGGATGGCGCTTGATGCAGACTGTTGGCGGGGATTGGTTGTCAATCTCGAGCGTGCCCACGAGGTGTTGTCTGATGAGCTGAAGCGCGAGCTGGCAGCGGGCGTTCTGCAGCTTACGCTCTTCGGCGAGCCGCCAAATATCAACCTCGATAGTCCGACGCAGGTGACCGAAGCACTGGGCAATATGGGCATCAAGATCGAAGGCACGCGAAGCTGGCAGCTTCAGCCTCTTTCGAAGGAGCATCCGGCGATCGAGAAACTTCTGGAATACCGAAGCGTTCAAAAGCTGCTTTCAAGCTACGGGCTGGCGCTGCTCGACCACATCAATCCAGTCACTGGACGGATACACGCGGATTTCAGGCAGATGGGCGCGACCGGTGGACGCATGAGTTGTTCGGACCCGAATCTCCAGCAGGTTCCCAACACACCCGAGTATCGTTCGTGCTTTCGTGCGCCGGCAGGTCGGAAGCTTGTCATCGCAGACTATTCGCAGATCGAATTGCGCATACTCGCCGATTGGTCACAAGACACCGCGCTGGTTAAGGCACTATTGTCCGGTGAGGACTTGCACTGCGTTACCGCCAGTCAGATGTTTGGCATCGCGCTGGAACAGGTATCGAAGGATCAGAGAGCGGCAGCAAAGCAGCTCAACTACGGAATAATGTACGGGCTGGGCGCGCCAGGATTGGGCGCTCGAATCGGATGTTCGCTGGAAGAGGCCGAGAGCCTGCTGCGCAAGTACTTCGAAGCGTACAGCGGAGTCGCCGCTTTCTTGCGGGATGCGGCGGATCGTGCGGTGGGTGATCGCGAGAGCCGCACGCGCTCCGGCCGGCTGATCTATTTCAGCTTTGATGCGAACGATCGCAGTCAGGTGGGGGCTACTCAACGGCTGGGAAAGAACGCGCCGATTCAAGGATCATCGGCAGACATCATCAAGCGCGCGCTTACGCTGCTGTACGACGCGCTCAAGCCGATAGACGCCAGGATTGTGAACTGCATTCACGACGAGATTGTTATCGAAGTGGCCGAGGCTCAGGCCGATGAGTGCGCGGCGATCATGGATCGCGAGATGATTGCGGCGGCACGGGAGTTCATTCGCAGCGTCCCGGTCACAGTTGACATTGTGGTTGGCGAGGCGTGGTTGAAGTGAACAGTAATCCGAGGGTGCTACTTATAGTTCTGTCGATCGACGCCATCGGTGACCATCAACCCGGAACGCCGAAGCGAGAAGCGGGGCCCTCGACAGTGAAGCGAAAGAGCCTAGTCTGGGTCAGACCACCGACTAATTCTATTGGAACCTGAAAACTGCCGCCCTCTGAGCCGAATAGTCCCACAACGAATGATACAGTCTCTTGTACCGTCGGTTGGAAATACAGGAGAAGCTTATGATTGGACTCCTTGTCAGTTCCGGTAACCTGAAACTCGTTTCTGTCTGATGGTAGAGGGTGACCATCAAGTTCAATAGAAACCATGACAGCCGATGGCATCCCTTCGAGTCGAACAGTTGCTGTTTCGCCAACGCCAAGCAAATACGCGTGCGGCTCAAGTTGTTTCATGAAGTTCTCCTATCCTGAACTACCTGTTCTGATGGTGCCCGTCGGTTCGATGTCAATCCTATACTTCTGGTGCTCCCGATGTCACTCCCGGTGCCGGCAATGTCGCATGAGCGTTGGGAGGATACCATAGACTTCCGGGCGGCACCTCTTCCGATACTTCTTTCTTGCACTGGTCGATTATTCTTTTATTGGAAGTTGCTACATCCTTAAGGACGAGCCCGTCGTACTGCTTTAACGTCGAATCAAACAGTTCGACGGTTTGGGGAGTGAGTCCTTCTTGTCTTCTGATCTTGGTGACTATGGCGCGAAGGTTTACTGTAAGCGCCCGATAACCGGTGTAGAGATTTGCATAATCTTCGATATCTTTCGGTATTTGAAGAATGGGCTTGAGTATAACCAATAATGTAATCATACCTGCAAAGATAGCCCAGAACGTCTTACCAGGATTCTCCTGAAACACCGCCCATCCAGCGACAGCAGTGGAGGTACCAATCGCAAGAACAATTTCGTAAATCTTGTTAACCCTCCGAAAGAACGTGAGGCGATTCGCATAGTACTTGTTACTCAGCAAGGCAGCAGTATACGTAGTGTATATTGCATCAAATTCACCTATCGGCGGGTTCGTGATTAGGTTGACCGGGGCGGCCGGGATAGGATTCTGAGTGGCGCTCATACGAGAGTTCTCCCTCCCTTTGGAGCTATCTATAGATCAGAACTTGGTGTTCCTCGCGTGAAAAGACGGTAACTATCGACCGCGTTCGTTAACTAGGGCACTTAGATGCGCTCTCGCTTCGCCCTTCCAGGTATCGTCAGAAGATTGATCGATGAACTCCTGCCAGTCCCCACGCGCATCCTCGTTGTGCCGAGCGAGTTCTTCAGCTAAAGCTCGATTGAAGAGAGCTTCATTGTAAGCGGGCGACTTCGCCAGAGCCTTGGTGAAATAAGCGATGGCGTCGTCGTATTTCTCGAGTTGGAACTGCGCGACTCCGGTGTCGTTTAGCGTTTCAGGGGTTTCCACTCCACGCGCTACGATCTGATTGAGTATCGCAAGAGCCTGCTTTGCGTCCTCCCGCGTTGAGCGAGCAAGATGAATCCTGGCCAGCATCAGTTTCGCGTCAACCGCAGCGGGATCTTCTGCCGCGGCCTTTACCTTGTTCTCGGCACGGTCGAAATGCAAGTCGTCGTTGGTGGAATCGCCGCCACGGGTCTGCCCCACATAGCGTGAATGATCAAGCCGGGAGATTCGAGCCTCTGTGTATCGCCCATTCTTAAGACCCAGTTTGAGAGCGGCCATACCGGCGTCCGCCGGCGACTGGTTCCTGGTGAACAGAAAGACACCGCCGATCGCAATTGCGCAGATGAGAAGGCCGACGGACGCGAGTTTAGGATAAGAAATGTAAAACCCGGCTGCGGATCGATCTTTCCGCGCCGGTTTGGTTCGCTCGCGCTCGTCCTTCTGTATGTAGGCGAGGACCCTATTGGTCTGGTCGGACACCGCTTTCTCGGTAAACGGCGCCGGCGCTTCCTCGGATTCGCGTCCAAGAAAAGCGAGGACTTGCCGGCAGTCGTCGCACTGAGCGAAGTGCCGCTCGACCCGCGCACGGTTACGGTTTGAAAGTTTATCCTCGGAGTAAGCGAGAAAATCGGCTTCTTGGGGGCAATTCGGGTCTCTCGCGCCGATCAGACGAATTAAGAGATCACTGATTCTCATAATGGCTTCAAGTGCCTCCCACACGGACTGCCGTTGAGGAGCATTGCCGAACGTCGCTTAACATCGCGTAACAGGGGGTGCAGTGATCACTGTAGCGCTGAATCGGGAATGCTGGTTCGGCAATCGGCCAGGCCCACTCTGCCGAAGCGCCCTGGCCAATGAAAGGGTTGTCCAGCTCTAATTGTCTCTTCCCTTCACCTATAACTGACGGAAACTTATTGCGGGGCGATGCAATAACTTTCCAACTGTGAGAAGTTTTTTTCTTCGAAGTCAGACTCTGTTAACTTTCTGAGCGCAGGACTTGGAGCAAAACTCGCGGCCGGCGACAAGGAGGGCGCTTGTCTGGGTTATGAACATCCCGCAATTCTCGCACCTGATCATCTGCGCGGGAACAGCTTCGCGTCTCGCCGCACGAGATCGGCCAACAGACCGCGGCGGGGACAGAAGTCGCCTGACAAAGCGAAGCGCGAGGTACGCTAGAATACAATAAAAAATGAACCTGAAAAACATTTGCTCTGAAAACGTGATTCGTGATCCGGGACAGGATCGCCTACCCCTCACGGACCCTTATCACACATCACTTCTGCCTACTCCTTTGGAATGGTCACCGCTTTGCCAGCCTTCAGGTCCGCTACAAGTTTTTCCAGAACGGAGATCCTCTGATTGGTCGGGTCGGTTTCTTTGAGGCGTTTGACCGTCTCTTCCGCCATGCGGGCGTCTTTTTTCAAGGCATAGGCTTCGACCAGGTGCCCGAGGGCGTGCCCATTCTTTGGATCAACTCCCAGCGCTTGTTGAAGCTGTGCGACCGCCTGATCGGGTTGCGGAGGTTCGCGCTGAACATAGGTTTCAGCCAGAGCCACATATAGATCAGCTTCTTTCGGATCGGCCTTGATTGCGCGGTTGAACCAGGTTTCTGCTTCGTCATAGTTCTTCTGGTCGAAGTAGTACTGACCTAAGAAGGCGGCAGCGCCGAGCTCATTGAATTTATTCGGGTCGATCGCGTAAGCTTTCTTCAAATAGTCAGCCGTTTCGGCGACTCGGCCGATCTGATTGAAAACCTTTGCTGCTTCAACCTGAGCCTGAAAATCGTCCGGTCCATTCTTGGCTTTATCGATGACTTGCTGGATCTGGCCCATCATTGCTTGCTGGCCGCCGGCGCCACCTGCGGCGCCCCCCATGCCAGACGGGGCCACGCTCGCGGCCGGAGCCGCATTACTCCTGTTGTAGTTCTGCGTCAGAAAGAAGCTGATGATGAATCCGATGGCGAGTCCGATGAGGCCTACCAGGTATTTGTTCTTGTCCACTATTCGTCTCCGATGAAAGCATACCGCCGGTTGCCAACCGCGGTTAGCTTCGCAGTTGTGTCCGCAGGTTAGACAGCTGATGTAGATTCGATGATTCTGAAGTGGGTCTGTAAGCCGAATCCTGTTCCGGCTCCCGGCGAGCTCGAGCGGCGTGGCCATTCGGGCGCCGTCGAGAGTCGGCGACGGTCATTCATCTAGGCGGCGGATTACTCCGCTCGCTCGAGCGACCTACCCGGAGGTCGTAACACGCGAACCGAAGCTGCGCGTTTTGGACGGGCAGTCCTTATGACGCCTCCCTATTTGGTCTTGCACCACGGAGAGTTTGCCTAGCCACAGAGTGTCGCCACCTGTGCTGGTGGGCTCTTACCCCACCGTTTCACCCATCACCTGTGCTCCTGTCGCTAATAGCGGAGGAGCCATCGGCTGGTTTGTTTTCTGTTGCACTTGTCGTCGGGTCACCCCGCCTGGCCGTTAGCCAGTCCGTTGCCCTGTGGTGTTCGGACTTTCCTCTCGCGCCGGCGGTCTAAGATCCCGTGAATTTCAAATCCTGAGATTTGAACCCTGAAATCTGAAAACACCAGCGCCAGTAACCGTCCAACCCACTCCAAAGAACCGGTAAGAGTATAGCACACGAGTGATTGGCGGAGGAGCATCGTCGGGGAGGACAGGGGTGGAGGAGCGGGGTAGCAGAGGGGAGAAGGATAGATTTTCCATTTTCCATTTTCCATTTTCTATTTTCTATTTTCTATTTTCTTCTATTCTCCATTTGTTTATTGAATCATTCAATGGTGAAATGGCAACCATCAAAATGCCAAATAGAAAATAGAAAATAGAAAATAAAAAATAGAAGATAAAAAATGGAAAATGGAAAATGGAAAATCCTTCTCCCTGGTCCATCTCCTCCCCCTCCTCTTCTTCCTCCGCTCCTCAAAGGCCTTACCACTTTGCCCGTCGCCCCTTTATACTGGCAGAGATGCGTATTCTAGTAGTCGAAGACGAAGCCAAGATGGCAAGCTTCATCAAGCGCGGGCTTGAGGAAGAGGGAGCCGCCGTTGACATTTCACCGGACGGACAGGATGGGTTGTATCGCGCATCGACCGGGAGCTACGACCTGATCGTGCTCGACATCACTCTTCCGTTGATGGACGGCCTCGATGTTTGCCGCAGGCTTCGAGAAAGCCGCGTGTCTACGCCGATTCTGCTTCTCACCGCGCGCGACTCGGTGGATATGAAAGTCCGCGGGCTGGACAGCGGTGCCGATGACTACCTCACCAAGCCTTTCGCGTTCGCCGAAATGCTGGCGCGCATTCGAGCACTGCGCAGGCGCGACCGCGTCGAGGTAGATCTACGTCTGCAAGTCGGCGACCTCGTGCTCGATCCATTGACTCGCCGAGTCACACGCGCAAACCAGCCAATCACGCTCACCTCCAAAGAGTTCGCGTTGCTCGAATGTTTTATGCGGCACGCTGATCAAGTGCTCTCGCGAACGGTTCTTTCAGAGAATGTGTGGGATGAAACCTTCGACTCATTCACAAACGTCATCGATGTGTACGTGAACTACCTTCGCAATAAAGTCGATCGGAATTTTTCACCGAAGCTGATCCACACGGTCCGAGGCGCGGGCTACGTGATGCGAAGGCCCGAAACGCCGAGTGAGTCTCGAGAACAGGCGGGACCCTAGAACCCAAAAAACAAGAAGCGGGACCGAAGTCCCGCCTCGTGGAATTCACTGGCCTCTCAAACTCTCGCCCTTAGTCGTCATCATTGCTTGCCACGTCACTCCACCGAGGCTGAAAGAAGGCCGAGGCAACCGGTACTGTTCCGGAGTTGACCACTCGCACCCGGAAGCCACCCATCCTTTCGAGCTTTTTCGCAGACACCACGACGATCACCCTGTCCGCTGTCAGCGTCGCCGGCTTCTGTTGAATGACCGGGGCGTCTTCCATGCCGACCTTGAAGAACTGAACCAGCGCGCCTTTGCGGAAATTCGCGCCCTGGATGACAACGAGAACCTGAGAGGCATCCTCCTTCGCGGGCAGAATCGAAGCGTCAGCGATCTCGGGTCCCACGACGCTCAGCCCTTTGTCGGTCGAAGGCACGCCGTCGGCATCGTTCGGATTGACTACCTGGAACTTCAGCGTGTCGGCTTTCTCGAGCAATCTGTTCAACTCACCCGTAAGCGTGACGGTCAAATGAGAGCTGCTACGGAAACGGACGAGCTTGTTCTCGACTCGGGCATTTCCAGCGTAGACGCGTGCATGCCGCCGGAAGCTCTGGCCAATAATATCGATTCTGACGTCGGATGAACCCGCGAAGACTTTTCCCTGTGCGAAGGCTGAGATCTCGGGCGCCCGGACTTCGAGTTCCCGTTGCTCAGACTTGCTTCCGTCCGGGTTGCGCACAACCACTGCCAGCCTGCCGGACTCCTGGAAAATG
>DATLWF010000311.1:0-3862 GCA_035576605.1 Blastocatellia bacterium | reverse complement strand
CGTCGAAGCGCGCACAAACGCCGAAAGGGCTTTGGGCCGGTCCCGCTCCTCGATGCTGTACGCATAACCCAGCGCGAGATTCACAACAGCAAGGTCGGGCGATTTTTTCGCGGCGAGCTCCGCGACTCGCACCGCTTCTTTGCCGGCGTCCTTCTGCTTTATCGCTTTACCTGGCCGTGGATTTATTGAGGCATCCTGGGTCTCGTCTCGCACGGCAAATTCGCTGAGCGCGCGCGCCCGCCGCGCAAGCAACTCGGCATTATCCGGGAGCTTCTCCGAGGCCGTTGTCAGCAGGTCAACCGCGTCGCGATACCGAGCGGCCGCCATATATGCGCTGGTCAGGCGGTCGTAAGCGGCAATCGAACTCGGGTCCTCGCGAATCGATTGCTCGTAGGAAGCAATGGCCTGGGGCCATAGCTTTTGAGCTTCGAACTGGACCCCTTTCTCGTAGCTTGCATTGCTGGTCGTGGGTTTCAAGGTGATGGTGAATTCCTGCTGGACGCCAGGTACAACGGTGATCTTTGTTTCGGTCGGTTGAAAACCCTGCGACTCGGCGCGAACGGTGTATTGACCGGGCTGGAGCTCTTTTTCCAGTGGCGCGGTACCGAGGACCTGACCGTTCAGACTCACGCTGGCATTTTTTGGCGAAGTCGCCAGCACTACAGTCCCCTTCGTTGGCGCCGATGGTGGACTGGGAGCTACGTCGGACATTCGAACGATAACCATCGGGCCGTGGACTTCGGTGGCGATCATCATTGGCGTTTGCTCGACGGCGAACTTGGCGCGGCTCTGGAAATCGGCGCTCCATTTTTGCACTTTCTCTTTGAGGAACTCACCCAGGTAGCCCGCCTCGACTCGCCCGTCTGGTTTGTTCGCCACTTCGCGAATCCCCTCCAGGATGTAATAGGTGAAGACGCCGTGCTTCAGTTGAGGGTCTTCGTAGGCGCGTTCGCCAACCTGGCAAGCGTAGAAGACGATTGAGGTGGCCGGCACGGCATCCGCGGGGCGGCCGGCGCTCGGCGTGATCCGCAGACCACGACTCATCACATCGGTCATCGTGTTTCCCTTAATTCCGCGCCCGGGAAACGGGTCTTCGCGGCAGGCGTCCACGAAGATCGAAAACTGGGAGGCGTTCAATGCGCTGAGCCTGCGACCAAGATCTTCAAGGTCTACAGCGGTCCGCTCGAGCGACTCCTTCGACTGGGCATCAACATCGGCCGGCAGAAAGAAACTCTTGGCCTGAAGACCCAACCCGCGAGCGACGCCGTGGCCGGCCAGGAACACGATCACCTCGTTGCCCGGCTTTACACGCGGCGCAAAATAATCCACGGCTGCCAGGATGTTCTGCCTTGTAGCCTTTGCCTCGCCCGCGCCGTCGTCGGTCAGGAGTCGAATGTGGTCTTCAGGAAAACCGGCAGCGCTGACCAGCAGCTCTTTGATGGCGCGGGCATCGTCGCGCGGAAATACGAGGCTCTGAATCTGGCCGGGATATTGGCTTACTCCAACGAGCAGCGCCCACTGGTTGTCGGCCACAGGCGCTTTCCTGGCTGACTGCGGCGCGGCCGGCTTTGCAGCCGTGGTCGGCGCCGTTTTGTTGTCCTCTTTAGTCGCAGGCGGTTGCGCCGGTTTCGGCTTTGGCCTTTGCGATCCGCCCGCGACAACCATTGGCACAAAGAGGCAAAGGGCAAGAACAGCGAGAACAATTCTATGACGCATACGATACCCCCTGATGAAAACGCCCGCTCGTGAGCGCCCGAATGTTAAGAGTTTACCACTGTGGTGTTGTTGACTGCGAAACCTCGTTCAAGGCAGCAAAAGACTGCCGCTTCCATGATTTTCCGATCATCTGTTGAGGAGTATTGCACAGCGGCTTTGGTGGATCAAGAAACCGCGATGAAACCGGATGCGCGGCGCGCCTTGCGCGACCAGGATCAATCTTGATCTTCACGGTTCGCGGATCAGCATGACGGAGTCCGCGTGAATCGGCGCTAGTCCTTCTTCTCAATCGATTCGAGTTTTTCTTAAGTACTCTGTTCACTCTCCGCAAGTCTGTGCTATGATCTCGTCCGTTGCGAGCGATAAAACCCCTGATCGCGAAGCAATGAAACGGTTTGCTCCACTCCTCACCACGTTCTTCGAAGCAAACAAGACCTGGTTCAGAAAGCTCAGAACGGCGGTTCGTCCCACTACGAACTCCTCAAGGGAAAACTGTCTTTCTAACACACGCGAAAGGGAGGAGGGTGATATGAAAGGATTCAAAGGAAACGACGAGGACTCCGGGCAGGGCAGAATAAGTCGCGGGGTCGAGGTGTCCGGCGATGTTCTTTTCGCGGACGCCCTTCAGGTGGACGGAAAAGTCACCGGCAAGCTGATGTCCGAAAGCGGCGCTCTTATGATCGAGCAAACCGGTGACATCCAGGCAGACGTCGATGTTGGCGTATGTGTGATCCGCGGTTCGCTTACCGGAAACGTAAACGCGAGATCGAGAGTCGAGATCTACAAGACCGCGCGAGTCCAGGGTGACATCACGACTCCAGTGTTGCTTGTCGAAGAGGGAGCGATGCTGAGCGGCGCAATAACGATGGGCAAAGCAGCAGCGCGACAGACGGACGCGATTCGTCTTGATGGAAATGAGGAGTTGCGCAAGAGTCAGGGTGCGTCGTAATGAAAGTGTTCTGGCGGCAGACCACTCCTGCGAGTTGGCTTCAACGTTTGGGCTCCGCGCTGAATGTCTTTCGCGCGACAGCGAAGAGGTTGACCCCGCGGGAGACAAAATCGACGCGGCGAGAAGAAGGATCCGCGTCGCTGTCACAGACGCAAGCCTTGAAGATTGCGGGATATAGTCTCGTCCTGATGGACCCTGACGGACAAGTCATCTGGACGAGAGAATGGGATTCGGGCGGCGTCTTTGAGTTCGGCCCGCGACAGCGATTGTGGGTGTTTTGCGGATTCACGAATCACTCGAAACGCGAGACAGAGATATCAGAATACGAGATTGAGTTGATGGGAGAAGACGGGTTAGTTGTCGAGCGTTTCGGCGACTCGTTCGGTGATTCTGTGATCATCCCCCCGGGGGAAAGCAAGAATTTTCCGGCTGAATGGCGGATGTAAGTTAAAGCGCGATTGATTGAAGATACGGCTCTTCCGTTGTATATACAAACGTCCTGGGTATCAATGTGATTAGGCAAGAGAGTTATAGCAATGAGCGACGATTTAACACACAAGCTACCAGGTGACAGAGAGACCATCGCCCCACAAGACGAAGACAGAATCGGTTTGCTTGTAATCGCGGTCCAATCGCTGAGCAGCGCGGTTCAATCGCTAAGCAGTGACGTCCACGAGGTCAAGGCTCGCCTCGAGGCGCTCGAGAAAACAGTGACTGAGCGTTCGTTTGAAACCAAGCCCATCTGGGAGCGTGCCCTCGCGGAAATAGCTGCAACGAGAGCCGAGCTTGCAGAAACGAGAACCGAACTTGCAGAAACGAGAGCCGAACTGAAAGCCGAGATTGCGGAAACGAAAGCAGAGCTTAGAGCCGAGATTGCGGAAGCGAAAGCAGAGCTTAGAGCCGAGATGAAGGACGGGTTCCGCAAGTTGGCCTTAAAAATTGAACTGCTCAACGAGGACTCGTTAACGCTTCGCGCAGATCAGAAACAACTCGACAGACGGGTTGAGGCCCTCGAGTCAAAGACTCCCTAGTCTGGCCTCGCGCAAATACTTTTCGTTCAGTCCATTGTTTCGAATTAGAGTAAGTCGACGTCTAGTCGCTGCCGGGGGCTAACTGCTCCCGAGGCGGGCGGGCTGCTGGCGTAGCGCCGCCGGACCCACGCCGGCGAAACACCTTGAATGCGCCAAGCTTCGTTTG
>DATLWF010000310.1:0-21323 GCA_035576605.1 Blastocatellia bacterium | reverse complement strand
CGGCTCCGAGTGTGAGCACCAGATCGCCGGGCTGCGCGACCTCTTTCAGCTTTGCCGCCGCGCCTGCCAACCCCCCGATGTATTCGACGTGGCGGTGGCCGAAGCGCTCGACTTGTTCGGCCAGGGCGCGGCCGGTTATTCCTTCAATCGGATCCTCGCTCGCCGCGTAGATATCCGCGATGAGCAAAAGGTCCGCGCCGTAAAAGGAGCGGGCAAACTCATCCTTTAAATCACGAGTGCGGGTGTAGCGATGGGGCTGAAACAATGTCACCACCCGCCGCCCGGCCGTGCGCGCCGCCGCGAGCGTCGCCTTGATCTCCGTCGGGTGATGGCCGTAGTCATCTACCACCAGCACTCCATTCTTCTCGCCTTTGATCTGGAATCTTCTCTCGGCTCCGCGAAACTCGGCGAGCACTTCCGCAATGTTTTCGAACTTGATGCTGAGGTCGAGCCCGACCGCCACAGTAGCCAGAGCATTCTGGACGTTGTGAAGGCCGGGCACCGGAAGTTTGATCCTGCCCACCTCTTCGCCGAAGGCGCGAACCGTAAACTCGGAACCAAAATTTGCGTCCAGATTTATCCGCAGCGCTGATACGTCCGCCTGAGCGGCCGAGCCGTAGCTGATCGTCCGGCGCGTTAGCTGCGGTATGATCGCTTGCACATTTTGATCGTCGAGACAAAGCACGATGGTTCCGTAAAAAGGTACGCTGTTGGCAAAGGCGACGAAGCATTGCTTGATCTGTTCTATGCCTCCGGTGAAATGATCGAGATGATCGGAATCGATGTTAGTCAGCACCGCGATCGTCGGCGTCAACAGCAGCAGCGAGCCGTCAGATTCGTCGGCTTCGACTATGATGTATTCTCCCCGTCCGTGACGGGCATTCGAACCGAGAGAAGCGACGCGGCCTCCCACCACCACCGAAGGATCGAATCCGGTCCCGGTCATCAAATGCGCAATCATCGAGGTCGTTGTAGTCTTACCGTGAGTGCCGGCGACCGCTATGCCTTGCCGGTAAAGGCGCATCAACTCAGCCAGCATTTCAGCGCGTGGTATCACCGGAATCTTCTTCTGCCGCGCGGCAAGGACTTCGGGGTTGTCATAGCGTATCGCCGAGGAGGTCACGATCACATCCGCTCCAATAATGTTCTCGGAGTTGTGACCTTCCGAAACGATCGCGCCCATCGATTCCAGACGCTCAGTCATCTGCGAGCGCTTGAGGTCGCTGCCGGTAACCCGGAAGTTTTGATCGAGCGATAGCAGCACCTCGGCTATGCCGCTCATGCCGATGCCCCCGATCCCAACAAAGTGAATGTGTCTTAGTCCTCGAAAAAGCATTTTCCCTATTTATAGGTCCTATAGGTCCCATAGGTCCTATTGATTTACCAAAGACATTGCCAACTCAACTGCTTTCTCCGTTGAATCCGCGCGGCCCAATCCGCGGCTTGCCTCCTCCATTCGATCGATCTCTTCCGGATGTTCAATCAACGCATTCATTTCCTCGGCCAGTCGCGCCGGCGTCAGGTCCTTCTGAAGAATCATTCGCCCCGCGCCCACACGCTCAAAGGCCTCAGCATTCTTGCGCTGATGATCGTCGGTCGCGAACGGGAACGGAATAAAGATTGCCGCCTTTCCTGCCGCTGCAACCTCCGCAGCCGTCGTAGCTCCCGACCTGCAAATGAGCAGATCGGCCCGCTCGAACTGAGCGGCCATGTCGTGAATGAACGGCTTCACATCGGCGTTATCAAATCCAGCATCGGCGTATGCTCGCTTGACCATATCGAAGTCTGGCTCACCTGTCTGGTGCGTGAGGGCAAGCCGGTCTTTCTTGGTAGCGAGCAACGGCAATGCTCCGATGATTGCCCGGTTAATAGCTCGCGCCCCCTGGCTCCCACCAAAGATCAGTACGTCTAACCTCTCGCCGCGCGCCTTTCTGGTGAGCCGCGCGAAGTCTACGCGTACGGGGTTCCCGGTCACAACCCCCCGTTGGCCGAAGTACTTTTGCGCATCCGCGAAGCCCAGCGCCGCGGCGTCCACTAAGCGCGCAAGCACTCGATTCGTGAACCCCGGCATCGCGTTCGGCTCAACGACCATCGTCGGTATTCGCGAAAGTGCCGCGATCAACAGCGTCGGCCCCGACGAGTAGCCGCCAACGCCGATCACGACGTCGGGCTTGAATCGCCTCAAAATTCGAAGCGCCGCCATGAAACTCATTGGAAGCCCGGCGAGCGATTTGATTCGTTCAAAGACCGACACACCCTTTAGCGCGCCTACGCTGATCAGTTCAAGATTGAAGCCTTCGCGCGGCACGATCTTCGTTTCGAGCCCCCGCGCGGTCCCGACGAACAGAATCACCGCCGACGGATCGCGCCGGTTAAACTCACGCGCGATTGCGACGCCGGGAAAAACGTGCCCGCCTGTTCCACCAGCCGCAATGATGACCCTCATAAAGATCGCGGATTGAGGATCGAGGATCGAGAGTCGAGAATCGAGGTCTCACCTCTATGCTCCATTCTCCATCGTCCACCCTCCATCTTCATGCTTTTCCGTGCTTCGACACGTTCAGCAGCACGCCTGCCGCGAAAAGACTGATCGCCAGCGACGACCCACCCGCGCTGACGAACGGCAACGGAATGCCTTTTGTGGGTACAAGCGACAGCGTCACGCTGATGTTAAAAAACGCCTGCGCGATGATCATCGTCGTCAGCCCAACAGCGAGCAACTGCCCGAACAGGTCCGGAGCAAATCGTGCCGCACGGAAACCTCGCCACGCCAGCAACGCAAACAACAAAACGAGCGTCCCCGCTCCTATCAACCCGAGTTCTTCGCCGATAACCGCGAAAATGAAGTCGGTGTGCGGAGCCGGCAAATAGAAGAGCTTCTGCCTTCCCTGCGCGAACCCTACGCCGCCAGGCCCGCCGCTTCCAATCGCGATCATCGACTGCACCGGTTGGAATCCCCAGGTAGTCTGGTACTTCCACGGATCCAGAAACGCCAGAAGCCTCGCAAACCGCCACGGCTTCAAGAGCATGTATGTAATCGCGGGCACTACTGGCACGGCGAGGGCCGCGAAGTAGCGAACAGGCGTGCCCGCCTGAAACATCATCGTCACGAAGACTAATCCGAGTGCCAGCGCCGTACCGAGATCGGGCTCCGCCCCGACCAGCCCGATCAGAACTCCCGCAATGACGGCGGCACGCACGAAGGTACGCTTGAAACTCTCAATCTCTTTCACTCGCTTTTCGAGAAAGAACCCCAAAAAGGCTACCAGAGCCAGTTTCGCCGGCTCGGAAGGCTGCAGCGAGAAGTAGCGGCCATACCTGATCCACCTGTGAGTTTCATTCACCCTCGGCAGAAACAGCACCGCGACCAGCATCAACAGCGTGACCACAAGCACCGAGTAAATCACCATCGGTCGTTTGTAGTGCCGATAGTCTATGCAGAGGGCCACCGCCATCGCAGCCAGCCCTACCAGTGCCCAAATCCCCTGACGCGAGAGAAAGTAAAACTGGCTCCCGTAATTCTTTTCCGCAAGAATCGCCGACGCGCTGTAAACCATTACCGCACCGAACAGCGTGATGCCCAGAACGATGGCAAGCAGCACCTTGTCAACAGGCAACTCGCGCCCGGACTTTGGGTGCGAGTTTACCCCTCGCCCAAGGACCAGTTCGGCCTCGCGCTTCCATCTCGGCACTGGAACTCTGTTGCTGGTTGCCATAAGCGATTTCAGATTTCGAATTGCGAACTTCGAATTGCGAATTGCCCGTCCCCCGAGTCAATTCGCAATTCGAAATTCGCAATTCGCAATTCTCAGATCGTGCACTGCCTCCTTGAACACCCGTCCTCGGTGTTCGTAGTTGTCGAACATATCGAAGCTTGCGCAGGCGGGCGCAAGCAGCACTATGTCGCCCGCGGTTGCCACTTCCTTAGCCTTGAGCACCGCATCTCGCATCGATCCCGCGCGAGTCATCGACCCGGCGCCTTGAAGTTGTTCAGCGATCTTGTCGCTTGCCGCACCTATCAAAACTACGAGCTTCACCCGATCGCGAATCAGCGGAGCAAGGACCGTATAGTCGCTGCCTTTGTCCTTTCCGCCAAGAATGACAATTATGTTGCGTTCAAACGCTTCGAGCGCCTTCACCGTTGAATCGACGTTCGTGGCTTTTGAATCGTTGTAGAACTTGATGCCGTCAATCTCGGTCACATATTCGATCCGGTGCTCGACTCCCTTGAATCGCTTGATGGCTTCCCTGAGAGCCGGAAGATCATTCATCCCCGTTCCCATCGCGCAGAACGTCGCCGCAAGCGCGGTCATGACATTCTCGACGTTATGCATCCCCGGCAAAGGTATTTCGTCCAGCCCCATCACGTCGACCTCACCTTCGCGATCGGTCATCATCGTCGTGCAAACGCGGCCCGCTTGAACGTAGGCGCCCGCCTCAACGCCCTCCACCGTTTCAGACCCGCGCGAACTGAAATAAACATCTCTCGACTGGACTCCGAGCTTCGCAACCATGTCGGCCACTCCCTGATCCTGTCCGTTGAGAACCGCCCAGTCGTCTACGGTTTGATTCAAGAGGACTCTGTGCTTGGCGCGCATGTAGTTTTCAAACGAGCCGTGCCGGTCCAAATGATCCGGCGTGATATTGGTCACGACCGCGACGTTGACGCGCAGGCTGTCGATCATCTCCAACTGAAAGCTCGACAGCTCGGCAACGGTCCAGGTGTTCTCCGCGGACTTCTCGATCAGGCTGGTCAGCGGTGTCCCGATGTTGCCGCCGACAATCACCTCCGCGCCCGCCGCGCGCATCAACTCCCCAACCAGCGTCGTGACTGTCGTCTTGCCGTTCGAGCCGGTGACCCCAATCATCCGCCCGCGCAAGAACCGGCCGGCAAGCTCGGGCTCGCTGATGATCTCAACTCCGGTGTGTCGCGCTGATTCGAGCGGCGCAAGATCGGCCGGCACGCCCGGGCTCAACACGATCAACTCGGCGTTGACGAACAAGCTCTCCGGATGAGAACCCAGCGACAACATTACGCCGAGCGTCCGCAACTCATCCGCGGCATCCCCAAGCTCGGATTCGGGTTTGATGTCGTTGGCGATCACCATTGCGCCTCGCGAGGCAAGCAGACGCGCAGCAGCAACTCCGCTGCGCGCGATTCCGACGACCAGTACCTTTTTTCCTTCGAGATCCATCCGGGGATTAATTCTCTAACTCCAAATTTTCAGATCTCAGATATACCAGATTGCAAATCTCAGATTACAAGTCTCAGATTGCAGATCCCAGATTGCAGATCTCTGTAATCTGGAATCTGAAATCTTCTCAAATCTGAAATCTGAAATAATCTCAAATCTCAAATCCGACACTCACAAATCAGAATCCTAGAATTTCCCTACCTCAGCTTCAGCGTCGAGAGGCTGAGCAATGCGAACAGTATTGCAATTATCAAGAACCGAAACACCAGCTTCGGTTCCATGCGACGCGAAATCTCCGGCGGATACATCAACTCGAAGTGATGATGTATCGGCGTCATCTTGAATATGCGCCGATGAAAAATCTTGAACGAAGCGACTTGCAGAATCACCGACACCGCTTCGATAACGAACACGCCGCCGATCATTACCAACAGGAACTCCTGTTTGATCATCACTGCGACCGCGCCAATCGCTCCGCCGATTCCAAGCGCCCCTACGTCTCCCATAAACACTTCCGCCGGCGGCGCGTTGAACCAGAGGAACCCGAGACTCGCGCCGGTCAGTGCTGCGCAGAAAATCGTAAGCTCGTGTATGCCCGGGTTGTGCTCAAGCCCCAGGTACTCGGCAAACCTTAAGTGCCCGCTCACATACGTAAACCCCGTCAGCGCTGCCGAAGTTATCATCGTCACTGATATCGCCAGCCCGTCGAGTCCATCGGTCAGATTCACCGCATTCGAAAAGCCAACGACCACCAGCGGCGAAAAAGCAAGAAGGTAAATCGGCCACCATAGCTCGGGATTGAACGTCTTGAAGAACGGCACGCTCAACCGGGTGCTGTAAGTTGTCAAATATTTCAGCGCCAGTCCGAAAGCGAACGCGACGATGAATTGCAGCAACAGCTTCTGCCTGCCGGTCAGCCCGAGGTTGTGACGCCGCTTGACCTTCAAGTAGTCATCCGCGAATCCAATAACCCCATACAAGAGCGTCGTAACCACCGCGATCCACACATACGCAACTGACAGGTCCGACCACAGCAAAGTCGATATCGCGACCGCCAGCAGAACAAGCACGCCGCCCATCGTCGGCGTCCCACGCTTTGCTTCATGAGTGCGGGGGCCTTCTTCGCGAATCTGTTGCCCGATCTCGAACTCTTTCAGCAGCCTGATCATTCGGGGCCCAAAAATCAGGCTGATCGCGAGCGCAGTGATGGCCGCCCAGGCGGTGCGAAACGATACGTAATCAAAAACCCGGAGAAACGACAGAGCGTCGTGATTCTGAAGTAATCTCAGATAATAAAACATTCCGCCTCTGGGTCACTGCGGTAGCACCTGACCGCGAAACATCACACCAACGTCTCAACATCTCCCTGTTGCCGCGTCACCGGTATTTGTCTCGCATGAGTTCACGATCGCCTCGAATCTCTGCCTCATCCCTTCCACAACAATCTCAGTCTTTACTCCACGCGAGCCTTTCACAAGGATCAGGTCGCCCGCGCGCGCTTCCCTAAAAATCATCTCGGCGGCTTCTTCCGGAGTAGCCGTGAAGACTGCGTCTTCGTCGTTCATTCCGGCTTCGCGAGCGCCCGCGACGAGTTCCCCTGCAAGCCCACGCACACCGATTAGCTTGTCGACGCCGAGCCGCGCAATCTGCCGTCCGGCTTCGCGATGAAGCTCCGGACCGGCGGCGCCAAGCTCGAGCATTTCACCGGCGACCACGATCTTGCGTTTGCTGTCCTGATTCGCGCACACCGTTGAGACCATTTCAAACAAGGCGCGCGGGTTTGAATTGTACGAGTCGTCGATGACCGTGAAGCCGTCGCGGAATAACACCACCTCGCCGCGCATCTTCGGAGTGGGCGTTTCGGCGAGCGCTGCCGCGATCTGTTCCAGCGGCGTTTCGTACAGATCGGCGACCGTCGCCGCCGCCAGCGAGTTATAAATGTTATGCCGTCCCGGAAGCGGAACTCGCGCTTCGATCCGGCCGCGTCGCGTCGAAAGCACGAAGCTGCTTCCACTAACACCTTCGGGTCTAATTTCGGTCGCCATCACATCGGCGTCGTGCTCGATCCCGAAGGTCAGGCTGGTGATGTCATTGCGCATCGCGCCCATTCTCGCAACTCGTTCATCGTCCGCGTTCAGCACTGCGGCGCCGCCCGAAGTTATGCCGCTGACCATCTCAGCTTTAGCTTCGGCGATTTCATCGATCGAAGTAAAGAACTCGAGATGGGCGGGTGCGACAATCGTAACCACGCCGACATCAGGCTGAGCGATCTCGGTGAGCCGCGCGATCTCGCCCTTGTGATTCATTCCCATCTCGAGCACGGCGTAATCAAAGTCCGAAGCGTGTTTACCATCGGATTCCATTTTCAACACCGACAGCGGCAATCCATAGTAGTTGTTTAAATTGCCAGTGGTTTTGACAACACGGCCGACCCGCGCAAGCATAGCCGCTATCATTTCCTTCGTCGTTGTCTTTCCAAGGCTTCCGGTTATAGCGATGACATCTCCTCGCCAGCTCTTGAGAACGGTATAAGCGAGAAATTGAAGAGCCGACAACGTGTCGTCCACCAGGATCACCGCCGACTTTTGCGGATCGATCTGTCTGCCCGGGTCCGAGTCCAGAAAGTCCCGGGACACAACCGCGGCCAGTGCGCGGCGGGCGATCGCATCCGCAACGAACCGGTGCCCGTCGTAGTTCTCGCCCCTGATGGCGAAGAACAGTTCGCCGGCGCGCACGGTGCGAGAATCGATCGAGTAGCCGACCGGCTCTCGCTCGGCTAGTTCGCTGGCGCCGCGCGCCGCGCGTATGTTCGATCCGAGAATCTCTGCAATCTCACCCAGGTTCATATGTCCCGATCGACCTGTAAGGGCGTCCCTCTGTGCGCGCCCCTCTTTGCTCCACCAGAGCCGCTCGCGACCAGGGACGCCCACAGAGGGACGCCCACAGGGTCGCTAATCCACTCGCACTCGCGCTGTCATCGCTTCGCATGCCACTTCGTGATCGTCGAAGTGAATCCTTCGCTCGCCAATGATCTGATAGGTCTCGTGTCCCTTCCCCGCTATCAACACCACATCGCCTTCGCGAGCTTCGCCGATTGCGTGAAAGATAGCTTCGCGCCGGTCAGTCAGCTTGACGTACGGGCGTGCGACCCTCTTTAAACCTGCTTCGATGTCTCCAATGATCGCTTCCGGATCCTCAGTTCGAGGATTATCGGAAGTGACTATCGCCACGTCGCTCAAGCTTGCCGCGAGCTCTCCCATCGGCGCGCGCTTCGTCCGGTCGCGATCGCCTCCGCAGCCGAAGACCGTTATAACCCGCGCCTTACCCGCCACCTCGCGCGCAGTTTGCAACACGTTCCTCAGTGCGTCGTCGGTGTGCGCGTAGTCTACGATGACAGCGAAAGGCATCGGCGGTGACCCGCTCAGCGTCACCTGCTCGAACCGTCCTGAGACACTTGGGCATTCGGCCACGCCGCGGGCGATGTGATCCAAACTGGCTCCCAGAGCCAATCCTGTGGCGATGGCCGCGAGGATGTTGAAGACGTGAAACCGCCCAACCAGTGCCGAAACTATCTCGATGCTGCCGGCGGGGGTGTTGGCCCTGAATGCCAGTCCGTTCGTGCTCATCGTGAACTCATCCGTCCCCACGTCCGTGCGATTGCCGAAGCCGTAGCTAATCCGATCACCCTTGGCAGACTTAAACAACCTGCGCCCGTATTCATCGTCGACGTTGATCACTGATACGCCCGGCTGAAAGCCGAGGCTGCCGTTGAACAGCTTCGCCTTCGCCGCGAAATAGGCTTCCATCGTCCCGTGATAGTCCAGGTGGTCGCGCGTGAGATTAGTAAAAACCGCGGCGGCGAACTTCAAAGCATCTGCTCGATGGAGATCGATCGCGTGCGATGAAACCTCCATCACCGCCGAGCGGCAACCGGCGTCAATTGCTCGCCCGAGCATCCGCTGGATGTCCGATGCTTCGGGCGTGGTGTTCAGCGCGTCCGCGGCTTCGTTGCCGACGCGATGAGTGATCGTTCCGAACATCGCCGATGTTCCCTCGCTCATGCGAATGATCGAGTCAATCAAGTGAGCGGTAGTTGTCTTTCCGTTCGTGCCGGTGATTCCGACCAGCTTCAGCCGTTGGGACGGATGTCCGTGTACCGCAGCCGCCGAGAGAGCCAATGCCGCGCGAGCGTTGCCGACTTGAATCCACGCCGGCACGTTCTCACCCTCGAAAGGCAACTCGGAGATAATTGCGATTGCTCCGCGCTCGACCGCCTGTGGAATAAATCGGTGCGCGTCGGTCTTCTCGCCGCGAATCGCGACAAAGACCGATCCCGGTGCGCAGGCGCGCGAATCGTGCGTGACATCAAGCGCTTCGATGTCGAGTCGCCCGGTCACGGCCATTGCATTTATCTCTCTTGCCAAAACAGTCAGTTTCAATTCGTCCTTACTGCTTAAGTCTGGCGCAGGATCGCCGTTGAGAGACGGCGTCTTCGGCGCCCGACAAACTTCAGTTTGTCGCATTTACAACCAGGCCGCATCAAGTCAGCGACAAACTGAAGTTTATCGGACTTCACTCAAGCGCGACCTTCTGGACTGCTTCTCGCGAAAGCTTAACGCGGCAGATTGTCTCTTGTGGGACGAGCGCGCCCGGCGAAGGATTCTGCAGAGAAACGACCCCATCGCCCGCAGCTTTGAGCTTCAGCCCCTGGGCCGCGCACATCGCCACTGCTTCACGTATTCCCTTCCCGATCAAATCAGGCATCACAACGCTGCCGTGGCGTTTAGATGCAGAATCGCCGCTCGCGGCTTCAGCGGAGACGTCAAGCGCCGGACGCGAATCGACCGGCTCGTCCGCGCGCGCGGGCTGGTTCTCCGCCGAGAAGTTCGCAGTGTCGTAGACCTGGAAGTCGCCCGCGAGCAACGATTGCGGGTCGTTCTCGGGCGGCACGCCGAGCACCTGGAGGGCGTCGGCAACCACGCGAGCGAACACCGGCGCCGAAACTGCGCCGCCCAGATGCGCGCCCACCGGTTCGTCTATCGAAACCACGCAGGCGATTTCGGGATTATCCACGGGCGCAAAGCCCGCAAACGATGCAACGTAACGAGTTTGCGAGTAGCGCCCGGTCGCCTCATCGACCTTCTGCGCGGTGCCTGTCTTTCCAGCGGCGCGATAGCCGCCCATTCGCGCCGCCTTGCCCGTTCCCTGAACAACCACGCCTTCGAGCATCACCTTCAAAGTGGCTGCCGTAGCTTCACTCACAACCTGGCGCCGTTCCGGCTGATGCTCGTCCAGCACATCTCCTGAAGACGAAGTGACGCGGCTTACCAGGTGCGGTTTCACCCACTCGCCGCCGTTGGCAATGCACGCGTAGGCAGCAGCGACTTGCACTGCAGTGACTCCGATCTCGTGGCCCATCGGAATCGAGCCGATGGTTGTTGGTCCCCACTCGCTGGCCGGTTGGAACAGCCCTCGCGATTCCCCCGGCAATTCTATTCCGGTGCGGCGGCCGAACCCGAACCGCTCGATGTAGCGCGCGAGTCTTTCATTTCCCAACTGCATTCCGATCTTGATCGCGGCGACGTTGGACGACTTCGCCAACGCCTGTGCGGCGGTCAGCAGACCGTACGGGTGATCGTGGATTATTCGATCGGCGATCCGAATCTGGCCGCCGCCGCAGTCGATCATCGTATTGGGCCGGATGAGGTGCTCTTCGAGCGCGGACGCATAAGTGACCAGTTTGAATATCGACCCCGGCTCAAAAGCAGTCTCAACCGCTCGATTGCGGCGCTGGATCTCGGTAGAGCCCGAGACCTTGTTGGGATCAAAAGTCGGGTAGTTGGCCAGCGCGAGTATCTCGCCGGTCGCGGGCCGGATCACCACGATCTGACCTCCACGCGCGTGAGTTGAACGAACTGCTTCGGCAAGCGCCTTCTCGACGTGGTGCTGAATCACGAGGTCTATGGTCAGTGAAACATTGGCGCCGGGTATCGGATCCTCGACCGAATGATCGTAGGACTTGTTCAGCGCATCAACGTCCAACAACAAGCGCCCGCCTTGACCGCGGATCAACTTATCGTAGGAAAGCTCAATGCCGCCAACCCCACGCTCGTCTATGTCGACGAAGCCCAAAAGGTGAGCTGCGCCCACGCCGCTGACGTAAAACCGCTTCATCTCGTCTACAAAACGAAGTCCTTGTAGACCGAGCTTTTCCACCTTCGCAACTTCCTTGTCATCGAGCTTGCGTTTGACTGCGACGGCCGCATGGCGGGACGTAAGCCGTTTGTACAGATCATCGCGATCGATATCGAGCAGATCAGAAAGCGTATCTGCCATGCCGCCGGCGTCGGTTATATCGCCCGGCGATGCGTAAAGCGACTTCACAGTCACCGAACGTGCAAGCTCGTTGCCGTTCCGATCGTAAATCACGCCACGCATCGGGCTGAGGTTGATCTCCGCCTGCTGCTGATGAATCGCGCGTGCGACTAACCAGTCATGCTGCCTGACCTGTAGCCAGACGAGCTTCGCCCCGATCGCCATCATCCACAGGATGATCACGACCTGAATAATGGTGATCCGTCCCTCAGAAGCCTTATTACTCGTTGACATCGCTCTTGAAGTTCATAGTTCAGGCTTTAGCTTGCCAGTGCCCGCAAGTTAAAGCTTGAACTCTGAACCCTTACCTTTTGGCTTTCCTGTTGGCGTTCGCATCGGCTGGGTTTTCCGACGTCTTCTTGTTGGGCCGCTCGAGCCCCAGTTTCTGGGCGCGCCGTTCAATTTCGACGGGCGATGCCGCGCGCGCATACTCCAACTCCAGTTGTCGCAGCTTTTCTTCGAGCTGGGTTGACTGGCGCCTCAAGTCTTCGCTCTGATAGCCGACTGAAATGGCCTCGAAGTGCTGGCGCGCGCTGATCACAAAGCCACACGACAGCAGGGCTCCGGCAATGCCTATCGCGGCGAGCCACCCCATCACCCGCGAGCTCACCGGCCGCGCAACCGGCACGTTGGAAATCTGTTTCTCTGGAAAAAATCTGTCAGTCATAAATCTGCCTCAGATGTACAGAAACTTGTCTAACCCTGCGGCTTCGTTTCGCAGTTCTGGCGCGGGTTAGACAACTTGGCTTACAAGGGGGCTCGGAATGTTTTGCCTCGTTAGAGCTTCTCGCAAACACGCAGAAGGGAGCTGCGTGACCGAGGATTTCGTTCGATCTCTTCGGTTCCCGGGCGCACTGGCTTACGCGTGAGAATACTAATTCGCCTCCTGGCCCCGCACTGTTCGCAAATGAGTTCGGCATCCACCGCTGCTTTGCTCCCTGCTCGCTTTTGCCATCTTTGCGTTTGGCAAATGCAGCGTCCGGACTCGCGCAAAAAGCTGCGCTTGACGATCCGATCTTCAAGCGAGTGGAATGAAATGATCGCCAGCCGCCCACCGTGAGTCAGTTTCGAGATCGCAGCCGGGATGAAGCGCTCGAGCGCTTTGAGCTCATCGTTGACCGCGATTCGGAGAGCCTGAAACGTTCGAGTGGCTGGATGGATCCGCCACCGGCCTGGAATGTTGAGCGCTCGCACGACGACGTCCGCAAGCTGCTTCGTCGTGGCGATCGGTTCGCGATCCCGCTGCCGCGCAATTGCCCGAGCGATCTTGCGCGCGCCACGTTCCTCTCCGCATTCAAAGATTAGATCGGCCAACTCGCGCTCCGAGAGCTCATTCACCAACTCCGCGGCAGTCCGCTCACTGTCCTGATCCATTCGCATGTCGAGCGGCGCGTCGGAGACGAAGCTAAATCCCCGCTCACCTCGTTCGAGCTGCAGCGACGATACTCCGAGATCGGCCAGAATCCCGCGCACCGCGGTTATCCCTTCACGATCCAGGACTGAAGCGATGCTCTCGAAGTTCGCATGGACCAATTGAACGCGGCCTTCAAAGATCAACAGTCGCTCTCGCGCAAGCTCAAGCGCTTCCAGGTCGCAATCTATTCCGATAACTCTTGTGTCGGGCGAAGCTGCGAGGATCGCCCCAGCGTGCCCGCCAAGTCCAATTGTGCAGTCGACGAACGCCCCTCCCTCGCCGGGCCGCAACCACTCGATGACCTCTTCGAGTAAGACGGGTTCGTGCAATTAAATACCAAGCGCTGCAAGACTGGCGGCGTCTTCATCAGTGAAGGGCTGGCCGTCAATTCGAGCTTTGAACCTGTCAAGCTCCCAGACCTCCAGGTAGTGCAGATATCCGAGCACCGCAACGTTGCCGATCAGTTCGGCGCTCGACCGAAGCAACGGGTGAACAAGTATCCGTCCCTGCGCGTCTACCTCGGCGAGCTGACCATAATAATTCGTCCGGTCGAGGAACTTCCTCACGAATGAGTAGCTCGTGCCTTTCTCTTGAAGCTTCTCTTCGATGGTCATCCATTCTTCCATCGGATATAACCGGGCGCATTCGCCGGTGAGGCTTGTGACATAAAACTCAGCGCCGTAGTGCTCCTCGAGGTAGCGGCGGTAGGCGGCCGGCAGTTTGATCCGGCCCTTCTCGTCCATCCTCACTGTGTAGTGTCCTCTGAGCATCCAACCGGCTACACTCCTATCGCATTAACAATGTTCCACTCCGCTCCACTTCGTTCCACCGGGGCAAATGGTACGTCAGATAGCAAGGTGTGTCAAGCGTGAAATGATTTAACGATAAGAGTTTGTGGCCGTTGGGTAGGGCGCGGCCGGGCGCTTTAGGACCGGTTCCGATTAGTTCCGAAACCGAAGCCAGACTGTGGTATAGTGCCGAACTTTGTTGATCGTAGTAGAGACGGGGCCAATGGGCAGAACGACGGTTATCATAATCATCTACGGCTTGGCGGCTGCGGGAGCGAACTTGCTGGGCGGGCTCTTTGTCTCATCGCGCAAGCTTGGACAGACGACCCTCAGATACTTGATCGCGCTGGGCGCGGGATTCATGCTTGCGGCGGTCTTCTTGAAGATAGTCCCCGAGACAATAGAGCAATGGCCGGGCTCGCCGCTCGTGCCCATGATGTGGCTCCTCGCCGGCTATCTGCTCATCCAATTCGTCGAGCATACGGTTGCGCCGCACTTCCATTTCGGCGAAGAGACTCACGAAGAAGCGATGCTCGAACATCACGCCGCGATGGCCGGGGTGAGCGCGCTGATGGTGCACACCTTCTTCGACGGGGTCTCCATAGCCGTCGCGTCCCTTGTAAGCCCGCAGCTTGGGGTGTTGATCTTCATCGCAATTCTGCTGCACAAAGTTCCTGAAGGTTTTACCGTAGCATCGATGATGCTGGCAGCGGGTCGAAGCCATCGCAGCGCGATAACCTCGGCGCTTCTGGTGGGGCTGGCGACGCTGGTCGGAGTTGCGCTCGTTCTTCTTTTCGAGAACACAGGGACTTATTCGCGCCCTCTATCCGCGCACCTGCTCCCGTTGTCGGCCGGGGTGACTCTCTATGTCGCCGCATCGGACTTGATTCCGGAGGTGAACACGCGCGAAGGCGGCGTGAAGACTTCGGTGATGGTGTTCGCCGGAGTCGCGTTGCTTTACCTTACGGAACTGGTGATGAAGACCCTACACTTCAGTCACTAATCTCCGGCACGGAGCCCATCACGCATACGCTCGGTAATTCTCTCTACTTTCTTCCCGAGAGCATTTCATTCGTCATACGCGTGTTTTCTTCGATGTCCATGAACACGTACATCCATTCGGCATAGGCATAAAGAAAGATGGCGACGAACACACCGTAGACGAACATGATCAAGCCTCCGACTAAGCCTCCGAAAAAGGCGCCCGGGCCGAAGTCGGGCGACGTCGGCGTAGACTTCGAGCCGGCCGCGCCTGCCACAATCATCACCAACCCAACGATGATCAATAGCGCCCCGACAACGACGGCAAGAATCTTCATCAACACCGCAATTAGCCGGAGAATCTTGTACTTTTTCTTAACTGCGGGCATCGCGCTGCCTCCATAGCCGCCCCCGCCATAACCGCCGGCGCCATAACCCGGCGCCGCATTCGTGACCGGGTACGACTGCTCGTAGGACGGTGTTGCAGGATGTGCCGGTGGCGGCGCAGCCGAAAGCGTCGTTCCACATCCCCCGCAAAACTTGGCCGTCGAGGGTAGTTCCGCGTTGCAAACTGGGCATTTCATTCTTGAGATCGCTCCTTTCTGATTTCAGCTCCATTCGGATGACATGCGTTTCGTGCTGTTACTCGACCTTCTCAACCCGGGACGTCGTTGCGGGTGCTCGCCTGCATCTGACGCAGGGTCCTGGGGCTGCGGCCGGGTGACAAGATATTCTTACTTGGACGCGAAATCAAACTGGTCTTTAGCCGTTTCGCTTCGCTTGACCATCCCGGTGTCGATTCGTATGATGTTGCGTGCTCTTCACACCTACCGACAGGGCGTCAACCGCAGCAAGAATTGATCACAGTCTAAGGCAGGAGAATCCACATGGTAACTGAGCAGGAACACGGAGCGATCGTCTGGAAGAACGGAGAGCTGGTCCCGTGGCAGGAAGCTACCATCCACGTGATGTCTCACGTAGTCAACTACGGCTCGTCAGTATTTGAGGGCATACGCTGCTACGACACCAAACGCGGCTCGGCCATTTTCAGGCTCGACACGCACATCGAGCGGTTACTCAATTCGGCGCACATCTACCGGATGCAGGTCCCGTTCAGCTACGAAGAGATCGTGGACGCGTGCCGCCGGCTTGTCATCGCCAACGACTATAAGGAATGCTACCTGCGCCCTATCATCATTCGCGGCTACGGCACGTTCGGAGTCGATCCTTTCCCATGTCCCATCGACACTTACATATGCACGTGGCAGTGGGGCAAGTACCTGGGCCCCGAGGCGCTCGAGCAAGGTGTCGACGTGTGCGTGTCGAGCTGGACCCGCATCGCGCCGAACACTCTGCCGTCGATGGCTAAGGCCGGGGCGAACTACATGAACTCGCAGCTCATCAAGATGGAAGCGAAGGTCAACGGCTACGTTGAAGGCATCGCGCTTGACCCGGAAGGCTACATCAGCGAGGGCTCAGGCGAAAACATCTTCCTGGTCAAGAACGGAACGGTGATGACGCCGCCGCTTTACTCGACGATTTTGCCGGGCATTACTCGCGACTCAGTCATCAAGCTATGCGAGCGCATGGGCATCCCGGTGCTCGAGCGCGCAATCCCGCGCGAGATGCTTTACATTGCCGACGAAGTTTTCTTCACCGGCACGGCAGCCGAGATCACGCCGATACGTTCAGTTGACAGGGTTCAAGTCGGGGCCGGCCGCTGCGGTCCGATCACCGCCGAGCTCCAGAGGCAGTTTTTCGACATCATCGGCGGTCAAACCGATGATGTGTTCGGGTGGCTCACTCCCGTGGAGGAATCGAAAGCCGCCACTCAGAACGAGCCGCTGTTGGCGTGAATCGGTGAAAGTCCCGCGCGCTCCGGGTGTGAATCCGATTTCTACAGTGGTAACGGCGATATTGAGACATTTCCTGATGAGCATCGCGCGGCGGCCTACTGACCTAGCTTTTCTTCAAGTCTCCGCAAGCGCGCCTCCTGTTCCGCTACTCTCTGTTTCAAAGCATCGTTCTCTCGCTTCAGAGAATCATTGTCTGTCTTCAGTTCTTTGATTCCCTGCAGCATCAACAACGGCAGCTTGTTGTAGCGAACTACCTTGAATCCCTTCGCGTCTTCGGTGACCAGCTCAGGCAAGACCTGCTCGACGTCTTGTGCGACGAGCCCGAAAGACCGCGACTCGCCGAATGCTTTGTCAGGATACTCAGTTGTTCTCCAGTAGAAATGCACGGGCTGAAGCCTCACCAGTTGATCGAGCAGTTTCGGAAAGGGCGTAATGTCGCGCTTGAATCGCGCGTCGGATGAACAACCGCCGGCGATGACTGTGCCGTCTGCATCTTTGACACATCCGGTTGAGCCGGTGCCGATGCGGATATCGCCGGCAACGTGCAGCCGGTCCGCCGGCATTGTAGTCCCGATTCCTACGTTGCCGCCGAATGGATCTAAGAGCAGGTCCTTGAAGGCGACAGTCGCTTGGCCGGCCTGAATGACTCCGAGATTGTTCGTCGTGTCGTAGCCAAGATTGAGTTGCATGTTGGTATCGGTCGCCCCGCCGATTCTTACCTGCGCGGTTTGCCAGTTATTACCGGCATTGCCGTCTCGTTGCACGTGGAGCGGTGCTCCGGGGCCGGTCGTGCCGATGCCGACGTTGCCAATTGCATCGATTCTGACTCTGTCGGTCTCCATTCCACCGGCGGCAGCGGTGCGGAAACTGATACTTGTGCCCGCCGCCGAGCCAATCCCTGAGCGTGCGATGATGGCCAGGTCATCGACAAAGCCGTCTATCCGAAAACTATTAAACAGATCACCAGAGTCGTTAGAGACAAACAATGAGTTTGATCCCGAATTTACTCCGTTCGGAAGTCCTGTCAGACCAACAAAGACGTCTCCGCGCACGTCAAGTTTCGCCAGCGGTGCGGGCGTGCCGATGCCGACTTTGGCGTTGTTGCCGAGCACGAGGGAATTGCTCTGCGTAACTTGTGCGTTCGCGCCGATGGCGGTGCCATTGCTGACCCCGGACGCGACCCCTGTATCTGCACCGAGGAGCGTGTTTGAGCTCCCAGTTGGATTAGAGACATTGAAATTCGCACCGTTCCCAACAAATGTGTTTTTGCTGCCCGTCGAATTGTTTGCGCCTGCGAATTGTCCGAAGAAAGAGTTGCCGTTGCCGGTTGTGGTAGAGGATCCTGAGCTCTGTCCAAAGAAGGAGTTGTTGCCGCCCATTGTATTGCCAATGCCTGCGCGATCTCCGAAGAAGGAGTTAGCGCTGGCATCGTTGTTGAGGCCTGCCAGATATCCAAATACGGAGTTGCCGCTGCCCATCGAGTTGTTGGTGCCTGCGCTGACTCCGAAGAAGGAATTGCCGCTGCCCGTGCCCGCCGTGTTGTTTGTGCCGGCATCAATTCCCGCAATTGTGTTGTTTCTATTGTCAGCGCTCAGCGCCCGGTTGCCGCCGATGTTGTATTGTGTTGCGGCATTGAACACATTCGCCTTTCCCGTACCGCTGATGTCGAAGTTTGACAAAACCTGCATCGCGGCATTCTGGTTCTGGATGTAGCTCGCGCTGCCTGCCGGAACGCTCACAACCGGGATCGTCCCAGTGACGGCGCTGCCGCTAACGCTGGCCACCTGACTGCTCGTGACGCAGCTGACGCACGCCACTGACAGACCATCAGCAGCCGCGGCATTCTGGCTCTTGATGGCATAGGGGGTCGAAGTAATCTGCTGACGCGGGCCCAGCGTAGTGAACGTTGAGCC
This sequence comes from Blastocatellia bacterium, assembly GCA_035576605.1. GTDB lineage: Bacteria > Acidobacteriota > Blastocatellia > UBA7656 > UBA7656 > Onstottus_A. The sequence goes on along the minus strand of DATLWF010000310.1, from coordinate 2,801 downwards.
GCTCGTCTGCTTGACCGTAATTTCCAGGAAGCGATTAGCGCCACTAAAACAAGTGGCACACGCCCCAAAGTCCAATGGCACTGTGAAGACGCCGTTGGTCACCGGCACGTTCGAGACCGGCACCATCGCACCAAACTGGGTGCCTGTGCCGACCGTGGCCGTGTCGAACAGCTTGAACTGAAAATCGTAGTTGGTATTCGCCGGACTGCCGGCGTCGCTAAGCTTTCCCTGGTAGGTAAACGCCGTGCCTTGAGCGACGGCAACGGGCGCGCTGCAAATGGTCGCCAAGCCGACTATCACGCCGACGATGAACTTTGCTAACTTATTCTTCATACTCTCCTTCTCTGGACTGGCCGTCCTCTTCGCGACCGTGGGCGGAATTTGGGCATCGCGGCAATTGGTTGTGTGGGCACGTAGGTTACCGAAAGACGCCCGTTACCACGTTGGTGTCGACTTCGGCCACCACCGTATTGCTGAACATGTTAAACAGCGTCAGCCGGACATATATCTCATCGAGACCCGGTGGTGGCGGCGGAAAACTAGGGGTTTCGGGCGGATCGGCTCCCGGGTCTTCGTTCAAAGCATCTTCAAACACGTCGGCGATGAATGTTATGTTCGACGGATCCTGAAGTGGGAATATTCGCTTCTGGATGAAGAAGAGTTCGTCGTCGCGCGAGTGGTTGTTAGGATGATCCTCACCGAAGCATCGGGCCTCCAGGGCGAACCAGGTACCGTTCGGGCATACCTGCATTACGCATCTTTCGATCTCCTCGAAGACGACCTTGCAGGTCACGGTAAGCCGCGCATTTCGTCGCTTGGGAACGGAGCTCGGACTTAACGTTATCGTCAGCATCGCCGCTTCAATACTTGCCATAGTGATCTCCTTTACGAACAGGTTTTCCAAAGACGTATCGATCGTTCACCCGGACTCAAGTGAATCGGGACCGCGTTTCTACGGTCGATCGAGAGTTCTCTCGGTTATCGAGTTCACGCAGATAAGCACTCCTTCGGGCGCTTCCGTGAAATGAAGCCGGCCCGCTTCCACCCACCGGTAAACCGTCCTCGCGCTTATGCCAAGCGAGCGAGCAGCTTGTTCGGCTGCGATCATCGGCACTTGCTCCCGACACTCGACACACCAGAGCAGAGAAGATCGCTGTGGCTTGGGAATGACAACGGTCTCTTCAAACTCGATGACGATCTCCTGCTTCCTTCTTATCACGCTTGCCTCCGGCCCAGGCGTCCGCGGGCCAATGCCGCATTTCACTATTGCGGTTGTTGTCGGTCCCAGGCCTTTCGAGTAGAATGAGCGCGCGATCATAAAGCGCTTAACAGCACACCGGTTTTCGGCCTCTCCCCGGCCGAGGTGATGTTACTCAGCAGGCGGCCCGAAGTCCTTACAAACTTCCGACAAATTTCCGACATGCTCGTATGGGTGATCAGCCAAGGAGAATCTACGAATTTGGGCGATTTCGGTTGGACGCGACCGAACGAGTGCTGTTCCGTGACCGCGAGCCTGTCGCGCTTACTCCCAAAGCCATCGATACTCTCATAGTGCTTGTGGAGAACAGCGGACACGTAGTCGAGAAGGATGAGTTAATGACAGCAATCTGGCCCGACACTTTTGTCGGTGAAGACAGCCTCACGCGGAACGTATCCCTGCTCCGAAGAGTCTTGAGCGACGAGGGATCCGACCCTCAATACATCGAGACGCTACCCAGGCGCGGCTATCGATTTGCCACAGGCGTTAAGCATCTGGAAGACGACGAAGAAGTGATTGTTCGACGTCGCGGCCGAGTGCGAATCATCACTGAGGAAGAGTCGGACGAACCACGGCCACTACTCGCCGCACAGAGGCTCGGTCTTCCGGAGGCGGCGAGGCCGCTTGCGGTGCTGCCGTTCAAGCTGCTCGGAGTGGATGCGGCGGACGAATACCTGAGCATAGGCATTGCCGATGCGTTGATCACAAAACTGAGCAATATCCGTCGCATCGTCGTGCGACCGACAAGCGCCGTAATAAGGTACGATGGTGTTAACCCGGACGTGAGAATGATAGGTCAAAGGCTACGGGTGGAGTCGGTCCTTGAGGGAAGCATACAAAAGTTGGGCGATAGGATCAGAGTCACCGTACAGCTCGTGAGCGTTGAGGAAGGCGCGCCGCAGTGGGCCGCACAGTTTGATGAGAAATTCACAGATATATTTCAAATCGAGGACGGAGTGTCGGAGCAGGTTGTAGCGGCTTTGACCTCGAAGCTCAGCGGCGAGGAGAGCCGGCTCTTAACCAAACGTTACACGGCGGACTTCGAAGCTCATCAGTCTTATCTGAAGGGTCGCTATTTCTGGAACAAGAGAACACCTGATGGCCTGGACAAAGCAGTTGAGTGTTTCGAGCAAGCAATAGCTCGAGATCCCGGCTACGCGCTGGCTTATGCGGGGCTCGCTGATTGCTACAACATGTCCGGGTTTTGGGTTTATCTGCCCCCCAACGAAGCGTTTCCGAGAGCCGCAGCCGCCGCCAACAAAGCGCTCAAGCTGGACAACTCGCTCAGCGAGGCTCATGCCTCGCTGGCGTGGGCCACGCTGCACTACGATTGGGACCGCGCAACCTCTGAAACGGAATACAAGCTCGCAATTGAGTTGAATCCCGGCTATCTGACCGCGCATCAGTGGTACGCTCTTTTCCTGATGCAGGAGGCAAGGTTTGATGAAGCGTTTCGAGAGCTAACGCGCGCTGAGGAAATCGACCCGCTCTCGCTTGCGGTCAGCTTCAACCTTGGACTACTTCTGTTGTTCAGAAAGAGATA
>DATLWF010000309.1:0-22622 GCA_035576605.1 Blastocatellia bacterium | reverse complement strand
ATCGCCAGATACTGGCTGAGAGCATGAATTGACAAAACAAGTCCAGTCGCGTTCACGCATTAGGCGTGAGCAGGGAGAGTGAGACTTCTATTGCCAGCCGTACTGCTTCGACTATCGACTCCCGCGACAGGCTTGGAACATCCAGATACTTATTGATTGCTTGATCGTGAAGATAGGGCACGTGTATGAAGCCCGCTTTGATTCGTAAACCTTCGATGCTGATCGTATGCATCACGCTGTAGAAAAGCCTGTTGCACAAGTGCGCGCCGGCGCTGTTGGAGATCGCCGCCGGAATGTGCGCGTTGTTGATCCGATCGACGATCGCGCGAATCGGAAGCGTTGAGAAGTATCCATCTGGTCCGTCTTGGACGATCGGTTCATCCTTAGGCTGATTGCCCCGGTTGTCAGGGATGCGAAAGTCATCGACGTTGATTGCGACACGCTCAGGGTTGACACGGTATCGGGCTCCTGCTTCTCCGAGCATGATGACGATATCGGGAGGGTCTGCGCGTATGAGTTCGAGTGAGATTTCTATGGCGCGGTATCGATCCACGGGAAGCTCGGCAACGCGAACGAGTGCGCCGGGAAAGCTGACCTTCTCCATCTGGCGAGCGGCTTCGAGCGACGGGTTTATGCTTTCGCCTGCAAACGGCTCGAACGCGGTGAGCAACAGTCGTTTCATGAAGACCTCACTTTTTCTTGTTTGACACCCGAATACGTCGAATAGGTCCTATCGGTGGAATAGCGTTCGCTTGCGGCACCATTTCAAGGGCCCTCGGAAGGTTCTGTGTGGGCTCTCGACGTAGTAAGATAAACGCCGGCAAGCACCAGAGCGCCGCCAACAAAAGTTGCGAGCGGGGGACGCTGCGCGAAGAAGATCAGCGCGAGCACGCTGGCAATGACCGGCTCGCCGAGAAAGGCCAATGAGATTGCGGTTGGGCGCACGTGCTTGAGCGCCCAGTTGAACACAGTGTGGCCAATTACCGTCGGCACAACTGCGAGCGCCCCCAGATATGCCCATACCTCGGCTCCGTAGGGAGCGAGCCGGTTTCCAGCCATCAGCACCCATATCAAGAGAAACAATGAACAAACTGCATAAAGCGGAGTCACATAACCCAGCAAGCTTATCCGCGCTCGCGCTTTTCGGCCGACGATAAAATAACCTACGACAGCCAGCGCGCCCAGCAGCGCGAGCCCATCGCCCTTCATCGCCAGTTGAACGCTCCCCAGAGCGTCGTGACTCATGACTGCCATTCCCACCAGCCCAATCCCGATTCCAATCAAGCCTCGCCTCGCCGGCCGCTCACCCAGAAAGAAGTATGACGCAATTACCACAAAAAGCGGATGGCTGTTAACCAACACTATCGAAGTCGCGATTGGCACGTACTTGAGCGAGGTTATCCACGCACCGAAATGGACCGCAAGGCAGAAACCGCCCAGCACCATCAAGCCAAGATCCTTCCGCGCGAGGGTCGCAATCTCTCTCCACTTGAACGCAAGCGCCACCGGCAGCGTTAGCGCGGTCGCGATAGCCATCCGATAAAACGCGATTACCAGGGGCGGAACCGCCGACCTCTCCAGCTCAGTGATGAATATTGAAGCGAATGCCAGCGCGAGCACTGCGAACCCCATCGCTGTCATCACTCGGCCAGCGCCGAGCCGCGGGGTGTTGGTATGGTCTTCCGTCACTATGGATGTGAGATTCGAAATGGGGCCGGTAGGCTACGAAGGACCGTATCACTGCTAGTCTATCCGGCTCGAACTTTATAGCACCGCGCGCGTTTGATGAGAAAGCCCACGCGCACCTGACGCTGCCCCCTGCTTGCGATCAGCGGCCCGAGGTGCTAATAACTTCATTTGCTCGCGTGGCGAGCTACATCGAAAGGAACTCATCAATGCGACTGATTTTGGGCATTATTTTGCTGGCCGCGATCGTATTCACCGGCTGCAATGGAACCCCTACCAACGTCAATTCCAACGCTAACGGCAACGCTAACGGTAACGCGAACAACGCCCTGAACATCAAGCCGCCTGCACCGATCAAGCCTGTTGACGTGGCGGACCCGAAATTCAAACCGTGTAACCCGTACTTCCCTCTTGTGCCCGGATCGATCGCAAAGTACGTAATCAACTACTCCAGCGGCATTGTCGGAGATTTGACCGTGGTCGTCGATGCGGCGGATGAGGATGGACGAAAGGTCTTCACGCAGAGGTCGCAGCTAGTCGACCGCAGCGGGGGCATGCAGATAACTCAGTCAACGGTCAGAAGGTTTGTTTGCGACGCCGACAGAGTCCAGATTCTCTCAGAGAAAACCGAAAGCAACATCGGTGGCCAACAATCCTCAGCTGATTTTGAGTATAGAGAAAACTCGCTGGCGATGACCGACCCCAAGTCGATTCTTACCAAAGGCGCGACCTGGACCCATGCTTTCCATACGGTGCTTCACAGCCCGGGCCAGGCGCCGGCGCGAAGTGATAAGCCGACAATCATCGCGTTTGAAGTGCTCGGCCCGCAGGACGTGACAACCACCGTCGGAACCTTCAAAACCGTTACGATTCTTCGCAAGGTAGGTGACAATACCGTGCTGGATTACTACGCTCCCGGACTGGGGCTGGTGAAGCGCCAGGCCAAAGAAGGCACGAGTTGGGAATTGAAAGAATACAGCGGTTTGAAACCGCTGGATTGATCGCGAATCCAGGAACACCGATGAAGATGACGATTATCAATCCGGAAGCGTTGGGACAGCCGCGCGGCTACAGCAACGGGATGTTATTCGAAGGCGGCTCGATTTTGTTTATCGCCGGACAGGTGGGTTGGGACCGCGAGTCGCGGATCGTGAGCGACGACTTCGCCGAACAGTTCGTGCAGGCGCTCGAGAATGTTCTTGCGGTCGTGCGTCAGGCCGGAGGCGGACCAGAAAACATTGGCAGAATGTTGATCTTTGTCACCGACAAGGATGAATATGAGTCACGTCTTCGCGACATAGGCTCGGCTTACCGGCAGCTCATGGGCAAACACTTCCCCGCGATGACTCTCGTTGAAGTCAGCAGTTTGCTCGAGCGCCTTGCCAAGGTCGAGATAGAGGCGCTAGCGGTCATCCCAGCCTCCGCAGCCGAGCGGTAACCCATAGTGATAGCTTCAACCGACATCGATCCGAAAAGCTTCCTGTACGAGGAGCGGGGAGCAATTGCGTTTATCACGCTCAATCGGCCGGACCGGCTGAACTCGCTGACGTTTGAAGTCTATCGGGAGCTGAGCGACACGCTGGCGGCGCTTCGCTCGCGCGACGAAGTGCGGGTGGTTGTGATAACCGGACGTGGGCGCGGCTTCTGCTCCGGAGGCGATGTCGAAGAGATCATCGGAGAGCTGTTCAGCCGCGATATGAGCGGGCTGCTCGAATTCACGCGCATGACCTGCGACCTGATTCGCAAAATTCGAGCTCTTAACAAACCAGTCATCGCCTCGCTCAACGGCACAGTCGCCGGTGCAGGCGCGGTCATCGCGCTCGCGTGTGATTTGCGGATCGCCGCCGACACCGCAAAGATCGCTTTCTTATTCGTAAAGGTCGGACTCGCGGGCGCGGACATGGGCGCGGCCTTCCTGCTTCCAAAGGTCGTTGGTCTCGGCAAGGCTACGGAGATGCTTTACACCGGCGATTTCATCAGCGCGGATGAGGCGGGCAGAATCGGGCTGTACAACAAGGTCGTTCAGGCTTCCGCGCTCGAGACCGAGACGATTCGGTGGGCGGAGAAGCTCGCAGCCGGACCGGCGTTCGCGCTGGGGATGACGAAGGCAGCGCTCAATCGTGAGCTTGATATGAGCCTGGAAATGGCTCTGGAAGCCGAATCCGAGGCTCAGGCCCTTTGCATGCTCAGCCCGGATTTCCGCGAAGCCTACCAGGCATTCACCGAGAAACGCGCGCCGAATTTTAACGCGTGAGAGCCTGGGGGTGGCAGGCATCCTTGCCTGCCTCTCCCAGCGTGACGCCAAGCAGGCAGGGATGCCTGCGTCCCCAGGATAAGGCAGTCCGAGAGTAATCATGTCATTCGGTTTACCACCAAGAGACGAGCCGCGACTCACTTACGGCGGTTATCTCAAAGTACGCGAGCTGATCTCGCTCCAGCAACTGCTTTCCGATCCGAGGCAGCACGACGAGATGCTGTTCATCATAATCCACCAGGTCTATGAGCTGTGGTTCAAGGAACTGCTGCACGAACTCGACACCATAATCGAAAGGTTCAACGCCGATCAGCCGCTCGCCGCGCATCGCCTCGTGCGGCGGTGCATCGAGATCGAACGCGTGCTGGTTGACCAGATCGCAGTGCTGGAGACGATGATGCCTACGGACTTTCTGGCGTTCCGCGATCACCTGATGCCTGCCAGTGGATTTCAGTCGTTTCAGTTTCGCGAGATCGAGTACATCTCTGGTTTGAAGGATGCTCGATTTTTGAAGAACTATGACCCGAACTCGGAGGAGCACGCGAGGCTGGAGGCCCGGCTCTCACAACCTTCGCTAGCCGATGCTTTTTACGCAATGCTTCGACGGCGCGGCTTCAACCTTCCAGAAGTAGGCACCGCTGGCGGTGGCGAGCGCTCGGCGGATAGCGAAGGACCGAAGGAGGAAGCCGGGCAGCAGCGCATCAGCGAGCTTAAGCGGATTTATCAAGATGCTGAGAGGCATTATGAGTTATTCTTGTTGACGGAAAGCCTGATCGAATATGATGAGATGTTTTCGATGTGGCGGCTGCGTCACATCAAGATGGTCGAGCGTATGATAGGCAGCAAGACCGGGACGGGCGGCAGCGAAGGCGCAGCTTATTTGAAGAAGACCGTCGAGCGACAGTTTTTCCCGGAGCTGTGGGAGCTGCGAAGCTATCTCAGCAAGAAGAGCAGCGGTAGTGAAGATTGAGGATTGAGGATAGAGGATTGAGGATCGATCCTCCATCCTCGTTTCTAACAGGAGGTTTCCATGGACGAGCTTTTGGAGTGGCGAAAAGAATTTCCAATACTGGACAACACCGTTTACATGATCAGTCACTCGCTGGGCGCGATGCCCGGACGCGCCCGCGACCGTCTGCATGACTACACAGACATGTGGTCGACTCGCGGCATTCGCGCGTGGGAAGAGGGGTGGTGGATGATGGCAACGACTGTAGGCGACATGATCGGAAAGATCATCGGCGCGGGCGAAGGCGAAGTGGTGATGCACCCGAATGTCTCGATCTGCCAATCGATCATCACCTCTTGTTTCGCTTTCGGGAGCAAGCGTAACAAGATCGTTTCCGAGAGCCTGAACTTTCCCTCGAACCTCTACATCTATCACTCACTCGAGAGAGAAGGCGCGGAGCTCGTCACCGTTCCTTCGGATGACGGAATGACAGTGCCGCTCGAGCGAATGCTAAACGCGATCGACGAACAGACGTTGCTGGTTAGCGTTTCGCACGTCATCTTCCGCAGCTCGTTCATCCAGGACCTCAAGGCCATAACCGAGCGCGCCCGCGAAGTTGGGGCCTTCGTTGTAGCCGACATATATCAATCAGCGGGCACTGTTCCGCTGAACGTCCGAGAGCTCGACCTGGACTTCGCTACCGGCGGATCAGTGAAGTGGCTATGCGGCGGGCCAGGAGCAGGCTACCTGTACGTAAAGCGCGACCTGTGGTCGAAACTCGAACCGCGATTGACGGGATGGCTCGCGCACGAAGACCCATTCGCGTTTGAGACCGGGCCGAACAGGTACGCAGACAACATCTATCGCTTCCTGAACGGCACGCCGAGCGTGCCGGCGATGTACGCCGCGATGTCGGGCTACGAGATAGTGAATCAAGTCGGAGTCGATAAGATTCGCGAGAAGTCGATAAGGCAAACAACGCGGCTGATCGAACTAGCCGAAGAGGCGGGCTTCAAGATCAACTGTCCGAGGATTGCCGCTGATCGTGGTGGGACCGTGGTTATCGACGTCCCGTACGGACAGCAAGTGACGACCGAGCTTTTACGCCGCGACTTCCTCGTTGACTATCGGCCAGGTGCAGGCATTCGAGTGGCGCCGCACTTCTACTCGAAGGACGAAGAGCTCGAGCTGACAGTCCGCGAGATCAAGACGATTCTGGAATCGAAAGCCTACGAGCAACACAGCGCTGTGTCGGCTCATTGAGGAGGGCTCTTCGTAATCGGCGGGCCGGGAGAGATGAATGAGCACGTTACTAGTGACTCTGCTGGTTACGATTGCGGCATCAGTGGTCGTGCAACAACCAAAGTGGAAGCCTTTCTCTTCAGTTTTCTAGACTCCTTCAAACTCGCAGACGGAAAGAAAGCGTGAATTAGGTTAGTCAAATTCAGTGAATAAATAATTACCCACCTAAGTGACTGAGTTGACCTTAACCGCAGTCCCTGTTATCAATCTTGCGTCGCGACTGCCTACTCTCATCAGGCTAAGAGTGTGTCGTGATGTCGAAGTCAACGTTGTTCGTCCTGCTCATACTGATCGCTGCTCTAATCGTCCCCGGGCCTTCTGCCTCAACTGTCAATGCGCTGGAGCTGGTCGATGTCTCAACCCATTTCATAGATGTCCCGGCAGGCTCGTTCGGTTCGGGCACGATTAAGCTTGCCGCTACGCTGTATCAACCGCGTTTTTTTCCATCTGCTCCCGCCGCGGTTTACATTCACGGATTCGGTGGGCACAGGCTGACTGGAGAAGATAACCTTGCCTACTATATCGCCGCCGCCGGATACGTAGTGTTTTCTTATACCGCTCGCGGTTTTGGGGATGGCGAGTCAGGCGGGCGAGTCACACTTGCCGGACCGGATGAACTATCCGACCTGCGTCACGTCATCGATTGGCTCACAACAGACCCCGATCACGTGATCGGGCCACGCGTTACCAAAGTAGGAGTACTCGGCGGCTCATACGGAGGCGGACATTCATTCCAGATCGCATCCGATCCGCGCGTCTCGGCTGTCATCCCACTGGTAGGCTGGACTGACCTGGAGCAGGCGCTCTATCCGAACGGCGCGATCAAATACCGGCTCGGCATCGCCGAGTTCTACTCGGGCCTCGACCAGTCGGTGGGCCAGCCGCCGTTCTTCAATTTTACTCAGCTGGAGTTTGATCTTTTCGACGCCGCCGCAGAAGGCCGGCTTCCGGACAGCACGACGAGGCAGGCGCTTCGTGCCCGCTCGATTGCCGCGCGCAACCAGGATGGCCAGGAGATCCTGGATCCGGCGCGGCAGCCCCTCGCGCCGACTTTCATCATTCAGTCCTGGGACGACTATCTCTTTCCCGCCAGCCAGGTGCTGGATGTGTTCTCGCAGATAACCGCGCCCAAGCAGATTTATCTCGGTCGTCACGGGCACCCGCCAGGGGGCAACCGCTTCGAAGGTGAAGACCTTTACATAGCCACAGAGGTGCTCCGCTGGTTTGATCATTACCTTCGGGGCATCGGGGGTACCGACTCGAAAACGGTGACCAGCGCTCCCGCGCCGTTCGACGTTCTCCCGTTCACCGCAACTCAGTTTCCATCAAATGATATCGTTGCGTCCCCGCTTTTCCTGAAGGCCGGTGGCCTACTGTCTCGCAAGAAAAAAGGCCCGGTTCAACAAGAGAGCGCGGGCGGCATCTTCCGACCCGAGCGCATTCGCAGCTCTCATCTCGGCGCGGAGATCCCAACCCGTGATGACATGTTCAGCGGCCACGCGGAAGCGCTCGCAACCACGCCGCAGCGACTCGAATACACGCTTGCGCCGTGGGAAACGGACACCGAGATGATCGGGACCAGCGAGTTTTCTTTATTCGTGAGCAGCACCACCTCCACCGATGTCGATCTGATCGTTCGAACCTTCGACGTCTCGCCGGATGGATCTGAAACGGAGGTGACGGTTGGCGTCGAGCGAGTAACCGGTCTTACCGCCGGCGCGGTGCGCCGTGTAACCTTTCACGATTTCGGAGACGACTGGGTATTCCGGGAGGGCCACTCGCTCAGGCTGAAGGTTTCCAACATTGACTTTCCTGATTTCAGACCGCCGGGCGCCAATGACAACGCAAGGTCAGAGATCACGATTCACACCGGCAAAGCGTTTCCATCCACCATGTGGCTTCCGGTGCGATCGAGATGAGTCGCCCGACGGTGCGAGAGTCTCGCCTCGCAGTGGTCGCATCCCACGTCCGCTTGGCCATACAACTTAGATTACGGTTGGCCGGCGGCTGACGGCGAAGTGTTCACCTGCTGCCTCAAATAGCCCGCAACGGCCCGAACCGTGCCGACGAAGCTCTGGACTTGCTGTTTCAATTCTGCCGATGTCACCTTTTTCATTGAGACCGGAACCTCGAACAAGCCCGCCTCAGTCGTGAGCTGCAGGCTGTCCGCGACAGTCATGATTCGCGCTCCCGCGCCGCTTGATGAGGTGGTTTCTATTTCAGTGCGTAGCGGCAGCCCGGTCTCCTGATCCACGTAGACTATGCTGTCCGCCTGTGCCGTTCCAACCTTGGTATGAGTGTCGGCGGCGCCTCTGAACCGATACTTAACCGCAGTGCGGCCGTTCACGGTTTCCGTGCCTACCTGCTCGTATTGGGCGCGCTCCTTGATCCGCTCGACCGCCGAAGCTGGACTCATCACGTCGCCCAACTGAAAGCCGAGTTCGTTCGGATCAAGTTCGACATACTGGTTGCGCGCAGGAAAGATCAAATACTTAAGCGGCGTTTTTTCAAGGTAGATGACCTCGCCAACCGGATCGGGCAGCTTGAACGACACTCGGCGGTCCGTTCCCATTCTCGCAAATGAGAATTGCAGCGGTGGAATATTAGCCTGCGGCGCATTGCCGGTCGGTTGGATGGTGATCGTGCTGATCAGGCTGTAACGCTCCGGCTCTCTGGCTTCGAGCGTGGTTCCACCGGCGGCGAGCGCGTTCGTGTTGGCGTTAGCGTTAGCGTTCGCGTTTGCCGTGTTGGCGTTTGAGTTCATGTTCGTGGTTGTGTTAGTCCCGCCAGTGGTACACCCGAATGAGGCCAGCGCCGTTAGTGCGACCACCACCAGGAAAGCTGTCACCGAATGGGTCTTGTTGAATTTTGTGTGAGACATCGTTTCCTCCTTTGAAATGTCCGACAAACTTCAGTTTGTTTTGCGCTGAGCCGAATGCGGTGAGTAAGCGACAAACTGAAGATTGTCGGACATCAACCGGCTAAAAGATTCGATTCACATCCACCTGAACTTCCGGATTCCGTACATCTCCACTGACGTTAATAGGCACGGAGACTCGATTGTTTGACTCGAGTATCGTGACGACCAGCCCCAACGTCGGGCTCACCGACTTGACACGCGAGGTCGCTTCGGGCGACAAGACGACTGTTGCCGCGTAGTTCACGATTAGCGCCGACTCAATCTTGAAACTCCCATTCGGCGCGGTCGCATCTCCGAGCCCATCAAGCTGTTGTATGCGGAGCCCTGTTGTATGAACCGTACCCTGCGAGACCTGGAAGTCGGTTTCGAGCGTCGCCACGGTGGTGCCCGGGCTCATATCGCCGATCTGGTCGAGCTTAAGCGCGCGAGCCACTCGCTCGCTTAGGTTAACGGTATGAATGTCGAGATCATTGGCTGACATCTGGCCGCTGCCGGTCAGGGGCTCGTTTCGGTTCGCGTTGATTTCGCCATTGATCGCGAAAGCCCCAATACCAATATTCCTTGTATCTATCGGACCGGGACCGATTGAGCCACTCACCGAGAGCTTAGAGGATTCGCGCTCGTCGATCTTGAGGTCGAACGGCAGAGTAGCTTTAAAGCGATCGGCTTCGCCGTCTTCCTCGGAGTCCAGGACGAGTTCGCCTTTTGCCGCGCTGTGTCGGGAATCGCCGCCGGCCTGCGGCGTCAACGACGCGTTCAAGACGATATTCTTGTAAAGAACTGATGATCGCTCCGGCCCGGCGTAGTCCGTCAGTCTGACAGCGCCACTCTCGATGTTGATCTTCCTTAACGTTGACGTTGACAGAGCGCCTCCCGACGCGAGCGAAAGAATCGATGAATAAGAGACAGTCTCAGATACCAGTCTCCAGGCTGTAGATTCCTCCGAGATTTGTTTCCCCAGGGTTGTCCAACTCCAAGCGCCATCTCGGTTCTTTACGAGATCAATCTGTGGTGATTTGAGCGTTATTGAGTCGATGACAAGCTGACGGCTTCGCAAATATTGAATGACATCGAAACCGGCCCGCACCTCATTGGCTTTGAGAAAGACGCCTTCGCCAAATGCCGGGTCCTCGCGAGCAGTCATTCCGGTGATTATGAAGTGCCCGCTTATCAAATTGAGCCGAACCGAGTCGATCGTGACCCTGCGACCCAGCGTCTCGGAGAGTCTTAGTGCAACTGAGTTTTTCAGCGGCGAAAGCGGCACCAGCGGTGCGGCCGCGGCCGCGGCGCCGATGATTGCGATCAGCAGCAGCACCTTGCTGAAACATCCTCTTTTCTGCGTGGTCATTAAGACAAGCTCGCAACTGAATACACTTCGGATCCAAGCGTTGGATTTCGATACGCTTTGATCTCCTCCTAAGGCAATTATGCAAGTCGCGCGCCCGCGGCTGAGCGCTAGTGATCGATCCAAATCTCATCGGTATTCGGCATGCCTGTCTTGGTGTCCTCCGAAGCGCGTTCAACGATGGTTTTAGGAACCACTTGCAACTCCGCATCATGAGGCATCGCGAGGGGTTTGCGCTTTACACTTACTCAGGTTTACCCGTAATATCAATCATCCATTGACGATCAGCCGCGAGTTGCAGCGGAATCATATCAATCCAACGGAGTCGCGAATGAACGAAAGCAAGACCACCGCGCCGGCCGATGTGCTGATCGCCCTGCTAAGGTCCTCGCTCAGCGCCAGTGGTGAGCAGTCCTTCGGGCACCTTGTGCTGTACACATCGTTTGGGGTTGTTCGCGGCCGAATAGGTCTGACTTTCGCTCAAGGCCTGATCGGCAAGGAGAACGCCGGAGCGGAGGCAGGGTCGCCCCACGAAGCGATTGAAATCAACGATGTTACCGTAGAGCACTATTCGAATCATCTCGCCAACGCAAGCTTCGACCGATTGTACGTGAGGTTGTCTGACGTTCTGAGCTTTGCGCTGGTGGGAAGTCAAGGGCAGGGATAAACGGATACAATGTCATTCACTCGATCGCATTGACGGGTCCGCGCAACATTGCTAGCTTCATTGCTACGGACCTCAACATTAACGTCCAAAATAAGGAGGCAAAAGATGGCTCGAAGAATTCTTAGTCTGGGAATGGTTCTACTGCTGGCCGGGTTCGCTCTTGCGGCCAAAGACTCGAAGAGCGTTAAGCTGACCGGCTATCTCATCGACAATGCGTGCTCAGGACGGGCAAACACCGAGGGCGGTGCGGAAAAGGTAAAGAATCACACCGTCAAGTGCGCGATGATGCCCAACTGCGAGAAGAGCGGCTATGCCCTGTATGCAGACGGCAAGCTGTACAAGCTTGACGAGGCGGGAAACAAGAAGGCCGTCGAAATCTACAAGAACACCAAGGCCGAAAGGGGCTTGCAGGTTGCGATCGAAGGCGAAGTCGATGGGGATTCCATCAAAGTTAAGAGCATGACGGAAGTAACCAGTAGTTAGATCTATCTAACACTAGGCACGAATAATTCCGAACGTAGCATAGACTTTAGTCCGCCAGGTGACACTCTCAAGAACGTGGTCGCGCTCGTATGTGGGTAAGCGCGACGCAGACTGAAGTCTATGCTACCTGACCCTCATCACAACAAGCGTGAGGTCATCGTGGGGCGGGACTTCGCCGCACCACTCACGCACCCTGTCCACAATCTGCTCGCTCAGTCGTTGCACCGGCAAGTGCGCCGAGGAATCGATGATCCGCCGAAGGCTCGCCTCGCCGAACTCCTGGTCATCAGCGTTGCGGGCCTCGGTCACGCCATCGGTGTAGGCTACCAACAAGTCGCCGCTCTCCATCTGAATCGTCTCTTGTTCGTAAACGCAATCGTCAAACGCCCCGATGATCGGGCCACCTTTTGTGAGCAGTGTGACGTCTGCCAGCCCCTCTTCACCTCGACGCTCATCGCGTAGCTGTTCTAATCCGATATGTACCCCCCCGCCGGCAAATCCCACGCCCTGAGCCTTCACACTCTTGCTCGCGCGAACCAACATCGGCGGGTTGTGTCCGGCGTTCACATAGGTCAGCAGACCGCTTCGTTCGTCGAATTGCGCGTAGAAGAAGGTCGCATAGCTGGCCGCATCGGTCGACACGTGCAGCAGCCGATTCATCGATGAGACAAGCGCGGTCAGGTTTCCGTTCACTGTCTGGGCCTGGCTTCTCAGCGAAGCTTGCACGGTGCACATCAACAGCGCCGCTGATATTCCCTTGCCGGCCACGTCGGCGACGGCGATTCCCACCTTGCCGTCGTCGAGCACTATGAAGTCATAGTAATCGCCGCCAACGCCGCGCGCCGGATAACAAACGCCCGAAAGCTCCAGCGAAGCCATCTCAGGCGGGCTCTCGGGGAACAATCGCTGCTGTACCGTGGTCGCGATCGCCAGCTCGTGCCTGAGCCGCTCCTCGATGGCGATCTCCTGCACAAGCTCGGCGTTTTGAATCGCCAGAGCCATCTGCAGCGCAACAGCCATCAGCAGATGTCTGTCGTCGCGAGAGAACGGAAGTTCACCCAGCCGAGGACCCAGCGACACAACGCCAAGTAGCTGGTCTTTGGTCGCGACCGGAAGCAGCAATGCCGAGCGTATGCGCCGAAGCGTTGTGTTCTCTTGTTTGCGCAAGTCGTTCATCGCGAGTTCGGTCGAGAGCAGGTTTTGGGTCCACGGATGATACCTGTCGAAGTCTACCGGCAGCGGGTGTGTAAACCGGCTCATCCGTTGCACCAGGGCTCCATCCACCGACAGGGTGAGGCTCGCGTCTCGTTGCGAAGTACTAACGCCATCAGCGTTGAGCTGAGACGAAATCGCGCAGGTGTAATCGCCGGTCTGTTGATCGCGCAAAAATATGGTCACGTTCTCGACATGCAACGCATCTTGAATCTTGGCGACCGCGCGTTCGAGCAACTGCTGAACAGTCGAGACACGCCGCATCTCCATGCCGAGCTCCGACAGCACCTGTTGTGCGTCGTACGACTCGCGGAAGAATCTGCGATCGATCATCGGCATCACTCGCTGATTCAGGAAAGTGAGCGCGGCAATCGCAAGCGCGGTTGCAGCCATCGTCACGACTATGTCCGCGCGTTCTCCCATGCTGTCGATAGCCGCCAGCCGGCTGCCGGTCAACAGAAAGCTCAGGACTGCGAACACGATTAACGCTTGAATGATGATGAACCCTCGAGAGATCAGAAGGTAGCGAACACCACGGCGGAGAATAAGTCTTACCGGAATCACCTGGTGCCGAACGATTGCGTAAGCGAATGACAATGGAAACACCGGAAACGCAAACAACGCCGTCACTCCGAGCCATTGTCCCAGCTTCGGGTTGGTCCTCCGCAGATCGAAAAGAATAAAAAGGACGATGGTCACGAACATCGGCAGGAAGCCGGCGATGCTGCCAGCCACTACGACACGCATCTTTCGCTTCGAAGCTCGGCCGGCCTGGCGATAGTTGATCAGCAGCGACAGGAGCCCGGCGCTGATGTATCCGATGACTACGACGACCGTGATGAAGGTGAACGCTGGAAAAGTGAAAGCTGGAACGTCTTCCGGCGCGAATGCCGCCACGATATTCAGCATCCCCCAGTAAGGTAGAATCGTTACCAGCTGCGGCAAGTACAAATAAGCTTCAAGCCTCGGAACTCTTCTGACAAGCGGTGAAGGCTCCGGAAAGATCTGGAAGAAATGAAAGAACACAGGCCACAAAAACAGCGAAGCGAGATGAACGGCAAGCATCACTGCGACCATTGACGGTGACTCGCCGGCATAGGAGGGGTCCAGGGCGTAAATTGCCGCGGAGAACATCCCGAACATGAGCGCAAGCAGCAGAGCCTGCTTATCGTCGGGCTTGAGCAGAAAGACTATCAGCCCGGTCAAAAGAAATATGTTCGGGATCACAAGGCTCGCGACGCCGCTGACTATCCAGGCGACCAGAGGAATGGCTTGGGATAACAACGTGATTTCGAATGGAATACCGCCGCGCCTGATTACAACGGAATATGGCCTCCCCGGATCGACCGAGTGAAAGATCCGCACTACGTCGGAAGCTTGCCTGATCGGCTGACCATTGATCGCGACAACCTCGTCACCGGTGCGCAGCAGCCCGGCGGGCTCGGTGTTTCGGACGCGGTCGACGCGAACCTGAGTCCCTACCTGACGAGCACTCCACCCAGGGTCGCTTTCCATCCCCAGCGCAGCGAATCCCTTGTAGAAACGCGCCCCGCCATAGACCAATAGCAGGGCAAAAAAGATCGCGCCCAATGTGAATTGCAGTCGCCTCCTCATAGCGCCCATTCCTCGAAAGAGTCAATATAACATAGCCGAAAGAACTATGGACCGCGCCGCTCGCTGCTGTAATCCCGCTTCTGGTACACGGGGAGGCGCGCTGGCTTCGGCATTACATCAACCACTCACTCTTGTCTCTACGCCAGGAGTTTCTACGAGGATGCAAGAAGTCAGGTTGCGACGGCGCCAAGTCGATGGGCGTCAGAGTCTCGAACACACGCACCTCGTCAGAAGCTGTTTGAAACACTATTGGAATACCATCCACGGCACTGGGTGGATCGTTCAGGTCCGGCCTATAGACGGAGGCCTCCTCGCCTGCGGTCCCGAATACCACCCACGGCAGTGGGTGGACCGTTCAAGTCCAGCCTACAGAGGGAGGACTTCTCGCTTGCGTCCCCGAATACCACCCACGCAGTGGGTGGTATTCCCTGATTTTCACACCGGCTCGTCAGAGATTCTGTAGGCCGTAACATCAAGACCACCTCTTCCGAGGTGGTTATGCGCGAAGACCTGACTCGCATCCGAGCCAAGGTTGAGACGCGCGAGTGCAGACGGTAGAATGAAAGCCTCGTTAAACACGCGAATCCTGAATCCAACAGATCCACTGGAGGCAACCTTGATCGAACCGATACAGCAGGCTCTCAAAGAAGCGAATCTGGATGGCTGGTTGTTTTACAGCTTCCGCGGCAGCGATCCCATCGCAGCTAATATCCTTGGGATGCCAAGTGAAGGTCACCTGGCAACGCGCCGATGGTTCTACTTTATACCGAAGTCCGGCGAGCCAACCCGCATACTTCACTCGATCGAACGCGGCGTGCTGGATCATCTGCCGGGTAAGAAGCTGATTTACCTTCCGTGGCAGCAGCTTCACAGCCACCTGAAGAACACGCTCACCGAGTCCACGCCGACTCCGCGCATTGCGATGCAGTATTCAGCCGAAGCCGCGATCCCGTATCTCTCCAGAGTCGATGCCGGGACGATTGAGTTGCTGCGCTCGTTCGGTGTTGAGATCGTTTCGTCCGCTGATCTCGTGCAGCGATTTGAGTCTGCCTGGGGCGATGAGCAGCTCGCGATGCACGACGAGGCGGCGCGTGGTCTCTACGAAAGTGTTGACAGCGCGTTCGCTGAGATCGGCAAGCGAATCAACGCCGGGACACCGACCACAGAGTATGACATTCAGCAGTACATCCTGAACTGCTTCGCCGATCGCGGAATGTTCAGCAAGGACCCGCCGATCGTAGCGGTGAACGCCAACAGCGCAATGCCTCACTACGGACCGACCGCGGAGCAACACTCGCCGATCAACAAGGGCGACTTTGTGTTGATAGACCTGTGGGCCAAACTGGATCGAGCGAACTCGGTCTACGCGGACATCACCTGGACTTCGTTCGTGGGCGACAAAGTGCCCGACGAAGTGACAAAGGTCTTCAACGTGGTTCGAGATGCTCGCGACGCCGCGACTGATTACGTGAAGGACGCGTTCGCGAAGGGCAGCACGATCTACGGCTGGCAAGTCGATGATGTTTGCCGCGAGGTGATTCAGAAGGCAGGTTACGGCGAGTACTTCATTCATCGGACTGGTCACAGCATTCACACCGAAGTGCACGGCAACGGAGCGAACATCGACAATCTGGAAACTAAAGACTCACGAGTGCTCATTCCGCGAACGTGCTTCTCGATTGAGCCGGGCATTTATCTCGAGGGCAAATTCGGCGTGCGCAGCGAGATCGACGTGTACGTGAGTGAGAGTGAAGCTCGCGTCACGGGAGGGGAGCCTCAGAAGGAAGTAGTTGCGATATTGGCGTGATGCGTTCTCGATAATTTCAACGACCTGAGTCAAAAAATCGAGCCGGGTAGCGCACCCGGCTCGAGTCGTTTTCAGAATAGAAAAAGGCTAGACTTGTCACTGCTTGATCTGGCGCCAGGACATCAACGAGATTTTGCCTACCGCCCTACCGCCATCGAAGTCAAGCGTGAACGAGCCGGTTACTTCGTTGTCATCGCGGTCCACCGGTGATCCATTTGAGCCGGTCGTGCCGTGAACGTTTGGGTTATTCAAAGCCAGGACCTGACCTCTGATCTCGCCGTTGCCACTGAGGTATACCTGCTCTCCGGCATAACATATCCCGCTGAACCTGATTGTCCCGCTGCCCGCGCCGACATCGCCGTTGATCTTGAGGTCCTCTACAGCGGCCATCAGTATGTTTACTGATACGAAGGGCGGAAGCTCAGGTGTCCGCAGGTTCTGCAGGTTTGCTTGCATGTAGGGGTTGCCGCTTATGGTTATTGAGCCGGTGCAGAGTATTGTGGTCTGAAGCGGCGTGGCGAGTGAACCGGAGTTGCCCTGTACGTCCACGTTACCGCCATTCGCGAGGCCTGTCGTTGGATTGGCCAGGTTGTAGTGATCCTCGCCAACAACATAAAACGTATGGCCGCTTGCGCCGGTTGAGTTGCTCGGTATATTCCAATTGCCGCCTGAGTAACTCCAGCCGTAGGACGATAGATTGGTCGTGACCCGCGTGAAGGTTATGGGATTTGTTGAGCGATTGATTCCCACAGCTTCCGCGCTTGACTGGCTTACGACGCCCGTAGTGTCCTCGTCAATCGCAGTTGCAAAGGCGGTGTATTGAGAGCTTGGCACGCCCAAGCTGTCCGCGAGTTTCCTAAGCTGCACTGTGGCTGCCGAGTTCCCGGTGAGATCTCTGGTGGCCCCATCCGCGAAGCCCGGATCCAGCAGAATTACGTCGGCTGCCCTGACGATGTAGTCCTGTAAGTGGGGACTCGACGTTGCCGTTGGCTCGGTTACGAATCTGGGAATGTACAGCGGATCCTGCCCTCCAGCATGGAATCCACCGATCGTTCCATTTGTCGTAAAGGTCCCGGTGCCCACTGCCGTAGCAGTCTGTGCTACGCTGGCACTGGCGCTAACCGTAAGATTGCCGTTTGAATGCACGCCACCATACGCTCCTTCAATCTGTGCATTACCGTCCACCGTTACATTTCGCTGTGCAACGAAGGCGGGGTATGGCACAAAGCCGATCCAGCCTTCCAGAGTCACCGAGGAACTGCCATAGGTGCCCGTCGAGTACACAACCACGCGATTGTTGGTATCCGTGGCGGCATTGCCATCCTCCCACGCGATCGACGGATTGAAATTTGGAATCTTGACGCTCGCGGTGCTGGTCGATTTTTCGTCATCCACCATGTGGACGCGATAGTGTACGCCAGGCGCCGCGAGCTGATTGCCCGCTCCATCAACGTTAGCACTGAGTAGAGCGTGGCCAAGGGCGTCGTCGTCGCCGATCATGACACTGCCGGCAGCGAATTTTGTCGAGTCTGTAAAAGGATTGTTGCCGGTAAGGTAGTTCGTGCTTACGGTGCCGCGCTCTGCAAGCAGGGCGGTGAAGCCCACATCGGTTGGGCTGCTACCGGTGTAGTTTTTGGTCAGATTCAGCGCGTGGTAAATACCGGCTTCAGCAGCCTGAAAAGCCTGTGTTTGGTTGGAGTAGGTGTTGGTCACGCCCAGCTCCGAAACGGCCGTCATACTCATTCCCATCGAAAGCGCAAGCAGCAGTGCCATCATCAGAAGAGCCATCACAAGAGCTGCTCCGCTTTCGCCGTTATCATTTCTTTTTGTGATCTTGTATTTCATTGCATTTGCTCCTTCTTCGCTGAACGATGATTATTTATCGGTTTCTCAGCCGTATGTTTGCCGTGAAGTGAACCTCCCGGTAGCGTATATCGCTACTCGATACACCGCTCGGGACGGCGCGTAGATCAACATCGACTTGTCGGCGCGATCCGTCCGGGTCGGTGAACGTCAGGCTTCGGATGTTCTCCGCGATAGGAACCGTCCTGCGGGTTGAATCAACCGGCTGATTATTGTCGACCATTACTATCGTGTTTGTAGCTGTGTCCAGGGTGAGCGTTACGTTCTCGGAAGTGATTATCACGTCCGAGTTGGCCGCTATCGTTGAGGTGGTTGCTCCGTCTCCATTCAGGTCGCTAATGAGGTGGAGCGAAGAACTCGAATTCACATTGACCCCTCCGAAATCAACGAAGGTCAGCCAATTGACAGCGGTTTTGCCGGTAGGATTAGTGCCCGCGCTGCGAACTATCTCCTCCAGCCGCGAGACTGCGAATCGAGCGTTGCGAGCCGCGTCCGCGTATGCCTCTTCGCGCTGGTACGAAAGCTGAAAGCCGTTCAGGAGCATGAACGCGATGCCCATCACGGTGGTCATCACGCCCAACCCTATGGTGACTTCCATTAATGAAAATCCTTGTTCGTTGCTGTTCAATTTCATAACTCCCTCAACTCTGGGAAACGATGAGAGTGACCGAGATACCAGCGGCCAGGCGGGTCGGTGCGCCGACCTGTACCACCTTTATCGTGATGGTTCGCATGTCGCCCGTTGTAGCCGGACCTGCGACGACCTTCCAGCTCACGTTCAAGGTTCCGGCAGGAGTATCGGTAATCGTCGTACGGTGGCTGGTGTTTGACGAGTCGTAGTCCACATCGCCACCTATCGTCAGCTTCGGGTCCTCGGTGGTGGTATTCCATATCGCGCCTCGCAGTTTGTCGGCCTGATCTTGCGCCGCGGTGGCGAGAACATTCAGCGTATTGGAAGTACTGTTTGCGCGAGAGACGTACCCCGATATACTAACGATCGAGACCAGTCCGAATGTGATCACCGCTATGGCCACCATCAGCTCAATAAGCGAGAATCCGCGCTCGGTCCGGTTAACCCGTGGAAGCTTGTTAGCTTGTCTTGTTTCCGCCAATCTCATATTTGCACCGCCTTTAATGAACCCAAACCTGTCCTCGAAGATTGACGCTGACAGTCAGGATGCCCGACGAATTGGCGAGCCTGATATCTGCCTGCGAAGCGCCGATCGGCAGCTCGCCGCGTGACGTATAATCCACTCCCTTTCCATTTGTGAGCGTTGTCCCGCCCGCCGAAAAAGTCACAGTGATTCCGGTTGGAGGGGTTTCCACGTAGTAGGTCTGCGTCGTGTCGTCCGGGTCACTGGTGTCCGGGGTGCCGTCGGGTGCACCAACCGGCGAGAAGTCATATCCGTATTGTGTTACGTTACCACTCCCGTCCGTTTTAAAGGCGATGGTGACGTTCTTGTTCTTAGCCATCGCAAGCGTCCGGGCCCCGGTAAGCCGCTCTGCAATCCGCTCAGCGGCACTGCGGAGGTTGTATGCCCTTATTGACTTGGCGACAGCGGGTATTGAGATTGCAGTCACAATGCCAATAATCATGATCACTATCGCAATCTCAAATAGAGTCATTCCTTCTTCACCAGCGTGTCCGTCCCTAATCTTGTGACTTTTATTCACCATCATTGACTCTCGCTTTGGCCTCACATACTTTGCGAAGCGTGTTTTTCCTGCATATCGCGCGTTCGTCAAGGGCAAGCCCCGTGCCGGATTCTTTCACTCCCGAACACCCCTGGGGGACACCTACCCATGTGGGTTAGCTCGAGGCCTCTGAGCAGGATTTCTTGTGGGCGACTGCGCGCCTGGACACCGCTCGAATCGGTTTAGCCGTGTCTGCGTGACCCTCACTCGGTCGTCGATGATGGGCACTTCGCTCTGCCGCGCAAGTCCGCTGTCACTCAAGGTCACAGTTTAGACCGAGAGAGACACGGCGGAATCGCTCTGGCATGCGATGCTCAGACGATCCGAACTTGATTGGAGTCCACACTAGCGAGAGGACCGGATACAATCCGTGGGGGATGAAGGAGTGACTCGTGCGGTGTGTGGGGTCTTGCGCATTTCAGGCGACGAGGGCGTTATCGGAATATATCCTTGCAGTCTCCGCCCTGCACGCGATCCTGAATGCATCGTAGCATCAGATCCTCGAGCTCGCCCCTTGATGTGAGCGGCACCCACTCGCTCCCGGTGACAGCGTTCAGCATTCCCTCGAACTTGGCGTAGACGCCCACCTGAGAAGTCTTCGGCGTGGCCGGAGTGATCTGAAAGCGGAGCACATAGCGTCCCCTGGCCCAATTACGCACTTCGACCGCGGGCATCTCGCAGAAGTGTTCAAGCTGACTCTTGGTCGCGATTCCCTTGATGAAAACCACCGGCTTGCTGAGCAGGGTGCACTCGCCGGTCGTGCTGTTGCAGTCTTCCTTATCGAGCGGAATCTCTCGCGTTTCGAGCATCTGTTTCGTCATTGACAGCACTTCATCACGCGTCGAGTTGATGATTGAAGGGTTAGGCAGAGGCTTGGCTGGCTTCGGCCTGCTGAACTGTATCTGCGCGACTGCGGGCATTCCGATCAACAATAGGCTGAGGAGGACTCCTGAAACGGACGCGGTTACTCTATCGGACATTAACTTTGATCCTCATTCCAATCCGGATTGAACCATAGCAGCAGCACAGGGTTTATTCAAGTTTCGACCACAGCTAGAACGCCGGTTATCGCGCTTCCTTGCGAGGGAACTCGACGGCGCTCTGACTTCCGGGCATTGCGCGAAACCTGGCGAGTGCACTACGCTTTAGCTTTGAAAATTCAGGCTTAAGGAAAGACATGCGCGCGCTACGAATCCAGGTACCATCGGTGATACGGATACTTTGTTTGAGCGTCTTGCTCACTCTAGCGGTGGAGGGTCTCTCATCCGCGCACACTCGCCACATGGCTGACACGATCAGCCGCATGCGACCTGCACCAAGGGCGGTGGTTCCTTTCGACGGCTTCAGCTTCGGCGATGTTTACAGAGGTGAGGTCATCAGTCAGATCTTCGTAATAAGGAATGAGGGGGATGCGGAACTGCAGATCAGGGACTTCAAAGGCGACTGTGGCTGCACGGCAATTCGCTCGGACAAAGTCATTCCTCCAGGCAAGGAAGGTATCGCCGAAGTAGAAGTCCAAACGATATCCCAATCCGGTTTGATCAATAAAACCGCAATCATGCACACCAATGATCCCGATCGGCCTGTGATTACATTCTCGCTTTCCGCCAATGTGCTCGGGGGCGCTCCGCTTCGCCAGGGCAAGCACATCGGACCAATCTTTTTGTCGCCAGACTCGCGAGGGTCTATGTATGCCCCAGCGGGTAAGAAGGCGATGACCGAGTTCTCGGTTACGGCTGATGATACTCCCGTCAAAGTGCTTCGCGTGGAAGCCGGAACAAAGAACTTCGCCGCGCGGATGGAAGTCGTCGAGCCGGGAAGACGCTACAAGATTCTGGTCGAATCCTTGCAGATTGAAACAGGCGGCCTTTACACGGATCAGTTGCGAGTTGTAACGGATAACCCAACTCTGCCCGCATTCACGGTCGATCTGACTTTGCGAGTCTATGATAAGCAGTAGGTTAGAGACTAACCGGTCAGTCCCCGTCAGCGAGCGTTGATCAGCGGCTATTGACCCTGATCAAAACCTCGGTTCCTCGTTCGATCTTTAGTTCCTTGCTGCCTTCAACGGCTATCGAGCCCGCGCCTGCCGCCCCGCCAACTATCAGTCCAATCGCCGCGCCCTTTCTACCACCGGCGATTCCGCCGATCACCGCGCCCGCGACCGCGCCAATACCGCTTCGCTTAAGCGTCTGATTGCCTCGGCTGCCAGATTGAACGCGGCCTTCTTCGTCAACGTTCGCCGCCGAGTCGGAATTGTATACGCGAAGTACTTCAGCGCGCAGAGTCCCGGTCCGCCCATCCGAGAGTCGAACCGAGTCGAAAGCCAAACTCATCGTCGTGCGACCTTGAACGCGTCCTGACCTTCGTATCGAACGAATGTGGCCGGTTACCTTCCCTTGCTCGTAGCGGGATGGATTCACGACGGTTGCGGTGAACCGGTCACCAGCGCGCGATTCCCGGCTCGATATCGTATCGTTGAGGCGGATCCTCAGTTGGGTTCCCGCCGGCACGAGCGTCGTAATCGCAGGGCGCCGCCGCGTTCGCCTTGTCTGCGCGTCAGCCGTCAATGTCGGCAGAGCGCTCAATACGAGCCCCGCCACTACAGTCAGCACCACAGTGTCAATCAAACTTCGCCTCATTAGTTTTCTCCTCGTATGCTGGCCCAACAGCAACATTCTGAATCGTCCCGCTCTGGAGAAATCATAATACACGAATGTGCGACTAGAAAGGCGCGGCTGGCCTGGGAGCGCAGGCATCCCTGCCTGCCTTTTCAAAAACGTGTATTCTCGCTACCACCTTACGGGCAGGGATGCCTGCGCTCC
>DATLWF010000308.1:0-4209 GCA_035576605.1 Blastocatellia bacterium | reverse complement strand
GCTCGCCCTCACGGTGTTGCGTTCAAGTGACACCGGGAGCCAGGTACGCTCGATAGCGTGGTGAGAGCCTCGAAGGCTCTCACCACTCGGGCACCGTCTCCAAATGAAATATTGAGGGCCACGGGGAAATCAAAACACCCGGATGTTAGCCCCCTCGGGTTTCGGCTTTGCGCGCGCGCATTGCGGGAGACAATACGAGCCTTCAGATTGGTTCATTCAAAACGCGCGCTGAGGGGAAGCGGACCGAACCTGAGACGTCCGGCGCGAATCCCTCAAACTCTCTGGTCGGTCCCGGTTTTGCGGGAGGCACAATGAAGCGAATCAGGCGAACAGAAGTTACGGTTGAAATGGATGAGATCATACTCATAACCAGGTCACAGGCAACGTGTCTGCCGCAGTGCCCTCACTGCCGCGACGATGTGGCTATGATCACTCCAGAACAAGCGGCTGAGATTGTCGCGGCAAACACGCGCGCGATCTATCGCTGGATAGAAGAGGGTCGAATCCACAGCGCTGAGACCGCAAAAGGCAGGCTTCTCGTTTGTCCAAGATCGCTCTGCGAAGCCATCGGTCAAACACGCGCGTCCATCGGCGCTGCGCCGTGATGACTATCTTGACTGAGACACCTTAAAGCAGGTTCATCGGTTTCGGATTATCCGGATCGCTGTAGTCATAGAAACCACGGCCGCTCTTCCGACCGTACAAACCTGCCAATACCATGCGCTTCAATAGCGGCGGCGGAGCGAAACGCTTCTCTTTGAATTCGTCAAACATGATGTCCGCTATGTAGTACGTCGTATCAAGACCGACGAAGTCCCCTAGCGTGAGCGGACCCATAGGATAACCGCATCCGAGCTTCATCGCAGTGTCGATATCCACGATCGACGCGACTCCTTCTTCGAGCGCGCGAATCGAATCGAGCATGTAAGGCACCAGAAGACGGTTCACAATAAAGCCGGTTCGGTCCGAGGTCTGTACCGGAACTTTACCGATTTCCCGGCAGAAGTCGGTAGCAATGCGGAAGACCTCGGGGTCGGTGAGAATGGTGCGGACCACTTCGACCAGCTTCATCACCGGCGCCGGGCTGAAAAAATGCATACCAATAAAACGACGTTGGCGCTCAGGACTGGTCGCGGTCATGATCTGGGTTATCGACAGGCTCGAAGTGTTCGATGCGAAGATCGTTTCGCGAGGGCAGATCTTATCCAGCAGGGAATAGACCTTGTTCTTCTCGTGTATGTTTTCAATGATTGCTTCGATGACCAGATCCGCTGTCGATGCGTCCTCGAGCTTCGTTGATCCATGCAGCCGCCCAATGGTCTGATCGCGGGCCTCGGCGGCGAGATTCCCTTTGTCAACCATCCTGCCGAGGTGCTTCGCGATGTTGCCGAGTCCGCCGTTCAACAGGTGTTCCGAAAGTTCGATGACCGCGACCTCGTGCCCGGCTTGAGCGCAAACTTGCGCGATGCCCGAGCCCATCAAACCGCATCCGAGCACTGCCACTTTATTGATTGCCATCGTGTACTGCCTCCATTCAGTAGTTAGGACCGGCGCCACGCTTCTGGCTACGAGACTGTAGGGTATTACGTCGATAGGGATTGTTCAACCAGAGCGCGAGCGGGGGTTGCGTTCGACCCTTGCGGCGTTCCGTCTCGGCGAGACGGAGGTTTTTACGAAAAGCAGCAGGCCGCGAAGAGTGGATCAAAGCTCACGTTACCTGCGGTTGAACTTCGCGCAGCCGCCGCTCGAGAAAGCGGCGCTCGCTGTCATTGGTGACCAGCGCCAGGGCTCGCTCGTAGCTCTTCGCCGCCTCTTCCCGGGATCCAACGCGGCGCAGCAAATCCGCGCGCGCGGCATGCAGCAAATGATACTCGTCGAGATCGCCGGCTGCCGCGAGCGCATCGATAAGCACAAGTCCGCGGCGAAGGCCGTCCGCCATCGCAACCGCCACCGCGCGGTTCAGCGACACGATGGGGGACGGGTGCTGGCTTTCCAGCAGATCGTAAAGCCGGACGATCTGATGCCAATCGGTATCTTCGGCTCGCGTCGCCTGACAATGCACGGCTGCGATCGCCGCCTGCACGGCAAACGGGCCAGGCTCCCCGCGAAACGCTTCTTCGACGAGCGGCAGCGCTTCGGCAATCTGCCGTGCGTCCCAGCGACGGCGATCCTGATCTTCCAGAACAACAAGATCACCGTTTTCATCGAGCCGGGCCTCCCGCCGGGAATCGTGAAGCAGCATCAGAGCGAGAAGACCGGTTGCTTCCGATGGCGGACGAGGCGTCATTAACATCGTTACCATGCGCCCAAGGTGGATGGCCTCCGAGCAAAGATCAGTCCTCACGAGCGGCTCGCCTCGAGTCGCCACATAGCCTTCGTTGAAGATGAGATAGATCACGGTCAGCACTGCATCCAGCCGCGCTGGCAGGTCACTGGTTTCAGGCTCCTTATACGGAATGCCCGCGTCTCTAATCTTCCGCTTCGCGCGCACGAGCCGCTGCGCCATCGTAGCCGCCGGCACCAGAAAGGCTCTTGCGATCTCGTCCGTCTCCAGACCGCCCAGCGTCCGCAGTGTCAGCGCGACCTGCGCCTCGTGCGCAAGGGCCGGGTGACAGCAGGTGAAGATCAGCCGAAGGCGATCGTCGGGGATTTCGTCTGTGAAGTAATCCGGCTCCTCGATGGTCCGGGTCAACGGCGAAGCGGCGTACGATTCAAGTTTTTCCTCAAACCGCGTCCGGCGGCGCAGACGGTCAATGACCTTGTGCCGAGCTGTCTGGATGATCCAGGCTCGTGGGAACTCGGGAACGCCCGCGTCCCGCCACTGGTCCACCGCGGCTGCAAATGCTTCCTGCGCCGCCTCTTCAGCCATCTCAAAGTCACCGAAGAGGCGAATAAGCGTGGCGACGATTCGGCCCCAATCAGAGCGATAAACCGACTCGACTGCGACGTTGGCATCTGGGAGCATGCCTGATGTTAAATAATTCCGGGCGGTGTGTCGATCCGGTCGCGCGCCGTTCGACTTACTGATGGAGACAGCGCTATGAAATACATGTTGTTGGTATATCTGGATGAGCACGCCTTGACCGAGACGGAGCGGGAACACTGTTATGTAGAGTCTGCGCAGCTTACGCAAGATCTCAACGCTAGTGGGCACTATATTTATGCAGGCCCGCTGCACCCGATTTCCACGGCGACCAGCGTCCGGGTGCGCGAAGGCAAACGCGTCGTGACAGACGGTCCGTTTGCGGAGACGCGCGAACAACTGGGTGGCTACTACCTGATCGAGGCCAGGGATCTCGACGAGGCGATGGGTATCGCTGAACGCATTCCTGTAGCGCGCGTGGGCACAATCGAGATCCGGCCGGTGCTGGAGATCCCGGGACTGCCGGAGAATTAGTGACGAGTTCCGACAAACTTCAGTTTGTCGCTGGCTTATCGCCGAATCAGGGTTTCGCGACAAGCTCTAGCTTGTGAACGGCTGATCGCCGAATTTACGGACTGGCGACAAACTGAAGTTTGTCGGACATCCTTTTCGAAGGAGAAAACATGGCTACCAAGATTTTCGTGAATCTACCAGTGAAGGACCTCAACAAGTCGATAAAGTTTTTTACCAGCCTCGGTTTCACGTTCAACCCTCAGTTCACCGACGAGACTGCCACCTGCATGATCGTCAGCGAGGACATATTCGTGATGCTCTTGACGCACGACAAGTTCAAGACTTTTACGCCCAAAGAGATCTGTGATGCAACGAAGAGCACCGAAGTCCTTGTGTGCTTGTCTTGTGAGAGCCGCGGCAAAGTCGATGAATTGGTTCGCAAGGCAGTCGCCGCCGGGGGAACAACCTACAACGAACCACAAGACCACGGTTTCATGTATGGACACGGGTTTCAGGACATAGATGGGCACATCTGGGAACTCATCTACATGGAGCCGAGCGCGATAAATCAAGCTCCGTAAACTAACTTTGAAGCAGGCCTTTGACGAGCGGTGATTCAACCAAAC
Source organism: Blastocatellia bacterium (assembly GCA_035576605.1). Lineage (GTDB taxonomy): Bacteria > Acidobacteriota > Blastocatellia > UBA7656 > UBA7656 > Onstottus_A. Next base: position 207 of record DATLWF010000308.1, on the reverse strand, counting down.
GAGTTGCAAACGAAGGAGAAGAATTCATGCAATCGAGTATTCAAACTGCTCCGGTCTCCAGGAAAAGGATCTGGGCCGGACGCATCCTCAGCGCCCTGCCTTTATTGTTCCTGCTCCTGGACGGCGTCGCGAAGTTGGTAAAGCCCGCGCCTGTCGTGGAAGGAACTGTTAAGCTCGGATATCCCGAGACTGTTATTGTCCCTCTCG
>DATLWF010000307.1:0-9936 GCA_035576605.1 Blastocatellia bacterium | reverse complement strand
GTAGAGACATCGAAGCGAGCGCTGCGAGGACTGCTGGGGTCGAACGTGAGGTTCCAAATGCTTAGGGTTGCAATGACCAAAGCACAGAATGCGGCGAACACCGAGACTGTGATGCGTCTGAATCGAGTATTCGCGGCCCGGATCGCCGCCTCGAGCCCAAACGCCAGGATACCACGCGAAAAAGTCATCAACACTGCAAGCCAAAGCGCCGCCACCGTCGCCCGCCGCAGCCAGACGGGTAACTGAGCCCTTCGACAATTGACGACGGCGCCGGCGAAAATACAATAGCTCGCGAGTAAATTCGGCTGATAGAAACCGGCTTGAGCGCGTGCATAATGTGTTGAGGGAACAAGGTCGCCGTACGTTCCAAGTAATCTTGTTTGCACTCCGGCATAAAAGAGTATTATGCCTGCAATCCCGGCCGCGGATGTAAGCAGTGAGGTTATCGCGATGACGCGTCCCATGACTGGCATAACGCCGGGACGCAGCGCAAGGTCTGAAGTTATCAGTGCGAGCATGCACAACTCGCCGATACCCAGAAGCTTTGTAGCGCCGGAACTCCAGTCAGTTGTCGTTAACAAAAACGACAAGACAGCGAAAGCGACGTACAAACCTAGTGCGACATGCGTTGGACGGATTGGCGGCCATTCGTGTGCCCACAGTTTCTCTACAATCCAGGCGACCGCAGCCGCTGCAAAAACCAGGTCGCTCCATTGAGCGTGCTGGTGCAGCCATGGAAACGGCGGAAACCAACTCCACGGCAAGAGCGCGAGCGCACCAAGGTACAGCGTAAGGAGTATGCAAGACAGCCGCCTCGGAGACGCTGGAATGGGTGAAGTACCGCTCACGTATGTTACGAGCTTGTAGGGTTATTCGGAGATTATTTCGAAGTTTCAGAGCCTTGGGGAGCCATGACGCAGCGCAGGACCTTAGCCTTCTTTGGAAGGCCGCTAGTAGGACTGTGAGAGCGGAAGTGTATGGAGGACGCTGAGGATCTGGTTGAATCTAGCCACACCCCTCGGTGGCGAACGGACCCCCTGCAAGTTCACTCAATCTGTTAACCGGGATATCGCGGGTAAAAGTCTCGTCCAGCCATTACCTGCTTGTCAGATTACGGCTGGCGCTGGCTAACAGCTGGTTCCGGTTCACCAAGAGCTTCTATGATCACGGGTATAAGCAATCCCGACAGGAGGAATAAGTACGGGTAGTGGTTCTCGTCGCAATAAACCTTGAACACGGCATCGCCCGTCGCCGTCACTTCGAGGGCGTTATCGAATTCCTTGTGGTCGCCGGGTTTGAGCGTTTTCTCTTTGTTCTGACCATATTTCACTAGCACTTCGCCCCGAAAACACCTGACATCAATTTCCCTTTTTTTCGACAACACTCCGACATCGCTGATGTCAAGGATCTTCAAGCGGCCGGAAATACCCGCAGGCAACGTAAACGTGACCCCGTCACCGCACTTGTCAAGGGAAGCATCTACTGAATTGCTTGTCATCGCCAGGGTGATTGCTGTGATCGGATCGAGATCGACGCGGCCAACCGGCCCCATTTCGATGGTCGCGTGGCCTCCCGTCCTCGTCTGTATTACACTTCCGCTCGTAATTGTAAGCCCAGTCTTGGCCTCGTTGCCGTTCACGAGCACCGGCCCTCTTGTGGTTAGGTTACCAGTGGGCGCCTGAAGTGCTGGTAGATTCTCGTCGCTTGGATCGTGCATTCTCTCGCTCGACCCTGAGGCCGCCAGTGAGCTCAACGAGAAAGCGGACGCGATTGATAGCGATAGTAACAAGCTGAGGATGGCTTTGAAATTCATTTTGGGTGTTTTCACGTTGCCTCCATGTGCACGCCAACGAGCGAAACAGCACATTCCAAGGGTGTTCTTTTTATCATTCCCTTGCGAATGGACCTAAGAATACGAGATGTTAGGTTGAATGTCAACAATGATTTGCGCCTGAAACAATGCTACCCCGTGCAGGTTAACAGGCGCCGGACCCTTACTCGAGGCGTATGCTCATCTTCTTAAAAGACACGCCCAGACTTCGCAGGTATTCCAGCCTGGTTTCGGGCACTTTCAAGCTCGAAACCAGGATTTCTCGGATTCCATGAGTGCGAATGAGTTCAGGCACCTGGCTGGTGTTAAAAATCCGGTAGCCATGCATGAGCTTGCCGGCCTTGCGCTGATCATCGTCGACGAAGCCAATCGGCAGGTAACGGTAGTCTGGATTTTGCGAAAGCTCCTTTATCAGGAGCTCACCGCCGTCGCCCGCGCCGTAGATCAGTATGGGCTGCGAATCGGGATGATGGTCCCCACTCCCTTCGATCATCTCTCGCAACAGGCGGAAAGACAGTCGGCTCGCGCTAGCAATCACCAGGAGAAGCAGTCCATTCAGGAGAAAGACCGCGCGGGATGGCCCGTGAAACCAGTAAACCACAAAGACGACCAGCATACTTAGCGCAGCGCCGGCAATCGCCGATCTTGCAATAACAATCAGATCATTAATCCCAGCGTATCGCCAAAGCCCACGATATACACCGCCGACCAGGAAGACGGACATCTCTACAATGATCACGAGTGGCAACGTTTTCATAAAAATTGAAAGCTGCTCGCTCGGAAGGCTGCCATCCCAGCGAAGAACGTAGGCTCCGTAGTAAGCCAGGGTTACCAGCACAACGTCCAATAGCACTTCGAAAACCCGTCGCTTGTATGAAAACCCCGCTATGGCATTGATGATGCGCAAGCCACCAGGCTGCTCCCCTTCCTCGTAGATCCGCACCTTACCCAGATAGAGTCCGAGGAACAGGACAGCCAGCGCAAACGCGGGAACAACCGCAAGCGCCCACGTGGTTTCCACCAATCGGACCATCAACGCCAGAGTCCCGGACACCGCCGCAAAAACGTACAACATCATCACTGCCCGTCGCTCCGAGACGCCCAGAGCCACGAGCCGATGGGAGCTGTGATCGCGTCCGCCCTGGGACACCTTGCGCCCTGATAGCTTTCGAGTGACCGTCACCATGCAGGTGTCAAATATCGGTATCATCAGTATCAGAAGAGGAGACAACAGCACCGAGGTAAGATTGCGAAAGCGGCCCGTGCCGCTTAGAAGCGCAATGCTGCTCAACATAAAGCCCAGGAACATCGAGCCGCTGTCGCCCATGAAGATAGAGGCCGGATTGAAATTGAAGATTAGAAATCCGAGCGCGGCAGCACCCAGCATCGCAGGAAGCTGCGCTTCCAAAGCCTGTCCATTTAGCAAAAATGTGATCGTCAAAAATCCACAAGCGATTACCGCCACACCGCCGGCAAGCCCATCCATGTTGTCGAGCAAGTTTATTGCATTGGTGATGCCAACAAGCCAAAAGATCGTAAGAAGATCATTGACCCACTGATAATTGACCCACGGAAGGTGGAATCCAAAGTAAACCGTAACCGACGCAGCAATCAATTGAACCACAAGCTTGGTATACGGCTTAATGTGGACCAGGTCATCGATGAGACCTGTGAGGCATAACAGCGTCCCCGCCAGCATGATCGGATAGGCACCCGACAGGTTTCCCGCGAAAACGAAGTAGCCAATCGCAAATGATAGGTAGATAGCCACGCCGCCGAGCACTGGTGTGGGCCGCCGGTGCCAACGATCATCCCTGGGCGCCGCCATAAAACCCACGCGCGGCGCCAGGGCGCGGGCGACAAAAGTCAGGATCGCCCCGCACAGCAACACAAAGAGAAAGGCAAGAACTATGCGCATGACATACTCGCAATAACTCTCAATCGAAAAGAAAGGTGATCCGTAACACCGAATTCGATGGCAGCTTCTCATTAACACCCAACTTCAGTTGGGTGTCGGTGAATCAGTCGCCGGCCGCAACCGTTTCAACGGTTTTGCCAGCTCGTGGACGTGGCGAAACTGTTAAAACAGTTCGGAGATCCGCACTCCACAAATCACCCCTCTTAAGAGGGGTGTTAATGAAATTCTGCTGAGACGCCACCAATTCTATGATCACAGGTCCCGAAGGGAGCTGTATGACTCAAATACGAGAGAGCTAGCAGGAATACCTCCCTGGCCGGCCAGCCTTTGTTTATTATAAGCAATGACGCTCCTTATTATACCGTCCAGGTCAATCTTTGGCTCGTAGCCGATTAGCTTGTGTATCTTCGAGATATCCGGCACTCGGCGCATCATATCCTCGAACCCTTCTTCGTAGGCCTCGTCGTACGGCACAAAGACCATCTTTGACTCCGACTCGGCCAGATGCTTGATTCTCCGGGCCAACTCGAGGATGGTGAGCTCGTGATCGCTGCCGATATTATATACCTCGCCTACAGCTCGAGGATGTTCGGCGAGTGCGATCAACGCACCGACGGCATCCGACACGTGGGTGAAGCAGCGAGTCTGCGTGCCATCGCCGAATATTGTTATGTCCTCCCCGGTGAGCGCCTGCTGAACGAAATTCGGAATGACCATCCCGTAGCGCCCGGTCTGGCGCGGTCCAACGGTATTGAATAGTCGCGCAATCACCGTCGGCACCTTCTTCTCCTTCCAATAGGCGATGGCTAGAAATTCGTCGATCGCCTTTGAGCACGCATAGCTCCACCTGCCTTTGCTGGTTGGTCCCATCACCAGGTCGTCTTCCTCGTTGAATGGGACCTTATCGCGTTTTCCGTACACCTCCGAAGTCGACGTGATCAGCACGCGTTTTCGCTTCTTTGCGGCCAGGCTCAAGACGATGTCTGTCCCGCGAATGTTGGTCTCGATCGTTTTCACCGGGCTCTCCACGATCAAGCGCACACCGACTGCGGCTGCCAAATGATAAACGACGTCGCTGATATCGATTAGCTCAGCCGCCAGACGCGAGTTCGAAATACTGTCGAGATGAAAAGAGAAGTTCGGGTGGTTCTTGAATTCCTGAATATTCTCGATTGAGCCCGTTGATAGATCGTCGAGTACCTCCACCTTATCCCCGCGCGCCAGAAGCCGCTCAGACAGGTGCGATCCTATGAAGCCGGCTCCTCCTGTGATCAAAACTCTCATTAGTTACTTTCCTTTCCCACTAAAATAAAGCAAAAAGGCGTATTGCCCAGTTTTTCCATGGCCGGCCATTTGAACGGAGTCCTGGTGACTGTTACACGCCACTAATTGATCGCCTCCGCCATATTGGGCGCCTGGCGACGATCGAAACGCGAGAGCCTCCCCGCGTAACGTGAAAGAAGCAATTGATAGACTGATGCAATCTGTTCAACCATCGTTTCGGCCCGAAACGCAGGGTCAACCCGATGTCGACCGGCTTCCCCCATGCGCGCTCTGAGTTGCGGGTTAGCCAGAAGCTCCGAAATTGCATCTGCCAGCTCTCGGACATCGCCCGGCTTCACCAGAAAGCCGGTCTCACCGGGTATAACAACCTCAGGCGCTCCGTCCAGGTCAAATGAGACGCACGGCTTCCCCATCGCTAGAGCCTGTGGCAGGACGCGGGCGAGTCCCTCGCGCAGTGATGTGTGTACCACTACGTCCATCCCGGCAATCATCTCCGGAATGCGCTCTCTGGGAATAAGTCCCGCGAAGACAAAGTTGTCGAGAATTCCTGCCTCTCGTGCCCGGCTGCGCAGATGTTCATAAAGCAGGCCATCGCCAACCAGGAAAAAGCGCACGTTCGGGTGGCGTCGGACGATTTCGGGCGCAGCGTCCAACAATTGATCGTGTCCCTTAAGCGAGAATAGGCGCGCAATCTTCCCTACCACTGGCGCATCTTCCGGGATACCAAATTCGCGTCGAACTGCTGCAGGATCAACTTTGGAATCCAGAAACCAGTCAAGCTCCATGCCACTGTAGATCGTCGTGAACTTTTCGGGACGGCCTATCCCCGCTGCGATCGCCTTTTGGGAGATGACGCTCGAGACGCTGATGAAATGATCAGTAAGGGGCGCACAGAGCATCTTCACTGCCCACCAGAGCCGATTGACCAGCCAGGGCTGATAGTCGTGGAAGACAAGGCTGTGAAGCGTGTGAACGACGATAGGCGTCCCGGCAAGCTTCGCTGCCAGACGGCCGAGTACTCCCGCCTTTGATGAGTGCGTGTGAACTATGTGATATCGCCCTGTGCGAATCAGTCGATATAACTTGTAAGATGCTGCCACGTCCGACAGCGGGTTTATGCTGCGCCCCAGCTCCGGAACAATGACGAGCCGTGTGGTGCGACGCGCTCGCTCCAGCAAGTCCCCCTCCGGTCCATTATCAACACCAGTAACGAGCGTGACTTCATACTCCGGCAGCCGGTCCAGACCTTCGACCGACAGCAAAGTGTTCTCTTGCGCACCGCCGACGATCAGCCGGGTTATTATGTGAAGCACTCTGACGGGTTGAGGGTTAGACATAACCTAAAAGCGCGCTGCAACCAGATAGTCGCGGTCAAGCTCGATCCAATCATAGTCGGTCACGCCGGCATCGCTCAGAGTCTCCCTGACCTTCGCCTCCGAATAGAGAAACAGGGGACAGCCACTGATCCAGAAACGCAGCCGGCGCACAGGAACCCGCCACTCGCGCGATTTTGGGAAACTCATGATCATTTTCGATCTCGTCAACTCGCGCATGCGAGTGACGATCGGAACGGGATTCGAGACATAATCAAAGAAGCCCATTGCGGAGCTCGCATCGAAGACTCCCTCGGGCACTGCATCTGGAAATATTCCGGCGCGGAAATCGCACACATCCGAGACCCCTGCATGCCGCGCGTGCTCGTTTGCTAACTCGACCATCGCTTCCGCAAAGTCGACTCCAACGACGCGCGTGGCGCCTCGCTGGGCATACGCGATGCAGTAGCGTCCGGACCCGCATCCTACATCGAGTACGGTCTTTCCCGCCAACGGACCCAGTAGCTCCAACGTCAAATCGAATCGCCTTCGTACAACACCTCTCCACACCGTGTCCACCCACCGTGTGAGGGCGCTCTTGTCGTCTTCGTAGATTGCGTCGAAGCGGCGAGCGTCGGCATGAAAATGGCTGCGAACCTTCTGTTCAACTGACACCGAGCACCTCCTTCATTGGTGCGAAGCTGAAATCTTGCAGCAATCGCCGCAATCGGTCCTCAGTCCTGTGCAAGTTGAAGTAGTGCGTCAGCGAAATCCTCCGCGGTAACCGAATGCGCGGATGCTCTGGATCCAACTCCCACGGGTGTAGGTAAAACACAACCGGGTGTCCTTTGTCATTCACCGACCTGAACGCACGCCGCGTAAAAGCATATGGAAATATACGAAAGTAAGCTCCGCCGGCTATCGGCAGATTGCGACCCAGTACCTGAAGTGTCGAGATCGGAAACTCCATGAGTTGCTGCTGTCCCGCGGCAACCTGATAAGGCCAACGCGGCGCGTCCGAAATACCGTAGCGGTAATTGAGTACCGGAAAAATGCTCGAGTCGTATCGGATGCCCAACTCACCCAGCACCTCAAGCGCCCACATTGAATCGCGAGTTATTGAGAAGAACGGCGCGCGATGACCCAGCACGTGTTTGCCGGTGATATCCTCCAATGATTTTATCGCTCGGTCCATCTCACCTCGAAACAGGTCAGGGGCCTGCCGATAGATAAGTGTATGCGAGTAGCCGTGAGTCCCGATCTCGTGCCCTGCGGCCTCAATCTCGCGGACAATCTCGGGATGCTGCTCTGCTACGTATCCAAGTATAAAGAAGGTCGCACGAGTTCCCGCTTCTTCGAGAATACTCAACAGCCGGCGGCCCGCCGGGACCACGCGGTCCTCGTAGCCGGCCCATTCGGTATGGGGAATCTCGAGACCCTGATACCAGTCTTCAAAATCAATAGTCAGGGCATTGGTGATCGGTTTCATTATTTGACCTGTACTCAATCGGTAAACTCGCGATGCCAAAGTTCCAACATCAAAAGGGTCCACAATTGATGCGAGTAGTCGCGTCGTCCGCTCACGTGCTCGTTGAACAGATCCACAACTATCTTTGGCTTGAAGTAACCGCGTCGCAGCGTTCGCTCGGGCAGAATAGTATCCGAGAGAAAACTTTTGAGCTCGCCGCGAAACCATCGGCCAATCGGCACTCCGAATCCCATCTTGCTACGCGTCAGGTTTTCTTCGGGAAGCAGTCCTCGCAGCGCGCGTTTTAGAAGATACTTGGTCGTCAGTCCACGAAGCTTGTATCGAGCTGGAAGACTGGCCGCGAACTCCATCAGATGATGATCGAGAAACGGCGAGCGCGCTTCGAGCGACACCGCCATGCTCGCGATGTCTACTTTGACCAGCAAATCGTTAGGTAGATAATTGTTAGTGTCAGCGAGCAACGCGCGGTCAACAACATCCATCTCGCCGTTGCCCTCGAACCACGGCTGCACAAAACTGATGGCGTTTGCTCCTGACGTAAGCGCAAAAAATTCCCCGGTGCAGAGCTCGGCTTTCAGCTCCGGGCTTATGGCGCTCGCCCATCGGAGATAGCGCTGCGCGCCAGGACGGCCCATCACTCCCACAAAACGGCGGGCCTTTCCCAGCCTTGAGCGGCTGACTCCTGACTCGGGCAACGCTGCTACTGCCGGTTCCACTAACGATTTTCGCACGAATCGTGGCAGGCGGTTGTAACGCTCAGCGATCCTCATCGCGGCGTACCGCTCGTATCCTGCAAAGCATTCGTCACCGCCGTCACCGTTTAGTGCGACGGTGACGTGCTGCCTTGTCATCTTCGACAGATAATAAGTTGGAATTGCCGATGAGTCGGCGTACGGCTCTCCGTAATGTCGAACAAGCGTGGGCAATACCTCGACCGCGTTTGGGCGCACAATGAATTCGTGGTGTTCAGTTCCAAATCGGTCGGCGACTCGTCGAGCGTGCTTGATCTCATTGAATTCTTGCTCTTCAAACCCAATCGAGAAGGTCTTCACCCGCTCGCTTGAAAGCTCGCTCATCAGCGCCACGACCGCGCTCGAGTCTATTCCGCCCGAGAGAAATGCGCCCAGCGGCACGTCCGAGATGAGTCGTGCTCGCACGGCGTCCCGCAAGAGTTCGACGACTCGCTCGCCCGCCTCAGTTTCGCCGATGTCGATTTTGGTTTTGAAGTCAAGGGACCAATACCGCTTGATCTCAATTTCCCCGTTTTGCCAAACCAACACGTGGCCGGGCTCGAGCTTGTTAATCTTGCTGAATGCGGTCATCGGCGCGGGCACGCACATAAATGAGAGGTAGTGTGAGATAGCATCCGGATTCACGTCGCGCGATACATCGGGATGGCAGAGGAGCGCTTGAAACTCCGAGGCGAAAACAAGCTTGCCGCTCGACAGCGAGTACAGCAGCGGCTTTTTGCCAACACGATCGCGGGCAAGGAGTAGCCGTTGAGCTCGCTCGTCCCATAGAGCGAACGCGAACATGCCGCGTAGGTATTTGGGCACATCCGTGCCGTACTCTTCATACGCGTGTGCGATGGCTTCGGTGTCGCTGTTGGTGTAGAAGCAATGACCTTTTGTTTCAAGGTCGGCGCGAAGCTCCGGAAAATTGTAGATCTCACCGTTGAGAATGACCCAAACCGTTTCATCTTCGTTGTGGATCGGTTGTTTGCCGGTGACCAGATCGATGATCGCAAGCCGTCGCATCCCCAGCCCAACAGACGCGGCGCCTGAGGAGCTCTGTGATCCAAACTCGCGGGCTGTACTCACGTAGAATCCGTCGTCATCAGGTCCACGATGAACGATCGCATCGCACATGCGGCGCAGCACCGCCTCGTTTATGGGATGCCCCGTTGGATCAGCTATTCCTACGATTCCACACACGTGGCTTTGTCCTATCCCTGCTGTTGCGAGCTTCGATTTTGGCGAGGAGTCATCGGAAATCTCCCCTGCCCTGCCATCGCCCGGACCGGCACGCCAGACGGTCCTTGGGGACCCGCTCGGGCAATCTTGCGCAACCTGGCCGTGCGCCTGAGCTCTAGTCCCACGCC
>DATLWF010000306.1:0-6656 GCA_035576605.1 Blastocatellia bacterium | reverse complement strand
TCGGCTCTGACGTGTTCTTCCTCAACTTGCGCGACATCGGGTGTTCAAAGTCAGCCGATGAAGCCTTGAGCATTTGGGGACACGACGACGCGCTTCGCCGGATGGTGCGCGCAATTCGCTCGCTGCGACCCGATGTGATCATCACCAATCACGACTCCAAAACCGGCGAAGGCGTCGAGCAAGCCGTCGCTCGATTGGCCCTCGAAGCTTTCAACGTAGCCGCCGCTGCCACAAAACTGGTTCCAGAAGCCGGTTCTGAGGTTTGGCAGGTCCGCCGTTTCTTTGAGCGAACCGATGACGCCCCCGCCGCCGTCAAGATCGACCTTAGCGAATACGATCAGGTTCGCGGATTAACGTACGCGCGGATCGGATTGTCTGCGCATCATCGGTTCTTCTCGCGCGGCGCGAGTTTCGATCGGCTGACACCCGAACGAGAAACGAGCTATTACAAGCTGATAGCTTCCGGCCCGGACGAGCAGCCGGACGCGGGAGTGAGGGAAAAGATACTTCGGCTCCCGATCGCCGGCACTCCTCCGGACGCCGTCAGCGCCGGCTTGTTTACCACGCTGACGCTTCCAGAAAACGTTAGTCGCTCGATTGCACCGCCTCGCGTCGGCGATCTGAGAGTCGCGGACGCGATAGCTACCGGTGATCGATTGATTGACGCGTTGACCGAGAAGCTCATCGAGAAGCGCGCGGAAGGAACCGTCGATGAGCTGCACGCGCGATACGGCGCGGAGTTCATTCGAGTCGTCAGGTTCACCGCGACCCTCGAGCGGGCGATCGCGCTAGCTCTCGGCCTCAACTTTGAAGTTACACTTTCTGACCGCGTAGTCGTGCCCGGCCAGACGCTTCTTGCGCACCTCGTCCTCCGCAACCGCAGCGTTCGTCCGTTGCCGGTTGTGTTCTCCGCACCCGAGCGCCTGCCCGTTTCAGACAAGAATTCAGCTTACAACGATTCCGATGTGGTATCGGTGGGCGCTGGTGGGGTCGTGACTAGAGAACTCGAATATGAGACGCCGAAGGATGCGGTGTTGACGCTCCCGCATACGGCGCGCCTTTACGATGAGGAGTTTTACGCCGTTGGAAGCTCGCTGCCGGGAGCGCAACCGGGTGATCCATTCGGCGGCCGATTGGTTGTCACTGCCGAAATAGGTCTCGGCCAGGTGAATATTCGCCTCGGTGTGCTGGCCCGATTCGATGTCGCGTCACCGGTCGAAATCTCAACGATTCCTTTCGCGTTGGTGAGGGACTGGTCGAAGCCACGCGATATCACGATACCGGTGCGAGTCCGCAATCGGACGCCCGGCAGGCTGGCGGGGGCGCTGTGGGTCGTGCCGCTCGCGCTCTCCGATGACGACTACGACCCGGTACACATCGCGTTCGCGCGAGAAGACGAAGAAGTGACTATCAAGCTGAGACTCCGGTTGCCGATCCTCAAGCCGCCACTGGCGCCCGACGTGTTGATCGAGTTTCGCCGCGAGAAGCCTGCCCCACCTGATCCACTCGGATCGGCGAAGATCGCTGTGAGGGCGAGCGACTTCGAAGTTGTCGACGGGCTCAAAGCCGGTTACATCCGAGGGCTGGATGATTGGCTCTCGTTTGCGCTGACCGAGCTTGGGGTCGAGCACAGCGAGCTAAAGATCGACGAGATCAGCGTCATCGAGCACGGGAATGCAGACATCGCCGCCAAATCTCGAATCGGTTGCGGTGATCTGGCGCGCTTCGACACGATCATCGTAGACAACCTCGCTTACTTCACGCGCCCCGAGTTGATCCTGCAGAACAGGTGTCTGCTTCGATACGTGAGCCAGGGCGGCAACCTCGTGGTGCTCAGCCAACGCCCGGACGACTGGAATCTGGTGCTAGCCAACACTCAATTCGCGCCTTATGCGATCAAGCTGTCGAAGGATCGAATCACGAATGAGACCGCCGCGGTGAAGATTACCAACGCGGATCATCCGCTGATGTCGCAGCCGAACAAGATCACGCCAAAAGACTTCGACGCCTGGATAGTTGAGCGGGCGCTCAACATCCCTCGCGAGTGGTCCAGTGAATACACATCGATGCTCGAATCGAGCGACCCGGGGGAAGAGCCAAATCGAGGAGGCTTGTTAGTTGCGCGTTACGGAGAAGGAACGTACATCTACATCAGCCTGGCGATGCGCCGGCAACTACTGGCGGGGAACGCGGGCGCTTATCGAGTGTTTGCGAATCTGGTTAGTCTTCCGAAGGTGAACAAGTCTCCGCCCAAGCCGCAATGATGCGAAGCTATTCGGGCGAGAAATAGACAGCTCCCGCTCAGGGTGAGTCTACATCGTTAGCACAACGCCAACCTAACAACATTGAAACCGATGCGCGGTTGCCTATGATCTGGCTGCGGCGTATAGTCGCGCCTGTTAACGCCGCCCCCGTCCTACAGACCAGGCGGTGTCAATCGAGTGTCGGCCAGGACGCGTAGCTAGATCGAGGCCCAGTTGCTGTCGGCGCCGAACTAGCGGTTGCACCGGACGCGCCTCACGCATATGTTCTTTATTTGGTACGCCTGCGCCGCGCCGGTGAAACCCGAACGTTCGGTGCTTCCGATATTGTGACACGAAAATGATAGTTCCAGGTTGGAGCACTCAATATGTTGCCTGATGATTCAATGCTACAAAATCGGTATCAGATCCTTAAGCGGCTGGGTCAAGGTGGTATGGGAGCGGTCTATCTAGCGCGTGATACAAAGTTCGGCAGTCATGTCGCTGTCAAGGAAATGCTGCTTCCCGATAATCCGGACTGTAAGGAAGCGTTTACTAGAGAAGCAAATCTACTAAACAGTATGCGCCATGCAGCTTTATCTCACGTTATTGATTATTTTATCGAGGGCAGAGGGCAGTTCCTCGTAATGCAATACATTGAAGGAAGAAATCTCGATGACCTACTTCGGGAACGCGTGAAATCTGACCAAGAACCGTTTTATCCCGAACAGGTAATTGACTGGGTTAAGCAAATCTTGGATGCGCTTGACTATCTGCATAACCATACACCTTCAGTCCTTCATCAAGATATTAAGCCTCAGAATCTGATTCTTACGCCACAAGGCAAAATAATGTTATTGGACTTTGGACTTGCTCGTATTCAAGTACCCGATACTGGAGATTATTACAGCCTTGCAGCTTATACGCCGCCCTATGCTTCATGGGAACAACTTAATGGAAAGGGTATAGATCCACGAAGTGATCTGTTTTCGCTCGCGGTTACTTCCTATCATCTACTTACTGGTGATCTTCCACCTGATGCTCAACGCCGTATGTATGATCTTATGGATGGACAAGCTGATCCTTTACAGATGATGAATATTGTAAATCCGCGTATCTCACCTGGTGTTGCAGAAGTATTCCATAGTGCCTTAGCCATTCGTAAAGAAGATCGTCCTCAGACAGCAGCAGAGATGCTCCGTAGCTTGAATCAGGCATATGAAGCTATAACTGATCTTAGAGATATTCCGACAGTTCTTGCCGAAGCAGAAACTGTTAAGGAAACTGACTTGGAGAAATTAAACAGTCAACATGCTTATGAGGATATTGTAGATAATAGGGAATCTTGGAGGAGGATCTTCTTGGACTCGGTTTCTGGCGCACGATCAGCTTCCAGTCACGCCAACTATTGGATGAGCGAGTCACTTACCGAGAATTGTATTGAAAAGGCTAAAATATATGTACGCCTTTCGCGTGAAGCAGCAAGGACTGCAAGGGACTTAATGATTACTGCTGAAAAAGCCAAGAAGTTTATGAATATGTCAGAATAGCATCAGAAATATTTGATTCCGCTCACGCCGCACCGAACAACGGCATGCACTCGACGCCCCACCACAGAGTCTCTCATCAATCTTGAATGTGGGCGCCAGTGATGCCGAGCGTTATGCAGTCAACTTTGAACAATGGTAGACGACGAACAATCACTTACTAAGATACACATCCAACTGCCGAATCACTGGGCCATTGATGGCGAATCTTTGTGGGCTCTGCCGTTGGGCGACGATCTTTACGAAATACGAAATACCCCATTTCATGCATACGCAACCAACTGGGGTGATATCGTCAGAGCACCGGTCGACAGCGATCAAATTCCTCAAGTCCAAGAGGTTGTGAAGCGTAGCGGCCATGAGACCTTTCGGGTCCTTTTCAATTCGGAGTTAGGTCAAACACACAGGATTCCATTTTGGCATCTCTGCAGACGCTTGAGCTTTCGTGGGAGGGTTGTGATGATCGCTTTGCAGCGCTAGATGTTCATCCTGACGCGAATTATGATGCGGTGTACGATAAGCTCTGTGAGTTGCACAAAGATAAGGTGCTTGGGTTTGAAACCTGTGAAGCACGCGTGCCAGGTGGGTTTGATGCCGCGCCACTCGATGGCGACTAAGTCACTGAGCATAACTCTGCGTGTACGCGAAGCCGCGGGAGTTCTTTCTTATGATGCGGTCCTGTTGCAGAACGGGGAACAGGTCAAACTCTGTTCCGTGTAAATACTTATGAAGCAATTATTACTGTGGTTGTTCGTGATCATCCTTTTTTACACCTGCTCTCTCAGGTTATCAGGCCTGGCATATTTATTTGCCGTGACGAAAATGTAATCAGTGATATGCAGAACATCACTAAGGCAGAAGTGATCTACTCACTCACGAAAGGGCGGGGCCAGTTTGCTGATCTAGCAACGCTCGCCGAAGTAGAATTGATAGATCCCGCGTTCGCATCGGGAGAGAGAGACGGGTGTCTTTTTGTATTAAAGGCTGAGGCCATGCCAGGTAGACGGGCTGGTATGAGGTGTCAGCAAAGCCAAAAAGCGCAGATGAGCTGCGAACCGGCAATCACACATTCTACTCAAATGAAACAGTCGGCCCTGAAATATATGAGTTGGAGGGAACCGAACAGCCCAGGGTTACGATGGAGGATCGTGAGCCGAAAGTGGGATTGCCGGTTGGAACAGCTCGGAAGCCGTCTTAACAACAACGGGATTGACCGGAGCCGCGCTTACGAATCTCGTCTCCGGTTCGCTCAATATTACGCGCGCGGCCCGGTCATCCCAACCGTTAGGGCGACCGGTGAAATATTATGAAACGCACGTGGACGATCATCGGCGTAAGCGATGTGCCGACTAGCTTCAAATGGTACCAGTCGCTCTTCGGCCAACCCGAGACACCACCGAGCCATGCTGACTTTGGTCAGATCCTCGATTCGGATGGAACTGTCCTGCTCTGCCTCTATCAGTGGGGCGCGCACGAGCATCCGTCGTTGATGAGCCGGGACAACGCGACACCTGGCAACGGGCTCCTCTTGTTCTTCCGCGTCGACGATTTCGATATGGCCCTGAAAAGGGCACGCGCGCTCGTCGCCCGGCTCGAAGAGGAGCCGCACACGAACCCGAATACTCGAACACAGGAGTTCTCGCTCCGGGATCCGGACGGATACTACGTCACGATTAGTGCGTTTTCTTCGCTCGAGCTGGGGGCCTATCAGCCGCCGGCCTAACGCTCGCTCAAAGGAAAAGAAAAAATCGAGTAACAAGGCAGAAAGAAAGAAGGGCTGAAAGTGAAACAGCTCTCGCCGGAACAACGCGAACTTGTGTCGTCGCTCGCCGAGCGGCTCGGGGCGATCCGCGGGGTCCGGGCTGTCGCGCTGGGGGGATCGTATGCCCGAGGATGCGCCCAGCCGGGGTCGGACATCGATCTTGGCATTTTCTACTCGGAAGCGGCTCCTTTCTTGATCCAGAGCATTCGCGAACTGGCCGAGGTTATCAACGACAGTGCGGGGCCTGTGGTCACAAACTTCTACCAGTGGGGCCCGTGGGTCAATGGTGGGGCGTGGCTCACAATCGGCGGCCAGCGCGTCGATTTCATCTATCGCAACCTCGAACAGCTGGAGCGGGTCATCGCCGAGGCGGGAGCCGGTCGGTACGAGCTTCACTACCTCCAGCAGCCACCCTTCGGCTTCTTCAGCGCAACGTACCTGGGCGAGATCGCGGTGTGTATTCCTCTATTCGATCCCGAAGCGCGGCTCGATGGGCTGAAGCGGCGTGTCGCGGACTACCCCGAGGCCCTGCGGCAGGCCGTGGTCCAGGACTATCTCTTCATGGCCGAATTCACACTCACTGCGTTTGCTCCCAAGTTCGCGGCTCGTGCAGACGCCTACGGGACCGTCGCTTGCCTGACTCGCGCGGTGAACGAACTGGTGCTGGCCCTGTTCGCTTTGAACCGCAAGTACCCGATCAACGACAAGACGGCCCTGGCGGAGGTTGCCGAGTTCGAGCGCGCCCCACAAGAGTTCGGGCCGCGCGTGCAGGAGACGCTGGTGCACATGGGTGCCTCTGCTGCAGAACTCGTCGCTGCCGTCGAGAGCGTCGCGCAACTGCTCCGAGAGACCATCGACCTGGCGGATGGGCTATACCAACCACGCTATATGCTGCCGAAGTGATAGGAAGCCGCTAAACTTGAAATAGCCCGCTCCACAGAGTAGAAAGAGTGGACGTGCCCTAATTGCCAGTCTGTTCTCAAAATGACCTTTACAGATAATGGCCAACACGATGATAGGAAAGTTGGGTTCATTCTTAACTGCCCGAATTGAGGCTGGGAAGCAAGGAGGCCGGAGATGCCTGATGAGAGCGATCGCCTGACGCGC
>DATLWF010000305.1:0-10236 GCA_035576605.1 Blastocatellia bacterium | reverse complement strand
ATTCGAAGCAGCGAGCTCTTGCCCGAGCCGTTGAGTCCGATGACTCCGATCTTCGCGCCGTAGAAGTACGAGAGATAGATGTCCTTGATGACCGGCTTCTTGTCGTAATACTTACCGACTCCGACCATTGAGTAGATGATTTTGTTTGGTGCGCTGCTCATAGTTAGTGCCGATCAGTATGACGCCTCAGTGCGACCCTTCACAACCGCGATGCGGCCGCCTTCCTGGCCTTCTTGCCGTCGCGCTTCTTTCGCTTCTTGCCGTCGGCGCTGTTCATCTGTTCGCGTAGCGCAGTAACCCTGTCCAACATCACTGTATCCATTCTCCGGCTCCCACCGTCCGCCATCCACTGCATCATTGACGAAAGGAAAAGCTCCTTCAAGTAAGCGAATGAGAAGCTATCGGTTGCTTCGACGAGCTTCGGAAGCGACACTTCCGGCAGCCGCAGTTCCGCTTCCAACGATTTATTCCAGGAGACTAGATAGGCCAACCGCTCGGGCGGCGCCGGCAAGCTGAAATAGTACTTCCGGTCGAATCTGCTAGGCCGATCGAGTATTGCCGGATCCAGCTTTTCCGGGTGATTTGTCGTCGCCAGAACCACGATGCCGGTGTTCGCCGCAAACCCGTCGAGCTCGTTCAGGAAGAACGCCCGATTCTCTTTGTCGATCAGCGAGTCGATATCCTCGAGCACCACGATGGAAGGCGTGGTCTTTCGTGCTCGCGTGAACACGTTGCGGATCCGGTCGTGATCGGTTCCCCAGCAAGACTTGAAGCTCTTCACATACAGGCAAGGCTGTTTCGTCTGGTTGATCAGCGCCTTGACCGTGTGGGTCTTGCCGTTGCCGGGCGGGCCGATCAACAGTACACCCCGTTTCCATGGGATTCGATGGCTTTCGTACACCTCGCGCGAAGCGAAGAAGTTGGAGAAGTCCTCTTGAATCTCGCGCTTCAGATCGGCGGGCAGGATCAGGTTGTCAAAGCTCGCGCACTTGATCGCTTCGAACAATTCCGGGTCCTTGTACCAGTAGCCGCCGTCAAACACCAATATCTCGCCGCGAACTTCGGTAGACCAGTCGCACACCGCGCGAAGGAAGTCTTCGGCCATCTTGCGATCGTCGGCAATAATCCAGTGATGTCGTTCTCTGTAGCCCTCGGCGGTCCACGTTACGAACAAAACGTCCAGCAGACGTCCGCACCAAAGCACGTTGAACCATCCGTTCTCGGGCTCATCGACGAACTCTTTGCCCGACGCCGCCCAGTCGATTCGGGATTTGTTGAAGACGGCGGTCCCGCCTACGATCGAGCACAGCTCCGCCCTTGCGTACGCAACCAGGTCAAAGGAAGAGAACGCCCCTTCGATTATTACTTTGTCCGAGTACAGTCGTGACAGCTCCCGGCCGACGAAATAAGCAATCGAGTCAGACGGGAGGTACAACGCCTCGCTAATAAGCTCTTTCAGATCCATATACATAACAGCCAACCAAAGGTGTTGGCGCTTCCATTGGCGATTCGCTCAGACTTGCTCGCTTGTTTCAGATCCGGCGAACGCAGTTAAGTTCTTCGAGTGAACTTCGTGAGATACACTTTTGGTAAGAGGCCGATGCAAGCTCGGCCACAAGAGGTCCATCACAAACTGAGATGCGCGGTTGCAATCATAACAATCTCCCGCTTCGTGAAGATGAACGAACAATAGACGGATTTGTTGCGGCTAGTCAATGAAAAAATCTTTATGGAAGATCTTACTCGCCGACCGATCGGCTATGCGCTTGAAGCAGTCAGCTGCTGATCAATGTACGCGACAGTTAGGAAGACCTTGTTCAGGTGATCGAAGTCATGATCTGTGGTCAGGAGTGTCGCGTTCAAGACCGAGGCAGTCGCGGCGATCCAGATGTCGTTTTTGCCCATGTTCCGAGAAGACATCTCAGGCGGATTAGGCCTCGTCGGATCTTTGCACTGGCTGTATGCATCAATCTCAGCGTAACGCCGGATGATCAGCTCACTGTTGATGTCAGCCAAAGGAAGCTTTCGCAAAAGCTCTTCGAGCTTACTCTTCTTGGGTTCGCCCCAACCAAACTGTATCGCAAGCGAGTACAATTCGGCTTTGCTAATAATCGAAACCACGGCCATGTTTGGAGGTTGACTCGCCTGAAACGTTCGTTCGACGTACTCGGCATAACCGGCGCCCCTGATGTAGCCGACAAGAATGCCGGTGTCGAGAACGAAAAGGGACATTGCTTATTCACTCTTTGAGGGCAGCTAGGATTTCTTCAATCGACTCATCTCCAGGCCACTTTCCCCACACTTCCGTGAGCGGACTGCTCGATGGCGCTTGCCGCCGCAAATCTTCAAACATCTCGATGGTGGTCAGAGACTCAGGTAAGTGATCGAAGATTTCTTCGCCAGCATCCATCGCCTTGATGACCTGCGCCTCAAGGAGCCTCACCTTTCGCGAGGGCCGGAAGTGCACCAGACCCTTTATCGTGACTCTACTACCCCACCACTGTCGCATGGTCTCGACATCGAGAAACTCGGGATCAATTGTGCCCGGTATTGTTTGCCGGTCGCTCAAACGAAGAAGGAAGCGCCGCCGGCTGTGTTCTATGAGGTCTAGCTCCCCCACAAGAACAAGCGCTCTTGGTTCGGGGGTGCTTGCCTTTAGCCGGCGGATCTTCTCAATCTCGTCGCCGCTGATGTGAAACCGCTCCGCGGGGCGGTCCGGCGACTCAAGCTCAACGCATCGAGCGAGGCTTCTGATGA
This sequence comes from Blastocatellia bacterium, assembly GCA_035576605.1. GTDB lineage: Bacteria > Acidobacteriota > Blastocatellia > UBA7656 > UBA7656 > Onstottus_A. Next base: position 7,479 of record DATLWF010000305.1, on the reverse strand, counting down.
ACGGCTGAAATGACATCAAGCCTTCAAGCACACCGGCATCGTACGTGTCGCTTTCTAGATTCTCGGCCGTTGTATCATTCACGGACCGGCAAAAGAGACTTACAGCCGTGTCCTCGGGGACAGGCTTCGTATACCAGAGATCTTGATCCCTGATTTGGTCGGCTGCCGTTTCTCCCAATTCCGGAGCAGCAAAGTCGATAACAGTCGAGCCGGGTTCAATGCCAGTTATTGTGAAGTTGATCGATTTGGAAAGCCACGCCGGTGGTTTGCCCCTTTTTATGCTCTCCCCTTGAACTGCGAGTCGTAGACCCCGCTCTGAACACTCCGAAACGAGTTCGAGAACATCTCGAAGGGCTTTTATTGATATTGTTCCTTCCGGGGTTTGAAGCCCCTTGATTCTAAGCTTGTATTTGACTTCGTTCACATCGCTACCCCGGATCGAAATCAAGCCGAAAGGCTCAAACGAGTCGCCAAGCACAAAGCGACCGTCAATTATCGCCTAATGATCAAACGAGTTCAACGCGGATAACCTTGATCCGTTAATCGGCGACCGTTTGGAGAATTACGCCTTCTTCAACAACGCAATCTGACCCGCGTGATAAAGATCGTGCTGGATGACGCCGTGTAGCAGGAAGTAAACCGAGTACTGAGTTCCAGGTACGATGTCCGCAAGCCGAGCCTCATCCAGCCGCGCAATTACTTCTCTTAGAGTTGCGTGGTTGAGTCTCAGCCGATTCAACGCATTCTTCCAGGCGTGGTCGGTGGTCTCTTGTACAGTCGGCCAATCTTCTTCGTCAGGAACTTCGATTGGGACCCATTCGTCAATTCGTCTCAGTCCGACTCGTTCCCAAGTCCGGATGTGGAGAACGATCTCCCATATGCTGTGCGCGCCCGCGATCGGATGCGCGGCCGCTTGCTCGGCTGTGACGCCTGCAAGCACCTCGGAGACGGATGGCCCGTGCCACGCCGTACCTTCGAATGCTCGCTTGAGTTGGTCGTTGATTCGTTTGATCTCGCTCATAGTCTATTCCCTGGCCTCGCTTGCGGCGAAGGAGTTGCAGGCGCAGGCGTGACTTCCTTTGGCGGAAGCGGTGGCATCGTCTCCTTACTGAAACGCGGCAACAACTCGTCACGCATTGCAAGCTGATACAGTCCGGCCGCAATGACCATCGCCGACTTCTTCGCGTCGTCTTCGATTATTCGCTCGTACGTGTCCAGGTTGGTGTGCCACGTCGCGGAATTGTATTCGATCGGGTCCTGTCCCATCCCGATTCCGGCGAGCCCAGCCTGGCTGAACGAAGTGCTGTCCGTGCCGCCAAGCGCGCGGCTCTTCGAAGCGATCGCTCCCATCACGCCGAGGTCTTCAAAAGGCGCGAGCGCCTGTCTGACAACGGACGCGGCTTCGGGCGGTCCAAACACGCTGGCTCCGCGCGCGCGCCCGGTGCCCGAGTCGATGTTGAAATAAGCAACCAGCTTCGAGTATTCGGGTTTGGGTTCTTCGAACGTGCCAAAGTGCTGCTTCACATAAGCCTGCGACCCGAGCAGCCCTTCCTCTTCGCCGCTCCACAGCGCAACGCGAATCGTGCGGCGAGGTTTCACCCCGATCGCCCTGAGTATTCGCGCGGCTTCCATCATCACCGCGCAGCCAATCGCGTTGTCAGTCGCGCCGGTCGCCGAGTGCCACGAATCAAGGTGCCCCCCCAGCATCACCACTTCGTCTCTCTTGTCGGTACCCGGAATTTCGGCGACTGTGTTGTAAGCGGTCTTGCCTTCCGGGTACCAGCGATTGACGATGTTGAACTCGAGCTCGACGGCGGAACCGTCCGCAAGAATGCGCGCGATGCGTCCATAATCTTCGTTGCTCATGACCACGGTTGGAAGCGCCTTCGCTGCGTCGAAAGTGCGGTTGTTGAAGGCGCGAATCTGGCGATGCTCACGGCCGGCGTCGTTGACCCTGATCACCGCGCCACTCGCAATGAGGAACTGATCGAGCTGCTCGTCGATCTGACGCGCAGTGAGCTTGCCAGGTTCCGGCGGTTGCTGATTCCCACGCGGTCCGCCGCGGCCTTGCCCCGCGTTCGGATTGTTCGGATCGTAGCGTTCCTTCGCCTGCTTGTCGTCCTGCCTGCGCGCAGGTGGCGTCAGCGTCACCGGAACGATCTGTTGTTTGCCGGCCAGCACGATCTTGCCTTTCACTTTGTCTTTTTGTGTTGCAAGGTACGCGGTGAATGCTTCCTGAGTGGGCTTTTCGGGAAGGGTCATCTGATACGCGTGCGCCGTCACCGGACCATTGGTTCCCGGCGTCCACGAAAGCACTTCACAGGTAAGCGTGTCCTTGACCGGCGATGTGATGAATCCGGAGAAGCGCTCGTTCGTCCAACCCGGATGACCGAAGTCCCACGCCTCTAGATGACCGTTCTCAAATCCCCAGGCGGTCATCTGCTTGATCGCCCATTCTCCGGCGGCTTTCAAGTTAGGCGAGCCGGTCAACCGCGGGCCGTAGACATCAGTAAGAAAGTGCATTGTCCGCATGATCTGCGAATTGTCCGTCTCTTCTTTGCGAATCTTAGCGTTGATGTCCGCGGCGTCCTGCGCAAGAACCGGCGCGTAGCTGAGCAGCGACACGCACAACATAAACAGTGCCCGAGTTCTTAACATTGCTGTTCTCCTGTCAGCTTGATGAGGTTCCACTGAAACTGGCGAGCGAGGATTATATGACCGCCGGAGCGTGAGGTAAACACCCTGGTCGAATACGGGGAACCAGAAGTGGAGTTTGAACAGAGCGTCACTAATAGCGAAGGCTGGGTAAGAGAGACCTCAGATCTGATTAACACCTCACTTCAGTGATTTGGCTGCGTGCGCGCATCAAGTCGAGTAAGAACCGTTTCAACGGTTTGCGGAATGAATAAAAACAGATCGAGCTGGATTCGCGCTGTCCTCACCTCACTGAAGTGAGGTGTTATGAGAAATCACTGTCAGCCTATTTGCTACTTCGAAGCATCGCCCGCATCGAGTCTCGTGCGAATCGTTTTTGGAAGAAACGAGTGATCGGGTATCCGAGCTTCGCAAGTGAGTGGTTCGGCCTTGAATAAGCAAAGATGTCGTACCACACCGAGTCATCTTTGCTGTGTGATTCGATCGTGAACGACTCCTCGCCGCGTTCTGCATGCTCGGGGAGAGTGCCGTACGCAAAGCCGTACCTCCGCACCGTTCCTTCGTCGTCAATCACTAGTGCGATCCGGCACGCGTTCAGCGACCAGAAGCCGAGGTGATGAGCAAGAACTGCCACTGTGACTCCCTTTTCAATCGGCGCATCGGGCCAACACAGTTGCAACCAACCGATGTTGAACATCTCCCAGCGCCTGAGTGATTCAACCGCGCGTTGAAAGACGTCCGGCCCGTTGCCGAGCTTGATGCGGTTGTGATCGATATTATAACCGCGAGGCACAACAGGCCCCGCGATGCCGGCGTCCGGATAGGAGAAGTTCTGACCCTGCTGCGCGGAGAGGAACTCGCGAATCTGGTTTTCGGCGGGCCGATGGAGCAGAAACATTCCGGGAATCCGATCGACGCGGAACATCAGCGTTTTGGCTCAGCAAGCCTCTTTAGGGCCGCATCCTCTGCCGCGTGGTTGAAGCGGCTGGCATCCGTTTGATTCGCATTTTCATATTGCGGGACTCTCCTGCTCCTCGCTTGCACCTTGTTGACCGCGAATGAACTTTCCAAACACTCCATTCCAGGGCGGGATCACTATCGTCACGTTGCCAAAAGCCTGCGCCTGGCACGCGAGCCTTATCAGCGGGCGCGGCTCGTCAGTATCGATGTAGCCGAACTCCGTGATCTTTTGCCATTCGAGCCCGGCGACTTCCGACAGCTTCTCCGCGCCGGCGAGCACGCCTACCCAGCAAGTGCCGCAAGCGGCCGAGCGGCACTGAATCGGTATCGGACCTTCTCCCGTCACACAGCGAGAGTCGCGCGAATGGTAGTCACGCTTATCGTTGGCTGCTGCAGTCGTCAGATGCTGGGTGTTGATGAGCTTGAACTTCGCCGCGCGGTCGTGCTCATCGAAGATGATCGAGAAAATCTTGTCGGGATTGAATAGAGATATTAGAAACGGTTGCTTATCATCCCGCGCCCGGTCTTTCAGAATCTGTTCAGGCGATTTCTCCGTCAGCTTGTGTACGGCGCCAGGCGCGGATCTGAAAGCCGCCGCTCCGACTTGCTGCAGGGTCATGAACGCGACCGCGGTGATTCCAACGACACAAGACCCATCGACCTGCGCTGCGCCGGCTACCTTCGAGGCGACGGTGCATATTTGAGTTGCGAGATCCAGGCTGGCCGGCGCGGTTGTTGAAGCCGCCAATTCGCTCACCGCAGCTTTCACCGGCGCCCAGTAGCGATGGCCGTAGAGGAACTCGTGCGAAGAATCGATCTGATCCTTTAGCAGGAAGGTGCCTTCGAGAGAGAGCCTCCTGGCGAGTTGATCGAGATCGTCCGCTTGTTCGAGAGTTCGCAGTAGCGCGAGCGGGAAGAAGTAGAACCATATCTCGGTAGCCGTCCGATCGACCTCGTGTATAGAAGGCAACAGCGTGTTAACGATTTCTCGCCACGCTCTGTCATCGTGCCTGTTCAAGAATGCTTCGAATAGTGATTCGCCGCCGCTGCCCGTTGCTGCTCCCAATTCACCCATTTAGTCTCCTGATTGGAAACGGTGATTGTAGCAGCATCAAAGCTGGAAGCGCACGGGTAATGGCCGCGTAGCGGCCGCCTATCGATAGCCAATGGAAGCTGAGTCCGGGCTGGGCCGCGTAGCGGCCACCTGTTCCGCGCAAACGGTGCGTGGTCCCCACGATGCTCCAGAGGTGGCCGCTACGCGGCCCGGACCGCGCCAACTCCGCTTTCTATCGATAGGTCACCGCTACGCGGTTTGCAGCCGCGCGGTAACGCGCTTCCTCTTTCTATCGATAGGTCACCGCTACGCGGTTTGCAACCGCGCGGTAACGCGCTTCCTCTTTCTATCGATAGGTCACCGCTACGCGGTTTGCAACCGCGCGGTAACGCGCTCCCGCTTTCTATCGATAGGTCACCGCTACGCGGTTTGCAACCGCGCGGTAACGCGCTTCCTCTTTTTATCGATGGGTCACCGCTACGCGGTTTGCAGCCGCGCGGTAACGCGCTTCCTCTTTCTATCGATAGGTCACCGCTACGCGGTTTGCAACCGCGCGGTAACGCGCTTCCTCTTTCTATCGATAGGTCACCGCTATGCGGTTTGCAACCGCGCGGTAACGCGCTTCCGCTTTCTATCGATAGGTCACCGCTACGCGGTTTGCAACCGCGCGGTAACGCGCTCCTCTTTCTATCGATAGGTCACCGCTACGCGGTTTGCAACCGCGCGGTAACGCGCTTCCTCTTTCTATCGATAGGTCACCGCTACGCGGTTTCGCGCCCGGGGTACGCGCTCCTCATCTATCGATAGGTCACCGCTACGCGGTTTGCGCGCCGGAGGCGCGCGCCGCCACGCGGCGCCACACGCCTGGTTCACCTTCTTTGCGGATCAATTCTCGCACTTCGTAATAAGCGGCCGCGTACAACGAGCGCATTTCGATAGCAGATCCGGGATGAGCGAGTCTTCGTTCGAGTTCGTCGAGCGGTAGTCGCGGCTTGCTCGTGAAGCGTAGAAGCATTCGGCCCTCGCCTGCGAAGCTGATAGCCAGGCCTTCAGCTAGCCAACGATGAACCCCGCTTCCACCGTTGGCTTCTATAACCGAATGCGCGTACTCGTGCCGGAGTGTCGACGTAAGAATCCCGCGCCGCCTGAGTACGCTGAGCGGCTGCAGCTCAATTCGCCGGCCGTGCGTAACGCCCGCCGCCCACCACGGTTGTCCAGTCGCCGCCGTGAAATCCTGGGTGGTTTCGTGAACGACTACATCGACTGCGTTGGCGGGCAAAGAGAGTGATGCCGGGCCGACGCGAGCAAACATATCCAGACGCGCGGCTTCGAGAGTGCGCAGCGCGGCTTCAACTTCGGAACGTGGGATTCGCGCAGGATAGCTGACGTGAAAGTGTTCGCCTGAGAGTGACTGGCGATCCGTCAACGCAATGGCGCAAACCCGCAGAGCCGCAAGTGAAATAAACTCACCTCCTTCCGCGCCTTTGCTTTGCGCCTTTGCTTGAGATTGCTCTGCGTAGATGCGAGCCCCGGGGAAATATTTATCCAGTATCTGTTCGAAAGTCGCGCCGCGCCGCGCCATCACGTGTGCTCCGTTCTGGCATAAGCCGAGCCCATGGCCGAAGCCGCTTCCGCGAAAGATGAACGTCGCGCCTCTTCGACTCACGCCGAAGCGCGAACTCTTCAGCACGTTCCATCCGAGCGCGCGGCCGACGATCAGCTTGAAATCCCATCCGCGGACCTGCCGGCGGCGTTCGCCTTCGATCGATATGATCTCGGCCCGGCCTGTTGCGTCTCTCTTTGTCACGACGACATTGTCAATCTTTTTCCCCGCATCGGTGAGCGGGTCGCTTGCGAGCGCTTTCGCAAGTTGCGCGGCGGGAATCTCATCAGTCCAATCGTGGTTTGACATCGACGCGCAGTAATCATCGCGAACGCCGCGCAAATAACTCGGCCCAGGCGCGCCCCAAAGTGTTTCGAAGTTCGCGGTGTATCCGCCGCAAGCTGCATGAAAATAAGCGTCCGCGGGTTGTCCGCTCACGTCGCGCAAGATTTCGCCTGTGGTCTCGATCACCGCGCGCCGTATCTTCTCCGAACCCCGCGATTCGCTGACGTACTGCTGGCAATGAGTGTTTGAGCAAAGATCGAACCCTTCGCTCCCGTGACGCCCGAGATTCTTCAGCGCGTATGTGCGGCTGACAATCGCTTGCGCCTTGAGCGCTTCAATCTCGTCTTCGACTGCTGCTTCAACCGATAAAACGCCAAGCACATAATCTTCAAGCGGAACCGTCACGACCCGGTTTTCACTGATCAGTCTGACGCGAACATTGGGAAGATCGCCCCCTCGCCGGGCCTCGCCCTCTCCCCTCTCCCCGTCTCCCCTTCTCCCCGTCTCCCCATCTCCCGCTCGTGCCGTTTCTACTCCTTCCTTTCGTTTCAAGTACGCTTCGAAAATATGTTGGGAAACGGCGGCGGCGTCCGATCCATGCGAGCGTTTGATGAACACAAGCACCGCCAACTCGAGTGATTCGGGCGTCGCTTCGGCTGCCGAGCTGGCATGTGCGGCAAAGCTTACGAACCAACCCTGGCGTCGAAACCCATTGCTCGAAGTTGAGGTGCCCGTCTTGCCGAAAATAAAGGCCGGAAGCGAGTTGAGGCCGGCTTTCTCGGCCGTTCCGTAAACAACCGCGCCGCGCATGCCCTCTATCAAAGCTGTCCTGTGCGAAGCCTGGATGTGAAGCCTCGTTCGCTCGTCAGGGACGAACTGCTCAGCGTCGGACACCTGCGGTCTGAAAACGTGCCCGCCGTTC
>DATLWF010000304.1:0-18042 GCA_035576605.1 Blastocatellia bacterium | reverse complement strand
CGATCCGGGCTCATATAAGATTGACGTCAGCGCCGGAGGATTCAAAACCATCTCGCGCGACAACGTCACAGTAGAAGCGGCGCAAGCCACGACGACCGACTTCGCATTGGAAGTAGGCGCCCAGACTGAAGTGGTGAATGTGAATGCGGACTCGACCGTCATCCTTCAAAAGCAGGACGGCGCGCGTGCAAGCACGCTCGAGTCTCGCCAGATAGTCGATCTGCCTGTGGCCGCACTCAATCCGGTGAATCTTGTCTTCACGCTTCCGGGCGTCACCAATCCCGGAGTGCTCGCGGGCGGATTCGTCCAGGGCACGGAATTCAACATCAACGGGTTGAGAGCGCGCGCGAACAATCAGTTGATCGACGGCGCCGACAACAATGACAACTCAATCACCGGCCAGCAGATTCAACCGGGGCTGCGCGACGGATTCAAAGAAGTGACCGTGCTGGGCGGCGACAACTCTGCCGAGTATGGCCGCGCCGGCGGCGCGGTGATCAACGTCGTTACCAAGAGCGGCACCAACCAGTTCCACGGTTCTGTTTACGACGTGATCGACACCAGCGCGCTTTCGTCGTTGAGCGCAGGTCAGAAGTCAAACGAAGGTCTAACTTCTGTGCCGGTGTACATCCAGAACGCATTCGGCTTCTCATTTGGCGGCCCGATTAAGAAGGACAAGCTGTTCTTCTTCGGAACGTTCCAGCCGACTCTGACGCGCATCGGAGCGGCAAACGGATCGGCGGTCATTCCCACAGAACAGGGCTTCAACACCCTTCGCTCACTTTTCCCGCAAGCCGCAAGCGCGAACCTGGATCGCTACCTTGGCGTTGTTGGGAGCCTTCGCGGCTCAACCAACGCGTTCAATGTGCCTCTGGGGGGCGGTCGGCCTGACGTGCAGTTCGGCACGGTCACGGCATCCGCGCCCGCGCCCATCAACACCTATGATCTCCTGGCGCGTGTCGATTGGACCCCGAATGAGAGAGACAACTTCGCGGCGCGCTATATTTTTAACGACCAACTGGTCACCAACCAGTTCCCCACGCCGTTTCAGGGCTTCGCCATTAACACACCGTCGCGCGTGCAGAACTTCTACGCCAACTACACGCGCATTCTCTCGTCAAGGATGACCAACGAACTGCGATTCTCATATGGACGGTTCAACGTGCTGTTCGGCGCTCAGGATCCGGCGGCTCTCACCTTTGGACCGCAGTTCCTGTTTTCGGGCGCTTCCATAAGCGGCGTAGGGATACTGGGGGGTCTCACGACCACCTTCTTCCCACAAGGGCGCGTGTTCAACAATTATCAGATTCAGGACACGATCACCTACACCAGCGGCGCGCACACAATCCGGGCTGGAACGGACATGATGCGGCAGATAGCGAAGCAGTTCATTCCCTTCAACGCTCAGGGCACGCTGACTTTTTCCGCAGGCGGCGGGTTCCCGGTTTTCGGAAACTTCGTTGATGGATTCTCGGGCACGCAGGGAACGTTTGCGTCGATCACGTTCGGCAGCCCGGTGGATCATCCCAATGCGTTTCAGCAAGCCTATTTCGTCAATGACACATGGCGGGTTAAGCCGAACTTGAGCTTGAATCTGGGCCTTCGATACGAGAACTACGGGACGCGTTTCAATGTCGTGAAGTTTCCGGCGTTCGCGGGCTTTGATCAACCGTTTGACGCTGTAGCCAAGCAGAAAGGCGACAACAACAACTTCGCTCCACGAGTGAGCTTCGCGTACACTCCGCATGTAGCGAGTTGGCTGTTCGGCGAAGACAAGACAGTGATTCGCGGCGGCGTTGGAGTCGGCTACGATGTCTTCTTCAACAACATCCTGAGCAACACCGCAGCGTCGCCTCCCAACGCGTTTGGCGTCAGTCTTCTTGGCTCGACCGTAGGTGGCCGCGGTTTCGCGAACGCCGGCGTCAACTCATTGCCGACTTCGGGTTCTCCAAACCCGAGAGCCGCGGTGACCAGCATCGACCCGAACCTCGTCAATCCGATGACCTGGACCTGGAACCTGGACGTCCAGCGCCAGTTGCCGGGCAACTTCATCGTCGATGCTGCGTACGTTGGAACCCGCGGAATTCGACTGTTCATCAATGAGCAGTTGAACCCCGGAGTGAACAGCGTGCGCCTGCACCCCGACCGCGGATCGATCGTACTTCGAACAAACGGCGGCGACTCGATCTACCATTCTCTGCAAACGCGTGTCGAGCGAGGATTCAAAAACGGCCTGCTCTTCCGCTTTGCATATACCTACTCGAAGGCAATAGACGACGTGAACAGCGAAGTCTTCGTCACCTCAGGCGGCGCAAGCAGGGCGTCAAACCCGTTTGATCGCAGCGTCGACCGCAGTGTGGCGAGCTTCGATGTTCCGCATCGAGGCGTGTTGTCTTTCATCTACGATGTTCCGGGTCCAAAGCGCGGGTTCTTAGGACAGGTCGCCGGGCTCTGGTCGCTAGGAGGCATCTATCGGATCCAGTCGGGATCGGTCGAGACTCCGTTCGTCGGAGGAATCGATCTGAACCGCGATCTGGAGAACACCAATGACCGCCCGGCTATCGCCAACCTCAACGCGCCTCCAACATCGGTAGCCATCCTCGCTTCATTGTTGGGCGCCTCTTCGCCGACTGGCTACGTTGATGCGAACGGAAGCCCGGTGAATCCGGCGAACGTGCGATACATCGTGGATCCGGCGATTCGCACCAACATCGCCGGGCGAAACACCCTGCGCGGGGACATAACCAACACCCTGGACCTGAGCTTGAACAAGGGGTTCAGGTTGCCGTTTGAAGGTCACAAGTTGGAAGTGCGCTTTGATTTCTTCAACGTGTTCAACCATCCCAACTTCACATGGGCTTTCCTGGGAGCCGACAATAGCAACGGCGATGTGACGAATCCGTTCTTCAACAACGTCCGGTTGAACGACGGCGGAATCACAGGACCTGTCGGCACGCAGGTGGGACGATACGGGCGCATTCAGTTGCGCTACAGCTTCTGAGTACCACTTTTTGTCTTCCTCGTGTGAGTACCTCCTCGGGAGCCTTCGGGCTCCCTTTTTTTCTTATGATCTCATAGAGGTTTCCTACAGGGCGGGCGAGTTGCTGCCGAATGGGCTACAATTCGAGAGATTATTCTTTCATCAAGGACAATTACGCCGATTTCTGATTTCAACTTGTCGAAGGATGTGGTTAAACTTTGCGGCGAACGGTCTGCACCACAATCTGTCCGAAAGTGCACGGGAGGCCCTTTGATCGAACGGAGAATAGGTAAGCGGTTTCAGGTGGATTGGGAATTTCGAGTTGAAGGCGCCTTCATCGAGAGCGGGGTGCTGCGCAACATCAGTTCCGGCGGCGCGCTCCTGACTCTCACAACCGCTCTAGAAGCAGGAACCCAACTCGATGTCTACGTCAAACTGCCATTGAAGGGGAAGAGTTGGATGAAGTATCCGGCTCACGTGGTTCGAATCGAACTCGGCGCAGTTGCGGTTGCCGCTGTCCAGTTTGATAGCCCGCGTCCTGACTTCGGCATCCCGATGTAATTCTAAGGCGCAAGTCTTTCGATCACCCACTCGCCCGCGCTGCCCAGCTTGTAGCGAAGGCGGTCGTGCAGGCGGCTCGCGCGGTTCTGCCAGAACTCAAACAAGAACGGCGCGACGCGGTAGCCTCCCCAGTACGGCGGCAGCGGAATGACCTTACCCTGATACTCCTTCAACAAATCCTCCATCCTCCGCTCGAGCACGTCGCGACTGCTGATAACTTCGCTTTGATTTGAGGCCCATGCACCCAACTGGCTGTCGAGCGGGCGGGTATGAAAGTATGCTTCAGACTCTGAACGCGACGTCCGGGTCGCCGTCCCCGTAATGCGCACTTGTCTTGCCGGCTGCGGCCAATAGAAGCTCAACGCGGCAATCGGATTCTCGTCCAGTTCGCCGCCCTTTTGGCTCTGGTAGTTTGTATAGAAGACAAAGCCCCGCTCGTCGAAATCCTTCAGCAGGACCACTCGCGTTGAAGGCACGCCCTCTCTCGTGGCAGTCGCCAGCGTCATCGCGTTTGGCAAGATTGGCACGGCGGTTTCTGCCTCCCTGAACCACTTCTCGAATTGCTTGAAGGGATTTGGGTCGACTTCTTCTTCGTTGAGCGCTGGGAACTCGTGCTGGTTAGGATCAGGCATAGATGATTAATCTCTCCGGGCGACGATTCGGGATTGTCCGACAAACTGAAGTTTGTCGGACTGCACGATTCAATGCGAACCGATCGCGACGTTTACTTCCAGGATCCTCAAAGCGCGTCGCAAATCATTTGAGTCAATCGACACGAGGAACCCTCGTTTTCCGCCGTTGATGTAGATCACGGGCAGATCGAAAATAGTCTTCTCGGCATAAACCGGGAGCGCCTTGCGAGTGCCGAACGGGCTTGTGCCGCCGATCTGATAGCCGGTGTGCTTCTGCGCAACGTCGGGGTCGCACGGCGACACTCTCTTGATCCCCAGCGTCCTGGCCAGCTCTCGCGTCGAGACTTCCCTGTCCCCGTGCATCAATACAATCAGCGGCTGGCGTGAATCGGTTTCCATCACAAGCGTCTTGATGACTGCGTGCTCATCGACTTGCAGTTCTTCAGCCGAGCGCTTAGTCCCCCCGCGCTCCTCATATCCGTAGATGTGCGGCTCAAACACGATTCTCTTCTCGCGTAACAGACGCACAGCAGGAGTGACGGGGTAGTTGGCTTTGTCCATCGCGTACTCTGCGAGACGGCGGTGACGCTCGCGAAGGAAGTCACCTCAAAGAGTCTGAGCTTGAACCGCGGTTATTGCCACCGCATCCCGAATGTCCTCGGCCTTGCAGCCCCGCGAGAGGTCGTTCGCCGGATGGGCCAACCCCTGCAAAATTGGGCCAACAGCTACTGCTCCAGCCAGACGCTCGACCAGTTTGTATCCGATGTTGCCGGCTTCCAGACTCGGGAAGACGAGCGTATTCGCTCGGCCCGCAACCGGACTGCCCGGCGCTTTGCTTTGGCCAACTGCGGGAATGAGCGCGGCATCTGCTTGCAGCTCGCCGTCGACAAGGAGCTCTGGCGCGCGCGCGCGGAGGGTGCGGGTTGCCTCGACGACCTTATCAACCAGCGGATGACTTGCGCTTCCTTTAGTCGAGAAAGAGAGCATCGCCACGCGCGGCTCGACTTGAAGGAGCGCTCGGGCGGATTCCGCCGAAGCGATTGCGATCTCGGCAAGCTCGGAGGCGGAAGGCTCGATGACGACGCCGCAGTCGGCGAAGATAAACGCGCCGCCCTCTCCGAACTGGCTTCCGGGAACGACCATCAGGAAGAAGCTCGAGACGATCTTCAGGCCGGGCCTTGGCCCTATGCACTTGAGCGCTGCACCCACGGTGTGCCCGGTGGTGTGCGTCGCACCTGACACGCTCCCGTCGGCTCGCCTTTCCCTTACGATCATATTCGCGAAATAAAGCGGATCATCCATTTGGCGTCGCGCTTCGTCCAGGGTGACGCCTTTGGCTCGACGCGCTTCGTAGTAGCGAGCCGCATACTGCTCACGGTCGGTTGACCGCCGATGGTCCAGTATTGAAACCCCGGTGAGAGCGACGCCGATCTTCGATGCTCTATCCCGAATCACACCCTCTTCGCCGATCAGAGTGAGTTGAGCTAAGCGTCCCTGCACGCAGAGGGAGGCTGCGCGGATGGTTCGTTCGTCTTCGCCTTCGGGCAACACGATATGTCTTAGCGAGGAAGCTGCGCGCGCGCGGATTCGTTCCAGGACTTGCATTGCCGGCGTGGCCTCCCGAGCCTGATTCAGAATCGAGCTTCAGCTTGCTGATGGTTCAGAGTTCAAGCTTCAGCGTGCTGATGGTTCAGAGTTCAAGCTTCAGCTTGCTGATGCCGAAGCGAAACCTGAAGGCTAAACTTTAAACTTGCTGCTTTAATCGAGGCAAGATTCTAGCCGATTTTCATGATAGGGGCGAGGAAGTCAGGAAGTGAAAAGGCTGAGGATGAGCTTTGCTTCACTCAATCCTCAGCCTTCGTGAGCAACCACAGCGCCTCGTCGATGACCTGAGCCAATAACGCGCGTGAACTCTCCCCTTTTCCCGCGCCGTCTCGCGTGAACTCTCCCCGACTCGCGCAAGACTTGGTCCAACTACTCTTCAACGGACGCCGTGGTATCCCGCGATATGCTAATCGCCGCCGCCGGTCGTTGATCGTCCGCCGGGTTTGCTGGTTTCGCTGAAAAGTATGTCCGTCAGATCCAACCCCTCGCGACGATCGATATCCTGCTCAATGGTCTTGAGCCTCGCCTGTTGCTCCTGAATTCGCGTTGCGAGCTTTGCCAAATCAGCCGAGTGCATGTTTTGAAGCTGGGACTCGAGGCTAACCAGCTGCGCTTTGATTTCGTCCTTTTGCTGGCGCTCGCTCTCGGCAATCAACTGGTTGACCAGGCTCTTCACTTCAGTTCGCACTTGTTCGATATTAGAGGCATTCGGCGATGCTGTGTTCTTTTCGCCTATTGCGTTGACAGGCTGCGCGTTTCGATCGTGACGCAAAAGGTCCGCGTGAAACGAAACGCCGGCACGGCCTACGCTCAAGTCAGTGCCGATTACCGCGAGCACTAACATCGCCATTGCGGCAGCACCAATCGCCTTCACCCAAAGCGGGGTCACTGTGAGGAGTTCCTTAAGCACTTCAAGCATCGACCGCTTGCCTGACGCTCGTTCGGTCACTACGCGAACAACCGGCAGGTCATCGAGCTGCCACTGCTGAAGCATGCCTCGCACTCTCTCGAACGAATGCAGCTCCTGCTTGCAAGCTGCGCACTCGGTGAGGTGTGCTTCGAAGCGGCCGCTCTCTTCGGGCGTCGCTTCGTTATAGAGATAGGAGACCAGCGCCTCGTGCATCTCGCAGCTTGGCGTCTTCTGTTTGTCGTTCATTTCTTCACCACCCATTTCTTACTTCTTTCCCACTGAACAATGTCACACAGCTTCTCGAAGGTGCCCGAGCCGCTTTCTTAACTCTGACAGACCCGTATACATCCTCGTCTTCACAGTCGAGATTGGTATCCCGAGTACGTCGGCGATTTCTGAAAATTTTAGTCCTTCGTATTCCTTCATTATGATGACCTGCCGCATCTCCGACGGTAGCCCTTGCAGCGCTCGGCGCACGTGTCGGGTAATCTGTTCCTGCTGAATTCCACTGCCGAGGTCCTCTGTGTCTGCTGCCAGCTCAAACCCGCTCACCTCCCGCTGCTCGTCGAGCGAGATGGTGAACCTCGATCGGCTCCTCAACTTCGTGTTGCAGACGTTGAGCGCGATCCTGTAAATCCAGGATGAAAACTTCGCATCGCCGCGAAACTTCGACAGATTGCGGTAAGCCGACAGGAACGTCTCCTGTGTCGCATCCTTGGCCTCCTCGTCGCGGCCCAGCATTCGAAGGGTAAGGCCGTAGATCTGCCGCTCCCAACGACGAACGAGTACGTTGAAAGCGTCGGGTTCGCCTCCCAGTGTGCGTTCGATTATCTGACTATCACTCAATTCCAAGTCGCGCTCACGCCACCGATACGAAGATAGACCCCCATCCGCTTCAATAGTATAGACTGACGGGCCCGCCAAAAAGTTGGAAAATCATTAGGCGTCAGAACTTGGCGACGCTCGAAAGCCGACGGCGACCTGGCCTATAATCGCACTCAGGCGCAAATTGAACCGGTTGTTGAGGTATTGTATTGATCGACTCACTTCTGAATGAACTGGTTTCAAGCGTCGAGGGCGCCACTGCCGCAATCATAGTGGCAGTGGACGGTGAGGCGGTTGGGTGGGGTGCATCGAGCTTCAACGAGCGGTTAAGGCTCCGAGGCGCCTATGCGGCGTTCGTAATGCAAACATTCAGAGCGGCCGCCGTACGAGCCGGCCTTGGTCATCTGAAGCATCTGGTTATCGAATACAACGGCGCGACGCTTGTTGCGCAGGAGATCGACAATGACTGCTCTGTGGTGCTTGAACTTAGCGCGACGGCGAACGTAGGCCGAGCGCTTTATCGAGTTCAGGGAGCGGCAGCCAAACTCCGTCACGAAATTACCGCGTAGCATCGAAAGCGCTAATAGTGCACGGCTATTCTTATCAGGACGTTGCGCACGGTGACAGGCACGCCTTTGATGGTGGCTGGATGAAAGGTGGATCGTCGTAGCGCTTCTATTGCCGACTGGTTCATGAAATCGACAGGCATCGCTATCTCTATGTCGGTGATCGTACCGTCTGCGTTGAAGTTTGCTCGCAGGATAACAGTGCCGATTACCTTGTTTTCCTGCGCCTCGGGCGTGATTGTCGCCGTCTGCCTTCGGATCCAGGTCCAGGGCCTGTAGCCCGGAGGAGGGTGGTTGAAGTCAACAGCGAGCGGTATGTCGGTTCCGGAGCCCTCCGGAAAACCAGCAGGCCCTCCATCTTTTCCACCTCTGCTACCGTTCCCTGCTCCGGCATTTTTCCCGCCTCCAACGCCTGGGCCGTCGCCGCGTCCAATGCCGCCTCCAACGCCCGGGCCGGCCGAGAAGTCTCCGGCCTTGCCCGTACGGTCTCCGATCGGAGCGGGTGGTGGCGGGGGCGTTAGTGGGCCAACGACCGTCGGATTAACCGGTAGCGAGGGTTCGGGGATGTTGGACGGATTCATATTGACGATCTGTGGCCCGGGCACCATCGGGGGCGGCTCGCCCTTCGACGGCGGTAACGCAGCGAGCTGCCCACCGCCGCCACCTCCGTGGCCTTCGCCCTTCGGAGTTTCGGACCCGGTTGACGCGGTCTTTTCGATTGGCGCTGAGATCCATGTACGTATGACTCTGTATTCGGGAGGTTCCTCAGCGGCCAGCTTCACAAACATCGTTCGCCATCCGAGCACCGCGATGACCACAATCAGAGCTACATGCATCACAAGGGCGCAGGCTAACCCAAGATAAATTCGTTGACGACGTTTCGCGTCTTTGGTGTCGGCAGAAAGCAGATCCCGCATGAAGCCCCGAGGATCACGGATCAGCTCGCCCGCAGTCCCTTCAATCGCTTGAATGAGGCGTGAGAGCAAACTCCGTTGCTCGATTAATGAGAAAGGCGGGGCATCAGCGCGGATAGTTCTAACAAACTCCGTTGTCACTACTGAAGCCATTTTTAGGGTGAGCCACTCGAGCGGAAGGGCATAGCGTATACAGGCTGAGGGCCGCGATTGCTCGCAGCCCTCAACACAAATCGGCGTTACCGGAGATTGAACTCTATCGCGACGGGTTTCCAGAACGAGACGGGCTGCCCGCTCTTCATCGCCGGCTTGAATCTCAATTGATAGGCGGCCTGTATAGCTTGTTCGTCTAATCCGTCGGGAAGCGGCCGCACGACTACGACCCGCTTGACCTGGCCGTCACTGCCGATCAGGACGCGCACCAACACGGTCCCCTGAATCTTGTTCTTGCGCGCTTCTTCTGTGTACCGAGGCTGCGGCATATTCAACAGTACCGGCTGCTGGTCGACGCTTGTAGCTGGTGCGCCATTCCCGCCGCCGAGGTTCGGGTTGCCGCCCCCCATGTTGTACCCATTGCCTGGACCGACGCCTCGCCCGTTGCCGGGACCCATGCCGCCCCCCGAGCCATCGCCCATGCCGCCGCCCGAGCCTGGACCGGCCGAAGGCGGACCCGGTACACCAGTCGGTAGACCGGTCACCGCGAGATCGTCGCGCTTGGGCTCCAATCGTGGATCAACCATCACGGTCTCAGGAACAGGCAATGATGGAGGCCTTGGAGTCGGCTCGGGTCGTGGTGCTATCAGCGGAGGCGTAAGAGAAAACTTGGGCAACTGACCCTTGGAGGCCGGCGTCGGCGTGTTTCTTCCGCCGCCACCGCCACCGCCGGCTTTCTTCTCGGCCTTGGGCATCTCGACCTGCTGCGGCTTGAAGTCATCCGGATTCACCATGTGAACTTCAAACTCGGGCTGCCCACTATCCTTCGCCTTTGCGTGGATCGACCACAAGATCAAAATCGCCCCGAAGAAACATGCGTATACAACGATGCCGATCGCGAGGCCGAATCGCATAAGCATCTTGCGGCGATGACCGCCAATACCGTCGCCTTTGAAGGCGCTAATGGTGTAACTCTTTGGATTTTCGCGGAACTCGCGACTTGCTTCCAAGAACTCCCTGATCAGCCGAGTAAGTATCGACGGCTGGTTCAGAAATGCATCTCCGAATAAAACTTTCTCTGACATTTCCTCTCTCCAGAAGCCTGGTGCCGCGCTACGATATTGGCCGCACTGGCTCAGAGGCAACAAGAGGGAACGATCCCTCTACACATCCTGTTCCTGCGCCATCTTCAGCAACTGTTGATTGAGATGGCTTGCTTATTTTCACTTGGTACTCTCGCCGGTGTCAAGGATAAACGTCTCAAAGCTCTTACGACTCGATGCTGATTGGCGTTCCCTTGCTTCAAAAAGAGTGTTAATGACTGCCAATCTCCACTCTTAGAATGAATTCTGGGACTTCAACTTGCACATTTAGTTTGACGATGCGCCGCCTAATCGTTAGTGCTCTCTCCGCACAGCTGGGATGCCCATCGAGCATAGACCTTGTTCTGTGTTTTTGCCGCCTCCGCGGAGGGGGCGGCCCACAGACTAAGTCTATGCCACTTCGGCAACCGAGCGCTAAAACTCAGCAACAAAGCGCAAGACTTTGTCTGATCAGTTTGATTCAATTAAAGATCCATTTTCTTGAAGCGCGGGGACCGTTCACATCTCTCGAAAGGACCATTCAAATGCCAATTCAGACTCAAAGAACATCGGTTGCGATCGAAGAGCCGAAAGGCAGGCTCGGCGTGTTGTTAGTGGGGCTGGGCGCGGTGAGCACCACCTTCATAGCGGGCGTCGAAGCCATCAAGCGCGGCATAGCCGAACCCATCGGCTCGCTCACTCAGATGGGGACCATTCGACTAGGCAAGCGAACGGACAACCGTGTGCCCCTGGTCCGTGACTTCGTGCCCCTCGCATCGATCGACGATCTGGTATTCGGCGCGTGGGACATATTCGAAGAAGACGCCTACGAGGCGGCGCTTCACGCCGGCGTGCTCGAGCGCGATCTGGTAAACCAACTCAAGTCGGAGCTTCAGTCAGTGAGGCCGATGAAAGCAGTTTTCGACCAGCGTTACGTCAAGCGGCTCAATGGCACCCACGTCAAACAAGGCGCGGACAAGATGCAACTCGCCGAACAGTTGATGGAGGACATCGAAAACTTCAAACGCGCAAACGAGTGCGATCGAATTGTGATGGTCTGGTGCGCCTCGACTGAGATTTTCAAGCAGCCCGGCGAAGAACACGAAGACATCGCGGCATTCGAGCGTGCGATGCGTGAGAACAGCCAGGCAATCGCGCCTTCCATGATCTACGCTTACGCGGCGCTGAAATCGGGAGTGCCTTTCGCCAACGGCGCGCCTAACCTTACTGTCGATGTTCCCGCTTTGACGAAGCTGGCCGTTGAACAGGGGCTCCCGGTGTGTGGCAAAGACTTCAAGACCGGGCAGACTCTGATGAAGACAATCATCGCGCCCGGTCTGAAGTCTCGACTGCTTGGGCTTCACGGCTGGTTTTCGACCAACATCCTCGGCAACCGTGACGGCGAAGTGCTTGACGATCCCGAATCTTTCAAGACCAAAGAGGAGTCGAAGCTCTCGGTCCTCGAATACATCCTCCAACCTGAGGTTTACCCGACGCTCTACAAAGACTTCAGTCACATAGTGCGGATCAACTATTATCCGCCCCGTGGCGACAACAAAGAGGGTTGGGACAACATTGATATATTCGGCTGGCTGGGTTATCCAATGCAGATCAAGATCGACTTTCTGTGCCGCGACTCGATACTCGCCGCGCCGATCGTGCTCGACCTTGCGCTGTTCATGGATCTGGCGAAGCGCGCGGGCATGCGCGGCGTCCAGGAATGGCTGTCGTTTTACTTCAAGAGCCCGATGACCGCGCCCGGCTTGTATCCCGAGCACGATCTCTTTATCCAGTTGATGAAGCTCAAAAACACGCTTCGCCATATGAGAGGCGAAGAACTAATCACCCACCTCGGGCTCGAATACTACGATTAAGTAACCACAGAGTCCATGGCGCCTCAAGTACTTCGAACACGAGGACGCCTATTAAGAATAAGTCCGGGCCGCCGATTGTGCTCATCGGCGGCCATCATTATTAGTTGCGATTTCGTTTTGCGAGCTAGGCTGGCTGCGGGGCAGTTTTGCGCCTTGAAGCAACTGCTATTGCGATTCCTCCAAGCAGCATACCGGTTATCATCGTGAACGCTATCCACATGATCATTTGGGGCACAACGGCCAGCTCGAAGTATTTCGTCCAGAACGGTGCATCCGTGGGAAAATTAGGAGGAACCGCATCGTAGTGCGTGTGCCAGTTCCCACGCATCGCGAAATACATCAAGATGACAACCGGAATTCTCGCGGCGTAAGCGTATGCAAGAAGCACCTTGCCTAGTGGCTGCCATCCCAGGAATGGAATCACCACGCCGGCCGCGACGAGCAATAACCCGATGAGGATCTTACCCGGGAATTCCGCCTTGGAAGCGAAGCCGACATAACCGCCGAGAATTGTTACCACGAGTCCCGCCAGGGCAAAGCCAATTATTCGCAGCGCTCCTGGTGGATTCTCGCCCACGCGCACCAGCTTAAGCGCGAAGTAGACGCCGAAGATCGGTGCAAGCCAGGCAATCCCTATGATGGAGCCCTGCCCACCTGCTTCGGGGTTGAACAGCTTGGTTGGCCAATGCTGAAGCTCTCCAATGAGTCGCAACAGTGTTACACCGAGCGTGACTAAGCTTGGGATAAAGATTAGTTGGGGAATGCTGATTCGGGAGCCTGATGTGTCAGTCATAAGCTTTCTCCTTAGAACCGGCGCTTTGAGTGTGTCAGAGCGGTGCTAACAAAGTCGCCGGTGTAGCGAGCCGCTAAGCCTGAGCGGTGCGAGTTTGTCTGCCGCGGTTTGTAACCGCAACTGCCATACCGGCGAACAACGTTCCCACCACCACAGTGAATGCGATCCAAACAACCAATTGCGGCATCGCGCCGATGAGCAGGAACTTGGTGAACCAAGGAACGCCCTCAGGAAATCCGGGCGGTGGACCGTCGTAATGAGTTCCCCAGGCGCCGCGGATCGCGAAGAACATGATGATGGTCACAGGAATTCTCGCAGCAAAGCCATAGGCCAATAGCGCCTTGAACAATGAGGGCCACGCTGCGCGCTGCAGAACGATCGCCACGATGGAAGCGATGCCAATTATGGTCTGTGCCAACAACAGTCCCGGCTTCGATAGCGCGAACGCCATCGCGAATCCAATTACGAGCACAGCGATGCCAAGCAGGGCGAACGAAATTACACGTCTGTTGCTGGACGGACCATCACCCGCGGCTGTCAGCTTTACCCCGAAATATGCTCCGAAGATCAGCACTAGCCAGACAATACCGATCGGCGCCGCCCCGCCGCCGGGATCGGGGTTAAACCAAACCTTTGACCAACCCTGCCTCTCTCCGATCAATCGTATGATGGTGATCGCAAGCGTGATCAACGCTGGAATAGCGATGAGTTGCAACGTACTTACCTGTGAGTCTGGGCTTTTTCCTGCCATATCGTCTCCTCCAATGAGATTTAGCCTTGAAGGTCGAGCTACTCTCTAGAGAGGTGATGACTCCGCGTCGCATCGTTTCCTCGGTCTCTGGTGCTTCGTCCCGATGCGGGCGATGTCACGGCCTCGGATTCAAACTGCGGCTATCGTATATCACAACCGAAATCCGCGAACAATCAACTTTGAGCTCCGTCCCTGTGGTTTGAGCCGCGCTGGTTGCACCTGAATTCGGGCGAATGCTAGTATCGAGGCTCATCAGACGAATGAAGGTCTGCACGTTGGTTGAGCGGAGGGTGCCACCGAAAATGAAAGGAACGCGCCGGGCGAAGATAACCGCGTTGGGCCGCTATGTGCCGCCGAAGGTTGTGACTAACCACGACCTCGCAAAGCGAGTCGACACAAATCACGATTGGGTCGTTTCGCGAACGGGTATCGTCGAGCGCCACTGGGTCGAGCCCGGGACGCCAACCTCGGAGCTGGCGGCGCAGGCGGTCGGAGATCTCCTCAAGAATAGAGGAATCGAGGCCGACCAGATAGAGCTCATAGTAGTCGCCACGGTTACACCCGACATGCTCTTCCCTGCGACCGCTTGCATTGTGCAGAACAAAGTGCGAGCGACGCGCGCGTGGGGGTTTGACCTTTCCGCTGCCTGCTCGGGCTTTCTTTATGCCCTGACGGTCGGCGCGCAGTTTGTCGAGTCGGGGGCGCACGACAAGGTTGTTGTCGTCGGCGCGGACGTGATGTCGTCGATCACAAATCCCGACGACCGGTCAACCTGCGTGTTGTTCGGCGACGCCGCGGGCGCCGTGCTGCTCGAACCGAGCGAGGATGAGGAATTCGGAATCCTCGACTACCTTCACGAAGTGGATGGGTCGGGCGGCGAGTTTCTCTATATGCCCGCCGGCGGGAGCCTCCACCCTGCTTCGCACGAAACGGTTGATAAAAAGATGCATTACGTCCATCAGGAGGGCCAGCCGGTATTCAAGTACGCCGTGCGCAAGATGGGCGAGATCAGCCGCGGAATCCTGCAGCGCAATGGACTCCAAAACACCGACCTTGACCTTTTTATCGCGCATCAAGCCAACCTGCGCATCATCAATGCGGCCGCGGAAAAACTTGGTCTCGATGACAGCAAGGTGGTCCGGAACATCAATAAGTTCGGAAACACTACGGCTGCCACGATCCCGCTCGCAATCGGAGACGCGATCGATGACGGCAGGTTAAAGAAAGGTAAGCTCGTGGTGTTCGCGGCGGTAGGTGCAGGCTATACCGTCGGTTCGGTCCTTTCGCGATGGGCGTACTGAGATGGCAAGAAGGTTCCAGGAATAACGCAACGGCGCGGCTCAGAATAATGAGCCGCGCCGCTTGTTTTTCGGTCGAGCGTGCTCGAGCGCTCAATAGCTGTGCGATGATGGGCCGCTTGCAGAAACCGGGGACCCCGCGACTTCCTGGATGATCTTGACGCCCACGCTTGCCCCGATGCGCGTTGCGCCCGCTCGTATCATCTCTTGCGCCTGTTTCAAGTCGCGAACCCCGCCCGACGCCTTCACACCCATCTGGCCGCCGACTGCGCGACGCATTAAAGCGACATCCGCAGCCGTAGCTCCTCCTGTGCTGAACCCCGTCGAGGTTTTTACGAAATCTGCGCCCGCTTCTTTCGCAATCAAACACGCGCTTACTTTCTCGTCATCCGTCAGCAAGGCCGTTTCAATTATCACCTTGCAGATGAATCCAACCTCGTGAGCAACTTCGACAATGCCCCTGATGTCTCGCGACACGAGGTCATGATCGCCGGATTTCAGGGCGCCGACGTTGATTACCATATCGAGCTCGCTCGCACCATCGAAAATCGCGCGCCTCGCTTCGTAGGATTTCGTGTCCGGCGCGTTCGCACCCAGCGGAAAGCCGATTACCGTGCAAACCTTCACACCGCTTCCACGCAAAGCGCAAGCCGCCTCGCGCACCCAGATAGGGTTGATGCAGACCGAAGCGAAACCGTAGCGCACGCCTTCCTCGCACACCTTCAATATCTCATCGCGAGTTGCATCCGGCTTTAGCAAGGTGTGATCGATATAGCGCGCGACTTCGCGAGCAGCTTCGCTTTCCGCTCCGGTGAGGCCGAAACGCACACCCCCCTCGTCGATCAGCGAACGCATGCGATCGGGGCATTTCACAAAGCACTCGTCGTGGTGCAAACGGCACTCGGTTGTGGGCGAGGCGCCTAACCGCGACAGAATAACGTCGGTGATTTGTGAAACTAGATCTTCGATGTTCGGATCATCTGCCATAGGACAGTTGCGCTCCGATAAGATTCGTGGTCCCTTGCCTCGGCAAGGGACCATCCTGATGTCGACTTGCTACCTGAGACCCTGCTGAACCTCATTAGACTGTGGCGCTCTCGACCGGGCGGCTGCGCGAGCCTTCAGCAGTTCCAATAACTGGTAAGGCACATCCAGGTCGCCGAGCCCGGTCACTATGCTGATATCGGGCTTGTAACTTCCGTGATAATCGCTCCCGCCGGTGATCAACAACCCGTGACGCGCCGCAATCTCCGCGTAGGTGGCGCGTTCCGACACGCTGTGCCGGCTATAGACAGCTTCTACGCCATCCAGCCCCAGGGCGGCCAGTTCACCAACAAGCTCGTCCACTTCTTCGTAAGATGGAAGCGTCAACTGATAAGGATGTGCCAGAACCGCAACTCCACCCGCCTCATGGATCAGCGCGATCGACTCCGCCGGCGACAGCCGCGCTTTTTCGACGTAAGCTGGCGCGTCCTTCTTCAAGAACCGATCGAACGCCTCTTGAATGCTTGCGACATAGCCTTTCTCGATCATCAATCGCGCAAAGTGTGGTCTGCCGACGACCTGGTTTCGAGCCAACTGAACAACTTCATCGTAGCTGATGTCAAATCCCAGCGAGCGCAACCGGTCTGCGATCTGTGGATTTCTTTCCGCACGCGCTTTCTTCAGTTCCTCGAGTTTCGCTGCGAGCGTGACCGACTCGTGGTCAATGCAATAACCGAGTATGTGCATCGTTCCGGGCGAATACTCTGCGCTGATCTCGATCCCCGCAACGAATTCGATCCCGAAACGCATCGCTGCGATTCGCGCTTCAACGATCGCGGCAACCGTATCGTGATCGGTGACCGCCACTGCGCGAGCTCGCTTCGCGCTGGCCAACGCAATCAACTCTTCAGGAGTCGCGCTGCCATCCGAATATGTCGTATGAGTGTGTAAATCGACGGTGCCTGCTGACATCGCTCACGATATTATCTGCCGCCGACGATCTCAGTCAATTGATTCGATACTCGCCCGCGACGACCGCGAAACTCGCGACTGGAGCCGCTTTCGTGTCAGTGTCACAGAATAGGCTCCCAGAGCCAGTTTCAAGGAGCCGGCCACACAACTGGCTCTGGGAGCCAATTACGTCCTCATCACAATTCGAAAAGTTCCGCAGTTTCATTCGTGAAGCGCTCCGTGAAGAAGTGGCGCGCACACATGCACACAATCAAAAGTGCGGTCTTGAAACTGGCTCTGGCAGCCACTTTCAAGGATCACATCAGCATTCGCGGTTTTAGCCTGCTTCTCTGCAAAAAAAAACGTTGACAAGAATCTGTTATGCAAATATATACAACAATATGTTGTATAACATTTACGTTAGTACACAAGAGTAGCAACGCTACAGTATCTTGTGTGCGAGGTAAAAACTTAACGAAAGGAGAAGCACAATATGGCAACTGCAAAGAAAGGCGGCGCTAAGAAGAAAGCCGCTCCGAAAAAAGCGGCTAAGAAGGGTGCAAAGAAGAGATAGTATATCGCCGCTACGCAAAACGGGGGTTCTCTGTGTGAGAACGCGGGGATGGGTGACCATCCCCTTTTTCTTTCTGCGCGATTATTTTCCCTCACTTTCGTGAACTCATCCCGCCGCTGGTGTAAACTGACTGTGTTATGCCCATCGAAAGAGACGAGCGCCCCTGGGGCATGTACGAAGTGCTCGCGGAAGGCGACGGCTACAAGGTGAAGCGCATCGAAGTGACCCCTGGTCACCGCCTTAGCCTTCAGATGCATCAGAGCCGTAGCGAACACTGGGTCATCGTCACCGGCGAAGCGATAGTCACATTGGGCGAACGCGAGATCCGGTTGCGCGCGAACGAGGATGCGCTCATTCCGCCGCGGACCAAACACAGAGTCGCAAATCCCGGAACAAGCCCGTTGGTTTTTATCGAGGTCCAGTGTGGCGCTTACCTTGGTGAGGACGACATCACGCGATTCGAGGATGACTACAACAGGGGCGGCAAACCTGATAACGCGTAGCGGCTGACGTGCATTTCCTTCTTTAGACCTGAACCTCTAACTTCACCGATGAGCTGCGGTCACGGTTGATTTCCTCGCAATGGTAG
>DATLWF010000303.1:0-9256 GCA_035576605.1 Blastocatellia bacterium | reverse complement strand
CCGCGCTTTGTGCTGTGATACGGTTTCGCCGATCTTTACAAGAATAAAGCTCTGGGAAGCGCCCCGAGTTCCGCCTCGGTTGCACTATCGATTTGCCATTGTATTCATAGGAGGCTGCGTTGGCCAGGCAGAAAATCTATGACGCGATAATCATTGGTTCAGGCGCGTCGGGCGGCATGGCTGCGAAGGAACTGACCGAACGCGGTTTGGAAGTGCTGGTGCTCGAAGCGGGTCCGCCTGTGATTCCTGAGCGGGACATGAACTCGCATCAGTGGCCTTTTCAATCGATGTATCGCGGCTTCGGCCCTCCCGGATGGAAAGGCCACGACCAATGGATGCAGGACACAGCGAGCGAATTCAGCCGCCACTTTTACGTGAAAGACACTGAACATCCTTACACGACCGATCCCGGCAAACCTTTCATGTGGGTGCGCGCTCGGATCGTCGGCGGAAAGACTCTGCACTGGGGGCGATTCTCGTGGCGCCTTTCTGACCTGGATTTCAAAGCCGCGAGCCGCGACGGATTCGGTGACGACTGGCCCATCAGCTATGCAGAGATAGCTCCTTACTACGACCGCGCCGAAGAGTTCATCGGCGTTAGCGGCAACCTCGACGGAATACCACATCTGCCCGATGGAAAATTCATGCCTCCGATGCCGCTGACCTGCGGCGAACAACTGCTGCGAAAAGGCGCCGGAAAGACAGGGCGGCGAGGAATCAGCTCGCGCGTCGCGATGCTCACGGCTCCGCCGAAGCCCTGGATGAAGCGCCGCCACAAGTGTCACTACTGTGGCAACTGCGGTGAAGGCTGCGATGTCGGCGCGATGTTCAACTCTCTTGTTTCGACCTTGCCGCTTGCCGAAGCCACCGGGCGAATGACGCTCAGACCAAATTCAGTTGTGCGCCATCTCACAGTGGACACGAACACCGGTAAGGCGAAAGGCGTAGCGTTTGTGGACCGGGTCACCTATCAAGAGCAGGAAGCTTTCGGCAAAGTCATCATTGTCGCAGCCTCTACGCTTGAATCAACGCGAATACTGTTTAACTCGAAATCGCGGCAGCATCCAAACGGACTGGGCAATTCGTCGGGCGTGCTTGGGCACTATCTTGTAGATCATTGGGGCGGCATCGGCGCAGGCGGCTTCTTTAACATACTGGCGGGCCGCGATCCGGCTAATGAAGACGGCAAAGCCTCAGGGCTTTACATCCCTCGATTTCGCAACGTCGACAAGCAGACGCGACAGCAGAAATTCGTTCGCGGATACGGATTCGAGTGCGGCTCCGCGACCTATTTGTACCCCGGTGTTGCGCAAGACGCCTCGCACGCCCCGGGCTTTGGCTCTGAGTTCAAGAAGCGCGTGCGCCACTACTACACCGCGCCGGTTTGGATGACTACCCGCGCCGAGATGCTGTCGAGGTTTGAGAACCGGGTCGAGATAGACCCGAATGGCGTGGTGGATGCCTGGGGGATACCTGCGCTTAAGATTCACATTCAGCACTCGGACAACGAGCGCGAAATGGCGAAAGATGCAGCCGCGGCCAGCGAGGAGATATTGAAGGCAGCAGGCGCAGAGGTAACCTGGAAAGGCGGCGAATTGACCGCGCCCGGCCGAATCATTCACGAGCTGTGCACAGCGCGCATGGGAAATGATCCGAAGAATTCAGTGCTCAACAAGTTCAATCAGTGCTGGGATGCCAAGAATGTATTCGTCACCGACGGCGCGGCCTTTGTGTCAAGCGCGTGCCAGAATCCGACGCTGACGATCCTGGCACTCACGATGCGCGCCAGCGAATACATCGCGGATGAATATAAGCGCGGCAACCTGTAAAGATGAATGGGCTATTGTCCGAAATTCTCATTAACACCTCACTTCAGTGAGGTGTCTGGAGTTTGGACTTCGAATTGGCAACTTGGCAACCTTCAACAACGCAACAGAGGATAACCGCGTAGCGGTGTCCTATCGATAGCTTCGGGATTGGCGATGCAAGTGGGCCGCGTAGCGGTTACCTATGATTCTGCAGAATCGATTTACAAGGTCAATAGGTAACCGCTACGCGGCCCAGGAGAGCCCGAACCACGCAAACATCGATAGGACACCACTACGCGGTTTACACCTAACTGAAGTGAGGTTTTAATGGAACTCGCCGCTCTGCTTCGTGTTTCTCCGGACCTTTGCTAATGTATTGCTTCGCGAAATTACCTTGCTACATAAACGTCTGGTCGAACTTCAAATGGCGAAGAAGCGAACGTCTGCCGCTCATTCAGGCCATCAGCACGACGGCAAAGGTCTCAGGATCATCGCCGTCTTCAAGCTCGTCAAAGGCCTGCTCCTCGTCGCCGTCGGCGTGGGCGCGATCAAGCTTCTTCACAAAGACGTATCGGAAATCGCAACGAATTGGATAGCCGCGATCAGAGTCGATCCCGACAATCGACTCGTTCACGGATTGATCGCCAAGCTCGGCCTGATGAACGATCATAAGCTCGAAGAGTTAAGCGTCGGCTCGTTCTTCTACGCCACGTTGCTGCTCACGGAAGGCGTTGGGCTCTGGCTGAAGAAGCGATGGGCGGAATACTTCACGATAATAGTCACGTGTTCGCTGATCCCGCTCGAGCTCTACGAAATCGCTAAGCGGGTCACGTTCACCAGGATCGCGGTGCTCCTCGTGAACGTGGCAATCGTCTGGTATCTGTTCGCCCAGTTGCGAAAGCGTCCAGGGGGTTCCTCTTATGACTTATCTAAGAAAGCTGATCATTCCTACTCTGGTGGTGTTGCTCGCTCAGCCGATAGCGAGCCCGGCGAATGATTCTTCGCAGGGCGCCAAGGCAGCGGTCGACTCCGTTCCGAGCTTCGCCGAGCCGGCGCTGTCCCCGGATCGCTCGGAGATAGCGTTCGTCTCGGGCGGGGACATCTGGACGGTGGCGGCCGCCGGTGGCGAAGCCAGGCTGCTTGTCTCTCATCCAGCTACCGAATCGCGACCGCTCTATTCCCCTGACGGCCGCAAGCTCGCGTTCATATCGAATCGTACCGGAAACGGTGATATCTACGTGCTCAGCTTTGACACCGGCGATCTAAAGCGCCTGACCTTCGACGATGTCAACGATCAGCTTGACGCGTGGTCGCGAGACGGGCGGTGGCTCTACTTCACCTCTTCGAGCCGCGATATTTCCGGGATGAACGATCTTTTCCGCGTGAACGCCGACGGCGGAACGCCGATGCAGGTCAGCGCCGACCGCTATGCGAGCGAATACTTTTCGGCCCCTTCGCCGGACGGGAAGACCCTGGCCTTCACCGGGCGTGGCATCGCGTCGGGGCAATGGTGGCGAAAGGGTCACTCGCATCTGGATGAATGCGAGATATGGCTGATGCGAGACGCCGCGACCCCGAGTTACGAGCAAATCACCGAGGGCGGCGCGAAAGAGATGTGGCCGATGTGGAGCGCGGACGGCACGAGCATCTTCTACGTCTCGGATCGAAGCGGTGCGCAGAATATCTGGAGCACATCAGTGAAGAGCTTCGCGCCGGGTAACAACACAGAGTCACCACAGCGGCGCAAAGAACACGGAGGAAGCGCGGACGCCAGGCAGGTCACCAGGTTCAAAGACGGGCGCGTGCTGTGGCCGAACATTTCTTACGATGGGAAGGCGATCGTCTTCGAGCGTAACTTCGCGATCTGGAAACTCGACACCGCTTCTGGTCAGACGAGTGAAGTGCCGATCACTCGGCGAGGTGCGCCAGTTGGACCATCTGTTGAACATTTGAGACTCACGGACCAGATCCAGGAACTCGCGCTTTCACCCGACGGAAAGAAGGTGGCGTTCGTAGTGCGAGGCGAAGTCTTCGCAGCTTCCGCGAAAGATGGCGGCGACGCCGCGCGAGTCACCAACACACCGCAGAATGAATCGCAGGTCGCATGGGCTCCCGACAGCCGCAAGTTGGCGTACGTCTCCGACCGCGATGGCCCGCTGCACGTTTATCTATACGACTTCACATCGAACATAGAGACGCAGCTTACGCGCGACGCCGCGGGCGATGCGGCTCCGGGTTTTTCGCCTGATGGGAAGTGGCTCGCATTCGAGCGAGACGCGCGAGAGCTTCGGGTGATCGATCTCGACTCAAAACAAGAACGGCTGCTCGCAACCGGCATGTTCAATCGGCCGCCGCTGAGCTCAAGCCGTTCGTTTGTTTGGTCGCCGGACAACAAGTGGATCGCGTTCACTTCAACCAGCGGCAAGTCGTTTACGAATGTGTTGTTGGTTCCCGCGGCTGGGGGCGAAGCTAAACAGATCAGCTTCCTGGCAAACGTTTTCAACAACACCGTCTCGTGGAGCCCCGACGGCACGTTCATTCTGTTCGATACCGCTCAGCGGACAGAAGACAGTCAGATCGCACGCGTTGATTTGATACCTCGCACGCCACGCTTCCGCGAGGATCAGTTCCACGATCTATTCAAAGAGGAATCACCGCGGCCGTCGCGAACGGACCAACCTCCTCAGGAGAACCGGCAGGCTCAGAGCGAAACGGAGAGCGCTGCGTCCCCGGCGGCGAATGCCGGCGATCGGAGGCAACCGCTCAAGCCCGTCGAGATCGTTTTCGACGACATCAAGAAGCGCCTCAGTCTGCTGCCCGTTGGAGTCGATGCCGGAAATCAAGAGATCAGCCCGGACGGCAAGTGGCTTTTGATGATCGCCGGCGCAGCAGGACAACAGAATCTGTACATCTACTCGCTGGACGAGCTTGCGAGGGAACCGGCGGTGGCTCGGCAATTGACCTCGACTCCGGGCTTTAAACGCCAAGCCCAGTTCTCGCCCGACAGCAAGGAGGTCTTTTATCTGGAGCAGGGCCGCATCAACGTGGTGGCGGTGGACTCGCGAACTCCACGTCCGCTCGCGGTCAACGCGGAGATGGACGTGGACTTTGCCCGTGAAAAGATAGAAGTCTTCAATCAAGCATGGAGCTACTTGCGCGACGGGTTTTACGATCCGGCATTTCACGGCATCGACTGGCAATCCGTTCGAGCCGAATACGCACCGCGCATAGCCGGGGCTCGCACTCCTGACGAAATGCGAAGGCTGCTTTCGCTGATGGTCGGCGAGTTGAACGCATCGCACTCGGGAGTATCAGCGCCCTTCTCGGGCAATCAACCTTCGACCGGAAAGCTTGGGCTTAGATTCGATCGAGCCGAGTACGAAACCGCCGGCCGGCTGCGTGTAACCGAAGTCCTTCCGCTCGGTCCGGGTGCACTGGCCGGAGTCAAAACGGGCGAGTACCTGCTTGCAATCGACGGGGCACAAATCGGAGCGCGCATCAACGTCGATGAATTGCTCAGTTTCAAGATAGCGAAGCGCGTTTCGCTGACCGTCTCGGCATCAAGCGATGGCGCGAACAAACGGGAAGTCGCGGTGAGGCCGGTGAACACGGCGACCGAGAAAGGATTGCTCTACCGCAAGTGGGTTGAGGAGAAGCGCGAATTTGTGGCGAAGATCAGCGGAGGGCGGCTGGGCTACGTTCACATGTTCGATATGGGATCGGGTTCGCTGTCGCAACTGTTCGTCGATCTGGATACCGAGAATCATTCGCGCGAAGGAGTGGTTGTCGATGTTCGAAACAACAATGGCGGCTTTGTGAATGCGTATGCGATCGATGTGCTCGCACGGCGAGGCTACATGACTATGACCAGGCGCGGATTCCCTTCGGCTCCCGCGCGAACGGTGCTGGGTCAACGAGCGCTCGAGGCGCCGACGATTCTGGTGACCAATCAACATTCGCTCTCGGATGCGGAAGACTTCACTGAAGGCTATCGCGCGTTGAAGCTGGGCAAGGTTGTCGGCGAGCCAACCGCCGGCTGGATCATCTACACTTCGAGCGCAACTTTGATCGACGGCACGAGCATTCGTCTGCCATTCATCAAGATCACTACGAGCGATGGGAAGCTGATGGAATTGGCCCCACGGCCGGTTGACGTGCCGGTGGTGCGGCCGATCGGTGAGAGCTACACCGGACACGATGTGCAGCTTGAGACGGCAGTGCGGGAGTTATTGAAGCAGATTGGTAATAGTCATCAGTGAAGAGGGCGCATGGACTTTAGTCTTTGTCAGGGACTGGGTGTGATTAAAGTAACTTCCGCAGAACTGCGCCGCCCTCCGTCAGGAGGGCGAACTCGCGTTGTCGTGGATCGACTCAGAGCGACAGAATAACAAACCAATGCAAGAGCCACTTTTAGTCACACCCGTCGGGTCTCTACTTCTAGAGAAATTGCGACACAGGCTAAAGTCTATGCTACGTAGCTCACAGAGTCGCCACAAGCAGACTCGAGCGCAGGCCGCCGCTGATCACGCGAATGCGATTAAAACCGCTGTGAAGATTCAACGACGTGAGCGGAGCGGTGATTGAGAGCTTCTTGCCCGTCGGCGCCACGCTGACGCTCTCGGGTGGGGCCACGATCACTCCATTGATCTCAACCTGGGCGTCACTCGTCAGCCGCTTGCCTCTTATTTGCAACCTGCTCCCGTCATAAGAAGCCTCGATCAGCTTTACTGCGCCCGGATCGCCGCCGCTGAAATCAGCGGTTACGGACGGGCTGCGGTTGCCACGGCTGTCGATCAACACCACGCTGATCTGCGTCGCCTCGGCAAGACCGCCCATACCAGTAAACCGCAGCCGAAGCGCGATTGTATTTGTAATGCCAAAGTCCCCGGCGAACGGAGCGGTTTGCGCAACTACGTTTCCCTTCTGGTTGAGGAATTTCGCTTCGACTTGCACGACGTCGCCATCGGCATCGGCGGCCCCGCCCGTGAGCGTCAGCACGTCGCCGTTCAAGTCCGCCGCAAGCGTTGTTATCGCAGGACTGTTGTTGCCTACGGGTTTTAGCGTGTAGCCGAAGAGATCGAGCGCCGTCAGGTCGTTGAACGTAAGCGTTTGATGTACTCCGATTGGAATAGTCGGATCCATTATTCCTATGCGTTGCCCCACGATCGAGTCGTCACGCCAGTGGCTCGGTTGAAGCCCGTCACCAAACGAGCCATCAGGCCGTCCGGTCGACAACTGAAGCTCAGAGCTCCCTTCAAAGAAGACCTGCGCCCCGCCAGAGGTCAGTATTCGATCCGCTGTCCTGAGCTCTTCCATCGACGCGCCGGGGCGGAGCCTGAATAGGTCCCACACCGTTACTGCCAGATCACAATTCGGATTAATTTCTCGCTGACCGACAGCCGAGACGAATCCGAGAATGTGCCCCATCTCGTGGGTGACCACCGCTTCGAAATCATACTTGCCCGGATCGATTCCATCGCTCGAATCGAAGTCGAAATCCATCGCCGAGTTGAATCCAATCGCCGGCGGCGGTCCGAAGCCTGCCGGGTCAAAAGTTGGATCCGACCCAATCAAACCCAGCGTGCGATACACCGCGGAAGGCGCGAGAATACTGGTCGTCTCGCCAAGGTCTGTCGGCATCGGCGTAAAATTTGGCAACGCGTTGTAGAGCGAACTTTCGTGCTCGTTGGTCGCGGACTCCATCAACCGGCCGAGCACCCTAAAGTAGTGATCCAACCCGATAAGCATCTGAGGATTGGAGATCCCGAGTACGCCTTGCGGAAAAGCATTGCCGAACCACGTCGACCCGAAATCGATGTCGATGAAGACCGTGGTCGAACTTTGAACCCGCGAGGCCCACAGATCGGCGGCTCGCAAGAACGCAGCCTTCGCCTGTGGATTCGCGTCAAGCTCCGGCGTTGCCCGTAGAACTATCTGCAAGCCGCCGGCGCTTTGCAGACTGGGCGGAGTTATCGAGCGAAGCTCCCGAGTCAGGTCGCGGCGGGCGATCGCCATCGATTCCGTAGGAGTCGAATTGCGGCAGCCGGCTGCACCATTGGCCTGATACATCACGCAGCTTGATATTTCGGGCGCTCCTGTAAGAGGGGCGAAGCTCTGAGTGGAAGCGCCTCCGGGACTATTTGATTCTGCACGTGAAATCAGTGTGCCGTTGTTGGCAAGCGATACAAGAGCAATAACGAGTATGCATAATGCAATGCGACACGAATACAGTTTGAATAGGGTGGTATGCGGCATGCCTGTTCACCTCCACAGATGAGTTCAGCAGTCACGGGTCTTAAAGACCGAGATTTGTTGCTCCAAGGGAGATGTAAGTTCCCTCTACACCAGCACTTAGGGGCATTGCCAAGGTGTGATCGCGTCTCGCGATTACGAGCCGCTTCTACCTAGGATAAAGCAAAACGCGGCACAAACAATAGTTTTCTTAGCAGCATCATTCGGAAGACCGGAGACTGAGCGGAAACCATCAACGCTTGCCAGTGCAGCGTTTGCAAAGTAGCATTGCTGCGAACTCAGGGAGGATCGGATGCCGTTGTTGTTTTGTCGCTATCAGAAGTCTCACCATCGCCCGATTCGCGCGTTTCGGCCCGCACTCATAGCGATTCTGATCACGCTCGCCTGCCTTGCTTCAGGCTGTAGCGAAACATCCAAAGGATCCAACGCAAACCTGGCGGGATCAACGTCAAAATCCGGCGGCAACGATAATGCTAACGCCGGCTCACGTACGGCAAGCAGCCAGTCCTCGACTATTGACATCAAGGTGCCCGAACGCTACGGCGTGGCGATGACCATCAGCACTCAAGGTACCACCTCTGAAGCTCCCGCCCCAATGTTGACGCAGCAACTCAGCCTCGCCAAAGTGGGGGCTGATCGGCGGTGGACATTCGTATTCCCCGCGCCACTGGGTCAAATCGTGTACCTGGAAAAATCGGGTTTGAAGTACCTGGTTCTGGTTGAGCGCAAACAATACGTCGAGCTTACACCGGACGCCCTGGGGTTCCAGTTGGGTAGCGTCTTGACCCCGAACTCAATTGCCGAGCGCCTGGGATCGCGACAGTATGAAAAGCTCGGTCTCGAGCCGGTGAACGGACGCACTGCAATCAAGTATCGGGTAAGCAGGGCGGT
Source organism: Blastocatellia bacterium (assembly GCA_035576605.1). Taxonomy (GTDB): domain Bacteria; phylum Acidobacteriota; class Blastocatellia; order UBA7656; family UBA7656; genus Onstottus_A. Next base: position 305 of record DATLWF010000303.1, on the reverse strand, counting down.
GGACCCTTCGACGCAGACCGATGGCGTGATCTTTGTGGATCAGGAAACCGGTTTACCGCTCCGCTCTGAGCTGAACACGGCGGCGACCGCTGGAGCAAAGTCGCGGGTGATTGTCGAAGTGCGTGATGTTCAGATCAATCCTAATCCCGCGCAGTTTGATGTGCCTGCCGGGATGAAGAAAGTCACACAGCAGGAGGCAAGGCAGCAGGTTGAGAGCTTCGCGAGCGCTGTTCGCCCTTTCGCGGAAATCATAAGTGGGACACCGGCCGCGCCAGTCGCCAGGGCTAATCAATCGGCTGCCAACA
>DATLWF010000302.1:0-3999 GCA_035576605.1 Blastocatellia bacterium | reverse complement strand
TGCGCCGGGCGCGTTAAAGTTCACGAAAGTGTTCTGCACACTCACCACTCGGACTATCTCCGCCGATGCAAGATATCGCGGCTGAAAGTTGTCGTAGTACCTCGGCACATACACCTCACTGGGGCCGAGCGGCACCCAGGCGATCTGGTCCGCCAGCGAAAAGAAGGCGACCGGCGCAGGGTAATATGTTGGCCGGGTCCTCACTTCAATCGGAACCCAGAACCAGCGCTGATTCACGAATGCCCAGCGGCCGTAGTGATATGGCGCCCAACCCCAGGGTTCCGACGAAACCCACGACGGTCCCCAGAGGTCATCCAGATCCCAGTACCCCGAGCGGAACGGCGCCCAGCCCGCGCTGACACGCGGCGCCCAGCAGTGGCCGTAGTCGTTAACGTCAACCCAATCGCCATAGGAGTCGAGGTCATACAGTCCTGGAATATCCGCCGGCAGATATTGATAGCTGACGGAGGTGCGATAGGGGTCGTAGTACGACGGGTCGGACAGGTAAGCGTCGTAGTTCCGATAGCGCCCGTTGTAAACTTTCGGGTATCGGTAGCGGTAATAATCGTCAACGATGTCGCCCGCCGTACCCGGCGCAAGGGTAGACGCCAGCGCTTGCGCCGCTGTCGCACCTTCGAGTGTAAACACCTGACCCTTGCTTATGTATCCGGACCCTTCCTGTCCGACCACTTGAGCGAGTCCGTTCAGCACGGAGATGATCGCGTTGCCGCCGTCCAGGCCGATTTGATAAAGCCCGGGCTCTTTGAGATCGATTGCGCCGCATGGCGTTGCAACCTCATACAACTCCTCATGAGCAAGTGCGCCAACATCGAATAGCGCCGACCCGCTTCGAAGCGCGAGCTGCGTTCTGTGATCTTCGAGCGCGAGCACGTCGAGGGAAGTGGCCGGGTTCAACCGAACATAGTTGTGTCCCGTCAGCGCAATCGACGCATGCGCGTAATCTCGCGCGTAAATACGGTCGCCAACCGTGACCGGCGTGTTAACGCTAGCTTCGGCCCAATCGGGTTGCTTGTCTCCGTCCTCCGCGCGAGCGATGCCCACGCTCCCATCGACTCGGTCGAGGCGTGCCGCGTGCGGCTGCATCGCTGGATCGGCTTTGGCTTCCGACCCTCCGCGCGTAAGCAGCAGCGCTATACCTGAAACCGCGATGACTACGATCAAGGCGGTTACTATTGCGGTCCGCCGCGAAATGCTCGACAGACGTTGAGTAAATTGTTTAAGCATGTTCTCACCCTCCGCGCAGGCTTAGTTCGTCAGCTGCTGACACTGCAACAACGATGCCCGAACTCGCCGCTTAATAGCGATGCGAAGTTACAAGGATGGGTTTACCGAGTTGCCGACGAGCGTTTGTTTATAGGTATTTACAGGCGCTGTTTGCAGGCGCGTACGAGTGACGTGTGCGCACGATATGGTGCGCGCTGACCGGCAACAGTACACATCCGAATGTGCGTGTGTGCCTCAACAGGAATTTGGCGCAAATTGGAGAATCGGGAAATCTAGGCGGCTATCCTTGATCCGGCGGCAGATCGAATCGGCGATTCTCGGTCTTAGGAGTTCGGCTCGGGGCTGACAGGAGGCTCGAGTATTCCCGCGTTGCGCGCGCGCCAGATGAAGTAAGCCGGGAGCCCCAGCGCTATAGTGCCCAGCGCAAGCCCGGTCTTACCAGGCTGATCTCTCAGATTGTTGAACAGAGTGTTGGCCACCAAAACGAACGCGGCGACGATGAACAACAACGGCGTCCACGGATAACCGGGAACTCTGTAGGACCGGTCTGCTTCTGGAATGCGTTTGCGATAGACGAAGATGGTCGCTGCGCACAGACCATAAAAAATCCACCCGCAAAAGATAACGTAAGTCAACAGCTCGGTGAAGCTTCCCGCCAGCGCGAGAACCGCAGCCCACGACGAGCCGGCTATGATCGCGAACGCCGGAGTGCCGAAGCGAGGGTGAACTTCGGCAAGCTTGTGAAAGAACAGACCGTCGTTAGCCATCGCGTAATATACTCGCGGGCAAGTGAGAACGTTGCTGTTAGCGGCGCTGAACACGGACACCAGAATCGTAAGAGCGATCAGCTTCGCCGCAGTTGGGTTTACTACGGCAGTTAGAGACTCGGCAGCTACGCTGGTGGAGCCGGCTACGCCAGCGGGGCCCAACGCCGCAAGGTATGCCAGGTTCGCGAGCAGGTAGATGGCGATCAGCGCCGCAGTTCCAACGAACAAAGCGCGCGGGTAGTTTCGCTGGGGGTTGACGACTTCTCCCGCGCTAAAGGTTACGTACTGCCATCCCTCGTAGGCCCACAGCACGCCGATCATCGCGAGCCCGAAACCAGAAGCGAGCGAGCCGCTGAAAGCGCTCGGCCATATCGCGGCCTTCGATTCCGAGAAGCCGTGCCCGAATGCGAAAAGAGCAACGGCCATCAGCAGTATCGCGCCAACTTTTATCCCGGTCGTCCAGTTCTGCAAGTCGGCACTTTCCCTGGTCCCTTTAATGTTCACCAGAGTCAAGACAGCGATCATTGTGATCGACACGACCTTGGTCATCGCGCCAGACAGCGGAATGATCTGGGATAACATTGTGCTGAACGCGACCGCAAGCGTCGCGACCGTGCCGCCGTTCATCGCGAAGAACAACGTCCACCCGAATAAAAAAGCCGGGAGCGGACCGAAGCAATCTCGAAGGTGGACGTAGATCCCACCCGCCTTCGGGTTAACCGCGCTCAGCTCACCGTAAGTCAGCGCGCCCAGCAGCGACAGCACACCGCCTACGAGCCAGACCAGCATCGCAGGACCGACCTGCCCGCCAGCCTGCCTGAGCACTTCACCCGGAACGAGAAATATTCCCGAGCCGATCACCGACCCGATTGTGAGCAGCGTCAGATCGCGAAGCCCGAGCACTCGAGCAAGTTTGGTCATAGGTGTTGAGTCCTCATAGATTGAGAGTGTATTTCGGCAGAACCGCCGGCATAGAATGCAAACACTCGCTCTTGATACTGCAATTCAGCTTAGCGCCAGCACAGGCTCGAGGTCAGGAAGGGTGGCTTGCCCCCGCTCTCGTCTGAAGGCGGTGTATCGCTTACCAAAAAGAGCGGGGGCAAGCCACCCTTCCTGACCTCGAGCCTTTCCAGACCTCGAGCCTCCCCCCACCCCTAGCCTGTGTAATGGTTTATGCTCAGGCCTATACCTTAATCGCATAAGCTTGCCTCTACTTCCCATAAACAACATGTCCGCCGACGATTGTGTAGACCACACTTGTCTTCCAAATCTCGTTGGCGCTTATCCGAAAGATATCCTGAGACAACACAACCAGGTCAGCCAGCTTGCCGGCCTCGAGCGTGCCCTTGTTCTTCTCGGCGAACTCAGCGTAAGCACACGTCGAGGTGTAAGCTCGCACCGCCTCCTCAACGGTCACCTTCTGCTCGGGAATCCAACCACTCGGGTTCTTGCCGTCGATTGTCTGGCGCGTCACCGCCGCGTGAATTCCAAGAATCGGCGACAACGGCGCGACAAACCAGTCTGACCCGAACACCAGCGTCGCGCCTGAGTCGAGCAGCGATCGAAACGCATAAGTAGTCTTTATTCGAACAGGACCTATTCGCTTCTCGGCCCACCGGCCATCATCGATCGCGTGATAAGGCTGCATCGACGCAATCACGCCGAGCTTTGCGAATCGTGGAATGTCGCCGGGCAAAAGGTGCTGCGCGTGCTCGACTCGGAAGCGGCGGTCGCGCGGTCCGTTCTCCTTCGCGACTTCCTCATAATAGTTCAGCAGAATGTTGTTAGCTTTGTCACCGATGGCGTGAATCGAGCACTGCAACCCGGCTTTGTCGGCGTCTTTGATGTTCTGTTTCAGCTTGCCTTCAGGGATGTTGTCATCGACCATCAAACCCGAAGTGTCAGGCGCATCGCTGAACGGTTCGAAGAACAAAGCGGTCGTCGAACCGAGCGAGCCGTCCATGAACGCCTTCAGCCCGCCGAGCTT